>NZ_JBSVQM010000028.1:0-47304 GCF_054863625.1 Clostridium sp. Marseille-QA1073 | reverse complement strand
AAAGAAAAGTAAAGGTTTCTTAATATTTAAAGGAGATGATATTATGAATATAAACTCACCAATTTCTATTCCTCATGGACAGTTAGGAATTATAGCCTTAGAAAGTAGTGGTGAATTAGGTAATAAAATTGATAATTACTTAATAGAAAAAAGAAAAAATGATTTATATGATAATTTCGATGATAAGGATACTTGTAAAAGGTCTTATCTTATTCCTACTAATGAAGTTCGCTTCTCTAATGGTGAAGGTAAAGTTGTATTAGAAGATACTGTACGAGGTAAAGATATCTATATACTATGTGATGTTGGGAATTATAGTTGCACCTATGAAATGTTTGGATTTAAGAATCATAAAAGTCCAGATGATCATTTTCAAGATATAAAGAGAGTTTTATCTGCAATAGGCGGTAAAGCAAGAAGGATTACTGTTATAATGCCCCTACTATATGCTGGAAGACAACATAGACGAAAAGTTAGAGAGTCATTAGATTGTGCTATTGCGCTCCAAGAACTAGAAAGATTAGGTGTTGGTGATATAATTACCTTTGACGTCCATGACCCTAATGTTCAAAATGCCGTACCATTAATATCTTTTGATAACCTTTATCCTACATATGAAATTCTTAAAACCTGTATAAAAGAAGAAAAGGACTTATTTATAGATAAAAGTAAAATGCTTGTGATAAGCCCTGATACAGGTGCAATGGATAGAGCTATTTATTACTCTAGTGTACTTGGTCTTGATATTGGTCTTTTCTATAAAAGACGAGATCATTCAAAAGTAGTTAGTGGTAAGAATCCAATTGTTCAACATGAATATATAGGTAGAAGTATAGAAGGACAAAATATATTAATTGTTGATGATATGATTTCTTCTGGAGAATCTATATTTGATATAGTAACAGAACTGAAAAAGCACAAAGCTGAAAAAATATATGTATCAACAACTTTTTCACTCTTTACTGAGGGTATTGATAAATTTAATGAGTTTTATGAAAAAGGTTTAATAAATAAAGTATATTCAACAAATCTCACCTACATTCCTCAAAATGTTAAAGATTCCAAATGGTTTAAAGAGGTTGACATATCTCAATTTATAGCAAATATAATAGATAATTTAAACTATGATAAGTCAATTAGTCCATTATTAGATGCAACAAAAAACGTTAAGGCTCTTTTAAAGAGCACGAAATCATAATATGGATAGAAATTCCCATTTAAGAAATTGGAGACTCTATTTCTTAAATGGGAATTTTTACAATTAAGCTTAAAATAAATACTTTCTTTACTATTATAATAAAATTCTAGTAAATATACTTATTTCACTTACTAGAAAAATGCATTGTTGCCTCGCTTTTACTTCATAAAATTAACTATCAATTTTATCTTTACTATTTGTTTTTTCATCTATATAAATATCAAATGCTTTAATTCCTCTATGAGCAAGTTTAACAAACAATATAAAACCATATACCCCCATAACAATTAAACCTAAAATAATAATTAAATTTATAAACGATACAAATGTAAAAATCCCCATTCTTCTCAAATTTCTTCCCCCTTAAATTCTATTTAACATCTATATTCTGTTAATCTTAGAAAAACACCTTTTAAAAACCATATAAACTCCTTAATATACTTGAAAATATCCTTATAAGATAATGATTTAAAATAGTTTTTAATTATATTAACCTTATTTTGTATGTTACTAATAGTGACATTTAAAATAAGGAATGAAAAAGAAAATAATAAATTATCATCTTCTTTTTCACTCCTTATATAAATTTAAAATTATTATTGTTTATCTAATTCTTAATTTTTTCTATTATTTCATCAAGAGTTAGCTTATACTGATTTCCAGTACTCATATCTTTTAAGGTTAATATGCCACTTTTTGCTTCATCATTTCCAATTAGAATTACATTTGATATACCTAGTTTATTTCCATAATTTAGTTTCTTAGCCATTTTTCCTTCTTCAAAATACACCTCAGAAATGATTCCTTCTGCTCTCAGTTTACTAGCAACATTAATACAATAATCTAGAGAATCGTCTACTGGAATTACTAAAACCTCTGTTAATGTTGCCTTCCCTTTACCTTCTATAATTCCAGCTTCCCTTAGTTGATAAAAAAGCCTTGTAAGACCAATGGATATGCCAACACCTGGAAGTTTCTCCTTAGTATAATATTCTGCTAAATTGTCATAACGCCCACCAGAACATACGGATCCTATTTGTGGATACTTATCTAACATAGTTTCAAAAACAGTACCTGTATAGTAATCTAATCCTCTAGTAATCTTTAGATCTATAATAAAGTTTTTATCTGGTACTCCAAAGCATCTCATATAGTGAATTACTTTTGAAAGCTCTTCTACTCCTTCAATATAAGAATCATTTGAGATTTCTAATTCCTTTAGAGAATTTAATATTTCATCATTGGTTCCTTTAATATTAATAAACTCTACAATTCTCTTAATATTGTCAGCAGAAATATCTATTTTTTCTAATTCCTTTTCTACTGCCTCCGTGCCAATCTTATCTATTTTATCAACAATTCTTAAAGCTTCTACTTTATTTAAAACTTCAAAATGTTCAAAAACACCATTCATTATTTTTCTATTATTTATGTGTATTTTAAACTCTTTTAATCCTATTTCATTAAATATAGAAAAAATTATACTTGGAATTTCTGCATCATTTATAATATCTAATTTTCCATTACCGATAATATCAATATCACATTGATAAAATTCTCTAAATCGTCCCTTTTGATTTCTTTCTCCTCTATATACCTTTCCTATTTGATATCTACGGAATGGAAAAGTTAAATCTGACATATGCTCAGCTACATATCTTGCTAATGGAACTGTTAAATCAAACCTTAAAGATAAATCACTGCTTCCTTTATTAAATCTATAAACTTGTTTCTCTGTTTCGCCTCCCCCTTTAGCTAATAAAACCTCCGATTTTTCAATCACTGGTGTATCTATAGGTATAAATCCATATCTTTCATAAACCTTTTGTATTTTCTCAAGGATTTTATTAAACAATATTTGATCTTGTGGTAATAATTCCATAAACCCTGGTAATATAGATGGTTTTACAATTTCTTTACTCATTATTTTACCTCCAATAAATTATAAATTTTAATAATAAAAAAACCCTATAGGAGCTGTACCTATAGAGCTGATAGTTTAGCATTTATCTTATCATCACCATAGTTACAATATCTTAGCAACATTAATAGACTTGTATCTATGGCTAATTTTCCCATAAATCAAGTCTTAACAATGATGATGATGAATTGTGTAATTTATTAACTGATATTTTAAAATCACAGTTATTCCTCCTGAATCAAAATTTAGAATATTTTAACATACATTTTTCATATATGCAAGTTAAAGTTATCCCTCTTAAATGGAATAACTAGTCAAAGATACACTCAATATTTAATTCTAAACAAAAACACATAAACTATTGATAATAAATTTATGAGTGAATCATGTTGACCTAATATTATAGAAAATAGACTACATAATTAACTTTTAAATATATCTACATATTAATTCTATAATATTCATTTATAATGCTTATAGTTCTTATCCATAAGGCTTGTTTTCTTTATCTTTAATATAAAAGAAAATAATACCTCTAGATAAAGTTCTAGAGGTATTATTTTTATTTGTTTTGCTTTAAATATCCAGTTATAAACTCATCAAGTTCCCCATCCATCACAGCATTTATATTTGCAGTTTCTACACCTGTTCTATGGTCTTTTACTAGATTATATGGATGAAATACATATGAGCGTATTTGACTACCAAAACTGTTATCTTTAACTTCTCCAGTTAAATCTTCTATTTTATCTTTATGAGCTCTTTCTTTTAAATCGATAAGCTTTGCTTTAAGCATTTTCATGGCATACTCTTTATTAGTATGCTGACTTCTTTGGCTTTGGCATTGAACTACTATACCTGTTGGTATATGCATGATTCTTATAGCTGATTCTGTTTTATTAACATGCTGACCTCCAGCTCCACCAGATCTATAAGTATCGATTTTCAAATCCTCTGATCTTATTTCAATGTCTTGGCTTTCAGTAAGTTCAGGTAAAACTTCACATCCAGCAAAAGAGGTTTGGCGTTTGCCATTAGAATTATATGGAGATATTCTAACAAGTCTATGAACACCTTTTTCAGCTTTCAAATATCCATAAGCATATTCTCCACTTATTTTTAAAGTAACACCTTTAATTCCTGCTTCATCTGCCGGTATATAATCTAATACCTCAACTTTAAAGCCCTGTTTTTCACAATATCTTGTATACATTCTATAGAGCATTTCCGTCCAGTCTTGAGCATCATTACCGCCTACACCAGTATGAAGTGCTACAATAGCGTTATTTTTATCATACTCACCAGATAGTAGTATTTCTATTTTAAACTTATCAACAGTATCACTTAATTCCTTAAGCTCTTTTTTAATTTCTTTATAAGAACTTTCATCCTCTTCCTCTATGCTAAGCTGTATTAAAACTTCTAAATCTTCAACTCTTTCGCTTACAGAATTAAATTTTTCTATTTTATCATTAATACTCTTAGCATCTTGAGTTATCTCTTGAGCCTTATTTACATCATCCCAAAAGTTTTGTTCCTGCATCTTCATCTCTAATTCATGAAGATTTTTTTTAAGAGATGCAATGTCAAAGAGAAACCCTCACTTCCGCTAAATTTTCTTTAAGACTATTTACTTCATTTAATGCTTCTTCTAATTGTAGTATCAATATTATTCGCCTCTTCCACAACAGTTTTTATATTTATGTCCTGAACCACATGGGCAAGGATCATTTCTATTTGGCTTTTCTTTCTTTTTCAAAGGCACTTTTGTCAGTGAGCTATCTTCATTAGTTGAAGTTTCTTTAGCTACTCTTTCTCTTTCTGGAGCCTTTTCTATTCTCACATGGAATAAATATTTAACCGTTTCAACTTTAATATTATCGATCATTTCATCAAACATATCGCTACCTTCCATTTGATATGCTTGAGATGGATCTTGCTGCTTATACGCTCTTAAGCCTATACCTTGTTTTAAATGATCCATATTATCTATGTGATCCATCCATTTAGAGTCAACAACTTTAAGAAGTATAACTCTTTCTATTTCTCTCATTTGTTCTTCGCCAAATACCTCTTCCTTATAATCATACATTTCTTTGGCAACTTTTAAGAAACTTTCTTTAAGCTCATCATTTGACATTTTCTCAAGCTCTTCAAAAGTATATGTTCCCTTTTCCATAAATAACTCTTCCATGTAGTTTATAAGGTTTTTAAGTTCATCATCAAAGGTTTCCTCAACGCCACTAATATGAGAATTAACTGCTGATTCTATAACATCTTCTATCATACCTTGAATTTGATCTTTTAAATCTTCTCCAGTAAGCACTTTCTCTCTTTGACTGTAGATAATCTCTCTTTGTTTATTCATAACGTCATCATACTTAACAACATTCTTTCTAATATCAAAGTTATTACCTTCAACTTTCTTTTGCGCACCTTCTATAGCATTACTTACCATCTTACTCTCTATAGCGTCATCTTCTGTTAACCCTAGTTTTTCAATAACTCCTGCTATTCTTTCAGAACCGAAAATTCTCATTAAATCGTCTTCCAATGATATGTAGAATCTTGATTCACCTGGGTCTCCTTGACGACCTGAACGTCCTCTAAGCTGATTATCTATACGTCTAGACTCGTGTCTTTCCGTACCGATTATTTTTAGTCCTCCAAGGTCTACAACACCTTCTCCAAGTTTTATGTCAGTACCACGTCCAGCCATGTTAGTAGCTATTGTTACCATAGACTTTTGTCCAGCTTGAGCAACTATCTCCGCTTCTTTTTCATGGTATTTAGCATTTAACACCTGGTGCGGTATTCCTTTCTTCTTTAACATCACAGATAGTATCTCTGACTTTTCTATACTTACAGTACCAACAAGTACTGGTTGACCTTTTTTATAAGTTTCAGCTATTTCATCAACTATAGCTTTATATTTTCCTTGTACAGTTTTATATATAGTATCTGGCTGATCTTTTCTTATAACAGGTTTATGTGTTGGTATAACAATAACGTCTAGTCCATAGATTTCTCTAAATTCACTTTCTTCTGTTTGTGCTGTACCTGTCATACCTGCTAATTTTTTATACATTCTAAAATAATTTTGGAATGTAATTGTTGCAAGAGTTTTAGACTCTTTTTCTACTTTAACATTTTCTTTTGCTTCTATTGCTTGGTGAAGACCATCACTATATCTTCTACCTTCCATCAACCTTCCAGTAAATTCATCAACTATTATAACTTCACCGTCTTTAACGATATAGTCTTTTTCATTTTTCATCATATAGTTAGCTTTTAATGCTTGAACTACGTGATGCTGAATATTCATATTCTCTGGATCTGCATAGTTTTCAACATGGAAATATTTTTCAGCTTTTTCAACACCTTCATCTGTTAATATAACAGAGTTAGCTTTTTCATCTTTTGTATAATCTGATTCTTCTTTTAATGATTTCACAAAGAAATCTGCAACTCTATAAAATTCTGTAGATTTCTCTCCTTCACCAGATATAATAAGAGGAGTTCTAGCTTCATCTATTAATATAGAGTCAACCTCGTCAACTATAACATAATTAAGCTCTCTTTGAACCTTTTCTTCTTTATATACAACCATGTTATCTCTTAAGTAATCAAATCCAAATTCATTATTTGTTCCATAAGTTATATCTGCACCATATTGTTCTTGTTTTTCAGCTTGACTTTGTCCATGAATAATAACTCCAACTGTAAGTCCTAAAAACTCATGAACTCTTCCCATTTCATCTCTATCTCTTTTTGCAAGATAGTCATTAACTGTAATTATATGAACGCCTTTACCTGTTAAGGCATTTAAGTATGCTGGAAGAGTTGCCACTAAAGTTTTTCCTTCTCCAGTTTTCATTTCTGCAATTCTTCCTTGGTGTAGTATAATTCCACCAATTAGCTGAACGTCATAATGTCTTAGGCCAAGAACTCTTTTAGATGCTTCTCTTACCACTGCTCCTGCTTCAGGTAGTATATCATCTAAAGTTTCACCATTGTTAAGTCTGTTTTTAAACTCTTCTGTTTTTGCTTTTAATTGTTCATCACTTAGTTTTTCTATATCTGCTTCTAATTCGTTTATTTTTTTAACTATAGGCATAATACGTTTTATTTCTCTTTCACTATATGTTCCAAAAATCTTTTCAAAAAGTTTCATGACCGTCATCCTCACTCTTCATCTAAACTTTGATCTATGTATAACTGGTTTTAGCAACTACTGATATTATAACATATAAAATTATAGCCAAAATAAGCTAATAATAATATGTAGTAAATTCATCTTTATGTTTAATAGTAAATAAATATGCACTTTAAAATTATAGCATTTATTTATCTTTCCTTCAACTTTCTATGTTACATTATTCAAAATTATTAAAAAAATAATGTAAATTTAATTTAACATTTTTAAAAAGAATTGGAACAAAATTAAATTAAAGCTGGTAGATAATCTACCAGCTTTCTATATATTAAGTATTAAAATTGTTGTTCTATTAAACCATAATTTCCATCTTTTCTTTTATATAATACATTAACTTGAGATGTTTCCCCATTCTTATATACAAAGAAATCATGTCCTAAAAGTTCCATTTGAAGAATTGCTTCTTCAGTAGACATTGGTTTTATTGCAAATCTTTTGGTTTTAACTATTCTAGGTTCAACATTGTCATCGTCATAAACATAATCATCTATATTATGAAATCTTAATGAATCTCCATGATTTTTTCTTTGCAATTTTGTTTTTTGTTTTCTTATTTGTCTTTCAATTTTATCTAAAACTAAATCTATTGCTGCATACATATCTTCATTCTTCTCTTCAGCTCTCAATGTAACACCATTAAATGGTATTGTAACCTCTATTTTATGTTTATTTCTTTCAACACTTAAGGTTGTATTGGCCACAACATCCTCCGCAAAGTACTTGCTTAACTTTGAGATTTTCTTGTCTACCACTTCTTTTAGTGCCTCTGTTAATTCGATGTTTTTACCTATTGATTTTACTTTCATAATTACAACCCCTTTCTAGAGTTTGTAGCACTCATGTTTCATATTTAGTTTGTATCAATATTGTAATACTTATGCTGATTACTTTCAATTTAATTTTTTTGAATTTTTTGAAACATAAAGCTAATATCCCTCTACATGTCTTTTACTCTCTTTCACATTATATTTTTCTATAGACTTTTATAAATGCAGTTTATTTATAATTATGATATAATAATTATATGCGTGAGTATGGGAAAATATAGCGTAAAATACCATAAGCTCTTATTACTTTTTAATGTTATTATACTCTTTTTAAGCATTATAAATTATGTTAAATATTTTTATTATAATTTATATTAAAATTTTTAATTATTAATATGTAAAAACTATTTAATAAAAATAATTCTAATTAGATTTAAAATAAAAAATTATTATTTTTTAAAAATAGCTCTTTGTAAGTTCAAAGAGCTATTTTAAATTTATATAAAATATTATATTATCTTAATTGCTTAACTGTTAGTGAAATTGATACTGTTGGTGCTAATGATAAAGTTACTGAAATAAGAGAATTATTAACTATTGTTATTTGATCTCCTGCGGCTAATGTTAAAATTCCCTGTCCGATTACCTCTCCTGTTGCTACTAAAGCACTATAATTAATATTAGTTTGAATTACACCATTTACTGCAATTGCAAATGCTGCATTAACCCCCACAGTTGTAGCAACTATGAATTCAACTTCATAATCACCAGAATTATTTACTATTACCTGTGCATTTCCTGGTGTATGAGTCAATCCTACGACTACACCATTATTAGTTAATGGTAAACTTGCACCTCCTGCGAATACTCCTAATCCAAGAGCTGTGCCTGGTGAATAAAAATATCCATAACTATTTATTCCAGCTCCAGTTGCTCCTGTCGGGCCAGTTGGACCTGTTGGGCCTGTTGAACCTTGTGCTCCCGGTGCCCCTGGTGCTCCTGGCGCTCCGTCTGCTCCAGCTGGACCTGGAGGGCCTGCTGGACCTGTTGCTCCTGGTGCTCCATCTGCCCCTGGTGCTCCTGGCGCTCCAGCTGCTCCTGTTGGACCGGTTGGACCTATCGGACCTGTTGGGCCAGTTGCTCCTGTTGCCCCTGCTGGACCGATTGGACCTGTTGGGCCGGTTGCCCCGGTTGCTCCTGCTGGGCCTGCTGGACCGGTCGGACCTGTTGCTCCGATTGCCCCTGCTGGACCTGTTGGACCGGTTGGACCTATCGGACCTGTTGGGCCTGTTGCTCCTGTTGCCCCTGCTGGACCGATTGGACCTGTTGGGCCGGTTGCCCCTGTTGCTCCTGCTGGGCCTGCTGGACCGGTCGGACCTGTTGCTCCGATTGCCCCTGCTGGACCGGTTGGACCTGTTGGGCCTGTTGCTCCTGCTGGGCCTGCTGGACCGGTTGGACCTGTTGCTCCGATCGCCCCTGCTGGACCGGTCGGACCTGTTGGTCCTACAACACATTGTATGCAGTGATTACAATGATTATTGCAACATCCTCTAGAAATACTTCTTGCTCCATACTCTTCTAATTCATCATCTTCATCATAATAATAAAATTCAATTTCAATATAAGGTGAATTATCACTCCTACTTGAATCATATTGTACTAAAGTAGTGGTATCATTTTCTAGTCCAACTAAAGTCATTCCATAATTAGGATACTTATTATTAATCCATCCATTTACGAATGAAGTAATATCAAATTCAATATAAGAATCAATCTCCACATCATCCATAGTAGTACAATAAGAATCTTCTGAATAACTTGGGGAATGATTCCAAGTAGCTAAATAATCATCAAAATCTTCTACATTTCTATAAACCCTAATATCTTCATTAAATAAATGCATGTCTAATTTATGACTTACATATAAATATAAAGAAGCTTTTTCTATTTTTACATTCTCATTCTCAAAATCACTAAAATCAAATTTTAGCAATGATCTAAACAATTTATTGAATGGTTGAGTTATTGATTTATTACCTGTAAATAAATATTTTACATTTGAAAAATTAGCATTAAAAAATTGTGATGTCACAAAAATATCCGCTTCAGGATATAATGTTATATTATTCATATATATATCCCCTATCATATTTATTTTATGCTTAAGTCTATAAATCGGTTATAGTTATTTATACATTTATGATAGTAATTATCTTAATTATAATAAATTTTATTTTTAGTAAAATTTATTATAATTAAGATTTAAATTATTTTTCTGTTTTAACTAAATTACTTTTAAAGATTATAAGTTGTATAAAAAAATTCTTATTTTTTTATACCTTTAATTATATTTTTCTTAATAAAAAATAATGCTATGTATACAATATTGTATACATAGCATTATTTTTGAGCCGTTTGACCTGGTCTTTGACCCCACACTCGCCTGCTGGAGCTTTCGCTACCCAGATTCACCCTCTCACTACTAACCCTCTCGTTTTTCACGGCAGGACTTACCTCTAAGCCGCACCATGCTCATTAAAACTTTGTTTAACTTACGTGGATCGTTTTGCCTGCGACTGGCATCGACTTTCAACCACAAACCCGACTCATATTTTATTATTATACTACACTTTTTGAAGCAGTCAAGATGTATACTCTTCCAGCTCCAAATTTTTTTAATAATTTTACACAATTCACAGCTGTAGCCCCAGTAGTTATAACATCATCAATTAATAAAATATTTTTTTCTTTAATACAGAACTTCTCATTAAATTTAAAACAATCACAAACATTAATCCATCTTTCTTCCTTATCCAATCCTATTTGATCCTTAGTCTCTTTAAACTTTTCTAATAGCTCTAAGCAAGGTTTATTAATTTTAGAAGATGCTACCTGGGCTAGAAGTTTAGCTTGATTATATCCTCTTTTTCTTCTTACATTTTTACTTATAGGCACAAAAGTAATTATATCAACCTTTAAAGCTTCTTGATCAATTAAATCACCCATATAATTACCTAAAAGCTCTGCTGCTAAATAATTATTAAAATATTTTAAAGACAATACAAGTTTTTTAATAATGTCATCATGCTTTGCTATAATATAGCATTTATATTTCTTATTTTCCCTTATTATATAATAACTCTTATTAATAAACTTTATTTTGCTTTCACAACTGTTACATATTATCTTATCTTTAGTATAGGATTTGCATATAATGCATTGTTCTTTCGTCGGATATATTACCGAAGATATACAATGTATTAGATATTTTAAAATTTTAAGAATCCTTCTTCCCACGCTTTCCTATTTAATTCTCTCATTATAAATTTAGCCTTATGTATATCTTGTGTTTCTTCCTTACAAAGAAAAATCACTTCTCCTCGCTCTAATGATTCCGCTCTTTCTACTTTACTTGTAATATAAACTAGAGTTTTATAATCATAAATTTTATCATCTGCAAAAAATACCATTACATTAATATTATTTAAATCTTCATGAAACTCATCATAATCATCAGTAATTAAAATACTATTATTTGAAAATAAAAATTTTTTAACATATGTCTTATCTTTTTTATCTTTTATATGGTAATATATATTTTCTGTTAATTTTCTTTTTAATTTATCCATATAACTATAAATATTTAGAACTTTAACCTTGTCTGGTACATATATTATAGTTCTTCTATTTAAAGATATAGCCCAAATTAAATATTCATAAGCTGCTAACGGTAAGTCTTCATTTATGTTAATTCTCGTAGTAATTACTCTAGGCTCAATTAACGGCGTTTTATTTTTATTCATAGGAAAATATATACTATTATCCTTTAAAAATACAGATTCAATAGAATATGAAATAGCTATTCCAGTATCACTACAAAGCCTAGTCAAAATTCTTTCTATACTTTTTTTATCTTGAAGTGGCATATATCCTAAATCATCAAAGATAATTAAATCATATCTATTATCTAAGTATAATGCCCTATTATAATTACATATAATCATCTTATCTTTAACTTCCTGTGATGAATCTTTTAAATACACGTATTTTTCTTTATCAATATAATTTAGAATTTCTATTCTATCTTTAGCTTCATTAGTTATATACACTATAGATTTATTATTATTTAAATAATAGAATATGGTGGCTAAAAAAATTGTAGCTGTATTGTAAAAATAAGAAATAACATTTAATCTATCATGTTTATTTCGACAATATCTTAATATATCTTGACTTACTTCTTCTTTACCTCTAAACATGTTTATATTTATAGCCATAGTTATCTCCTCAAATCATATATCAAATATTTCTTTTATTCTCCATTTTAGTGCTGAATATCTTTCAAAAGTTCTATCATTATCTTTCATAAAACTAATAGCTTTTTGAGAACCTACAAGAACAACCATTTGTTTCGCTCTAGTTATACCTGTATATAATAAGTTTCTGTTCATAAGTAGTGGTGGTCCTATAAACATTGGCATTATAACTACAGGAAATTCACTACCCTGACTTTTATGTATAGTTATTGCATAGGCAAGTGTAAGTTCATCTAAAAATACAGAGTCGTATTCTACAATTTTATCATCTTCAAAATTAACTACAACTGTATCATTTTCTTCTTTAATATCAATTATATAGCCCACATCTCCATTAAATACCCCAATACCAGTAGCTTCGTCTTCAGTATTATATTTATTCCATTTTAAAGTATAGTTATTCTTTGTTTGCATTACTTTATCGCCAATTCTAAAAACTATATCTCTAAATTCTTTTTCCATCTTGTTTTTTGATTTAGGATTTAATATATTTTGAAGTTCTTTATTCAAATTATCTATTCCAACTATACCCTTTTTCATAGGAGATAAAATTTGTATATGCTTTGTTTTATCCCATGATTTATTAAATTTAGGAAGTCTAGTATTTATTAAAGATATAATTTGTTCCAATATTTTCTGTGTATCATAACATTCTATAAAATAAAAATCACTACCTTTTTTATTCAGCATAGGCATTTTACCATCATTAATTAAATGGGCATTTACTGTTATCATACTTTCTTTACCCTGTCTAAATATTTCATTAAGCCTTACAGTCTTTATAGAATTACTCTCTATAATATCTCTAAGTACATTTCCTGGGCCTACAGATGGAAGCTGATCTACGTCTCCTACTATTATTAACCTTGTGCCCAATGATATTGCTGATAAAAGGTTATTCATTAAATTAATATCTATCATTGAAGCTTCATCTACTATTAAAACATCACATTCAAGAGGACTACTTTCATCTCTCAAAATTTCAATACCCTCTTCTCCTGCACCTATCTCTAAAAGTCTATGAATAGTTTTAGCCTCTCTTCCAGTAGCTTCTGTCATTCTTTTTGCTGCACGCCCTGTGGGTGCAGCCATAAATACTTTCATACCAGCCTTTTCGAATATACTAACAATACAGTTAATTATTGTAGTCTTTCCTGTACCAGGACCTCCTGTAATAACTTCAACACCGTAAGATATCGCTCCTTTTATAGCCTCAATTTGAGATTTTGCCAACTTTAAATTATTTTCTTTTTCAAAAGACTTTATTTCTTTTTCTCCATTGACCTCTAGTTCATCATAAGAACTTGATGCAAGTTCAACAATTTTTCTTGTTACACCTAATTCTGCATAAAGATATGGAATAGTAAAAACTGCACTTTCTCCATATATATTCTCTATCTTCAATTTACCTTCCAAAACACTATCATATACAGATTTTTGAATGTTTTCTTCATCAACAGATAAAATCTCTTTGCACCTAACAATAAGCTTTTCTAGTGGCATATATGTGTTTCCTAAAAGACAAAATTCATTTACAACATATCTTATTCCACTTTTAATTCTAAAAGGAGAATCTTTATCTATACCTAAATTCTTTGCTATGTTATCTGCGGTTTTAAAGCCTATTCCTGATATAGTTTCTGTTAATATATACGGATTTTCTTTAACGATTCCTACAGAATTTGCTCCAAATCTTTTATATATTTTCATACATTGATTAGCGGAAATTCCATAGGTTTGAAAAAAAATCATAATGCCTCTAAGCTCTTTTTGTGAGGAATAAGATTTCATTATGAGTTCAATTTTTTTCTCCCCTATACCATTAATTTCCCTTAATCGTTCTATATTATTATCTAAAACTTCTAAAGTTCTTTCTCCAAAAAAATCAACTATCTTTTTTGCAGTAACAGGTCCTATTCCTGAAATGACGCCACTAGCCAAATACTTTTCTATCCCTGAAATACTATTTGGCAAAATTTCTTCAATGCTTAGTACTTTTAGCTGTTCACCAAATTTAGGATGAATTACCCATTCTCCGGTTACCTTATAATGCTGACCTTCACTAATATAAGGGATTATACCTACAATAGTTTTTCTAATATTACCATTTCTTATATTGGCAATGGTATAACCATTATCCTCATTTTTAAAGACAATATCATCTATTATCCCTGTTATATCTGTCATGAAAATCTCTCCTAAAAATTCTTCTTTTGATTAATTATATCATAGCTGCTTGTATGGTTCTAATTATACTCTTTATAGGTGTTCCATACAGAACAGAATATGATTAAAAATTGTTAATTTGTAATAATTGACACTTCAATTATGAATCTTGTACTATTTTAAATCTTTCATTATGAATTGGCAAAAATATATTCTATATATAATATATTTTTGCCAATTCATAATCATTACAAACCTGTTAAATTCTATATATACCACTCCTAAATTGAATGTATCTTTGAGAATAATTAGCACTTATTGGAAAAATATCAAATTCACAATCACAAATTTTGAATTGTGCATTAACAAAGCCCTGTACTAAATTAAGTACAGGGCTTTATGCTTATATATATCTTCTAATTTGGGCTACTTTACTTAATTTTTCCCATGGAAGATTTAAATCTGTTCTTCCAAAGTGTCCATAAGCAGCTGTTTGTCTGTATATTGGTCTCCTTAATTCTAATTCTTTTATTATAGCACCAGGTCTTAAATCGAATACTTCTTTAATTATTTCAACAATCTTATCATCTGGTATCTTTCCTGTTCCAAAAGTATCAACTTCAATTGATACAGGATTAGCTACTCCTATAGCGTATGCAAGTTCTACTTCTAGTTTATACGCAACTCCTGCAGCTACTAGGTTTTTAGCCACCCATCTTGCAGCATATGCAGCTGAGCGGTCAACTTTTGTTGGATCTTTTCCTGAGAATGCTCCACCGCCATGTCTTCCGTATCCACCATAAGTGTCAACAATTATTTTTCTTCCTGTTAATCCTGAATCACCTTGTGGTCCGCCTATAACAAACTTTCCAGTTGGATTAATATAGTATTTAGTATTTTCATCTAATAATTCAGATGGTACTATAGCATTTATAACATGTTTCATTAAGTCTTCATAAATTTGCTCTTGAGAAACATCTGGGCAATGTTGAGTTGATATAACTATTGCATCTATTCTTATTGGTTTTTCATCCTCATATTCAACTGTAACTTGAGTTTTTCCATCTGGTCTTAAATATGATAAAGTTCCATTTTTTCTAACTTCTGACAATCTTCTTGATAATCTATGAGCCATAGCTATTGGAAGAGGCATATATTCTTCAGTTTCAGATGTAGCAAATCCAAACATCATTCCCTGATCTCCAGCCCCTACAGCTTCAATTTCCTCTTTCGCTTGTCCTCTTTTTTCTATTGCCTCATCAACACCTTGAGCTATATCTGGAGATTGCTCATCAATAGATGTTAATACAGCACAAGTATTGCAATCAAACCCAAACTTAGCTCTTGTATATCCTATTTCTTCTACAGTTTTTCTAACTACTTTTGGAATATCTACATAACAATTAGTTGTTATCTCTCCCATAACCATAACCATACCAGTAGTTACTGCTGTTTCACAAGCTACTCTAGCATTAGGATCTTTTTCTAATATACTATCTAAAACTGCATCTGATATTTGATCGCACATTTTATCTGGATGGCCTTCTGTAACTGACTCTGAAGTAAATAATCTTCTCATTTATAATCTCCTCCTCACTATATTTATAAAATAAAAAAACTCTTCTTAGATAAGAAGAGGCTAATATACATACTTGCACTCTCTTATCTTGCAGAATTACTTCCACAGGAATTGGCACCGTGGTAAAATATATACCGGTTGCCGGGTTTCACAGGGCCCGTTTCCCTCCACCTCTCTTGATAAGAGTATTATTTTATTATTAAGTTTACTAGATAAATACTAACATAATGTCATTTCTCTGTCAATATTACTACTGTAAATTATATTAAGAGGAAAATTTTTCTATAAACATTACATATATCATAAAAAGACATTCTATAAGTATGTGTTTCTGCTGAGAAGTTAATTTTCTTTCTCTCTATGTTTATTATCTGTTCTACAGATAATGTGAACAAAGTGAGTTCTCTTTGCTTCTTTAAATATCACTTTTTTTCGGAATGAGTCGGATAATTTTATCATCACCTACATTAGGATTTCCTCTTCCATCCATATTACTCGTTGTCAGATAAATCGATCCATCTTTCGCCTGAATAACCTCACGCAAACGCCCATACTCATTCTTTAGCCATGATTCTAGATTCTTTACTTCTGTTCCATCTTCATTTAGGGATATAGCAAGTAGTTGTTCTCCACGCAAAGTAGCAACTAATAATTTTCCTTGCCATGGTCCTTGATTTACGAAGGCAATGCCTGAAGGTGCCCATGTATCTTCTCCACTGTGTATTAAAGGTTTTTGTGTTACAACTTCTTCGGATTCTTCATTTCCTTGAACGAGAGGCCACCCATAATTGGCTCCTGGTTGTATAATATTTATCTCATCATGTCCTATCTGTCCATGGTCTGATTCATATAAGATATCTTTTGAATTCCATGCTAAGCCTTGAGGATTTCTATGCCCTAAACTATAAACAGGTGAATTAATAATTGGATTATCTGCTGGGATACTGCCGTCTGATTCTATTCGCAGTATTTTTCCTGCTTTACTTGTTAAATCTTGTGCTAACATAGAATTTCCTGCATCTCCTGTTGTTATATATAATTTCTGATCTGGTCCTATCTTTATCCTTCCTCCATTATGAATTTGTCCACCAGGGATTTTATCTAGAATAATCCGGTCAATGGATGCCTTATTATTTTCTTCAATCAATCTTACAACACGATTATAAATTTGATTACCTTCTACATATGAATGCATAACATACATATAATTGTTTTGTGAATAATTTGGGTCTAGAACAATACCCATTAACCCTCCTTCCCCCTGACTTATAAAGGGTGCACCAAATGTAATGAGTGGCTGAGTATTAAGTTTGCCATCTTCAATCACTCTAATTGTTCCAGACCGCTCCGTAAAATACACTTTTCCTTCATCGCTTATTGCTATAGCCCAAGGTATATATAGATTTTCAGCGATAATTTCAATTTCATAAGGAAATTCATCTGATGTGACTACATTAACTTTGGCATTAGTTACATTACGACTACGTAATATAATATTAGACAAAACATTGTAAATCGTTTCTCTCATACTATTATCCTCCAAACTTAAATAAATCCATATCTAAATACATACTTTAATTATATTAGGAGATATTTATTTTAATGCATTATTGGCCACGCCTTAAAATGATCAAAAACAGTAGGGATAAATTAATGCTTTCATATTAATAAATTAATCTAAAGATTTCACGTAAAAAGCTATTATAAGCATCCAATATGAAAACTTAAAATATACTCTGAAAAATAATTTTTCTAAAAATAGCTTAAATCTTTAGAAATTAATGATTAACAATTAATAATGAAGAATTTATGAAAGAATTCACTAGAGATGAATTTCTTAAAATAAAATTTATTTTATTTTAAGAAATTCCAAAAGCTTTAGCAAAAGAATTTTTGTTATGGAAGTAAAATCATATATAAGTTAAATTTTTATTGTGGAACCCTATAATATAACACCAATATACAAACAGTAAAAAATGCAGTAGCCTTATGACTACTGCGTATGAAAGCATGATTATTTACAAAATAAAAGCTACATTTGAGCTCTCAAAATAAGAGAACAAATGTAGCTTTTGACTTGGTGGAGGAGGACGGATTCGAACCATCGAAGCGAAACGCAACAGATTTACAGTCTGCCCCCTTTGGCCACTCGGGAACTCCTCCATATATTATGGAGCTGGCAATAGGAATCGAACCTACAACCTGCTGATTACAAGTCAGCTGCTCTACCGTTGAGCCATGCCAGCATATTATACAATTTTCAATGGTGGTCGCAACAGGGATCGAACCTGTGACCCTCTGCTTGTAAGGCAGATGCTCTCCCAGCTGAGCTATGCGACCATAATTTGGTGGAGGAGGACGGATTCGAACCATCGAAGCGAAACGCAACAGATTTACAGTCTGCCCCCTTTGGCCACTCGGGAACTCCTCCATATATTATGGAGCTGGCAATAGGAATCGAACCTACAACCTGCTGATTACAAGTCAGCTGCTCTACCGTTGAGCCATGCCAGCATATTATAAATTTCTAATGGTGGTCGCAACAGGGATCGAACCTGTGACCCTCTGCTTGTAAGGCAGATGCTCTCCCAGCTGAGCTATGCGACCATAATTGGTGGAGGAGGACGGATTCGAACCATCGAAACGAAACGTAACAGATTTACAGTCTGCCCCCTTTGGCCTCTCGGGAACTCCTCCACGTTATAAAACTGACTATTAAAGTAGAACTTAGACTTATTTACTACAAATTAGCTATTCTACTATCAAGAAATGTCAGCATTTTCACAAGTTCTTCAGAAAAAACCCTTAGAACATTGACAAGGAATAGTATATAATTTTATAACTATTTTTTCAAGTTTTTTTTATACCATTTTCAGTATTTATGCTTTATTATCTCCATTTTTCTTATTTTTACTTCATATTTCACCCAACTACAATTATTGTTTTAATTATATATGATTTCTTCCAACACTAAAGATTCAGCTAAATAACGTGCATCAAAGTTACTCAATACACGCTATTTACTCATATATGATATTAGTATATCTTATATATTAAACTAAAGTCTATTCCAAATCATCTTTGTTCTTCATATTTAAAGCAACTGCTTTCATATTTGAAAAGAATGAATCATCTTTAAAAAACTTTTCATATTTTTCACAAGCTTCTATACAATGATCATATTGATCAGTAGATAGATAAACTGTTATTAAATCTTTAATATGGTGTAATTGCGGAGTTACAAATAATAAATCGTCTAAAAAAATATCTGTTTTATGGTTTAATACTTTATTTGTAAATACAGCAAATAAAAGTATTCCTGATATCCAAACATATTTTGCTCCCATAGCTCTAAACTCATTAATATCCCATCCACTTAAATGTTGTTCTGCATCATTACCATAGCATTCATCTTGTTTATAAAAAATATATGGTGTTGATATTATAACACTATCTGCTGTCTTAAAACATAATTCTAGTAGCTTTTTCCCATCTGATTTTTTCAAATGCTCTATAACATCTGCAAGTACTATTAGATCATATTTAGGAAAATCTTTTTTACTTAAAATATCGATTGCATTACCAATATATATATTATCATAAATATAACCATGTATTGGCGTAATATATTTTTCATATATTTCTATTCCATCTATTAATATATTCCAAGGTGCATATCCACCATCATTATTCTCTCTTAAATCTAAATATTCTCTAACTAAAAATCCTATCTTACCAAATCCAACTCCTATTTCTAGTATAGATTTAGGTTCTAAACTATAAATTGCAGGAATTAAATTTGACACTGAAACTAAATTACTAGAAGGCATATAACCAACTCCTAAGATATTTTAAATTCTTCTAGTTATAATATAGATTTCAAAAATAAAAATGTTACCTTAGCCTTAGAAAATACTAAAATGTATTTAAATTATTATTTTTAAGGAGTTTGCTATATAAATTAATCAGCATTCTCTACGGTATCCATATCTATGAATTTTCTCGCTATTTTCTTAACTTCATAAAGCTCTTTTTCTGATAAGTAGTTTTTTAATACATCTAAGCTCTTTCTTACTCCTATCTTTTGATTTTTATATTGCAGATAATCGCTAATTTTATTCTGTTCCTCTTTTGGTATCTTATCACTCATAGAAAAAAGCTTCACTTTATCATTAATAGATAATGCTGTTTCAATTTCTTCTGGTGGTATTTTTATTACTGAATTTTTTTTCCTCTGCTCAATATTATAAGAATCGAATTCTCCTTCTACTATTACTTCTGTACTATCATCAACTTCATCTAAAAATAGTTTTGTATTTAAATCTCTGTCACTAATTTTACTTCTATTATTGTCTATTTCAATATTTTTTTCTAATTTTTCTTCTTTTAAATCTTTTTCTTTATGTAGCTCATTTAACTCATTCTTTTTATGAATACCAAAAGTTTGATCATTATCTATCGCTACGCTCTCTCTATTAAGCATATTTGATACTATCTCTTCATCTCTTTTATCTGTAGCATAAAATTTTAAAATGCATATAGTAAATATAGTATAAAGAATAACTATAAAAGAATAGATCTTTCTTTTCATTACATCACATCCTTGTAGTTAAAATATCTTTTATAATTCTTTACCTAAAATTTAACAAATATACATTTATTACGATGTAATCTTTAGCAGTTCCAATGGCAGTTAAAAACATGTTTTAAATGTTTGTATTTTCGATTATTAGTTTTTCTTTTAATTTCTTTACTTTCCTATATATCTCTATATTTTTATAAAATTCAATAATTACTATATATCATTTAGCATATATATTTTATTAAGACTATTGTATATCAATGTATAAAGTTCTTTAACATTATTTATTTATAAATTTATTGATTCCTCTTTAATATTTAGCAAATGTATCTATAAAATTCTAAGATAAATATTTAAAATCTTTAAATAATATTAAATTTAAATATAACTTTTTTTATTAAATAGGATGTTAAGATACTTATTTCTATAATTTATACTTTTAATTTTTAATTAATTAAAATACACATTATTTAAATTATAATTATAAATAATTAATTAGGAGGTGTAATAGGTGACTAGAGTGAAGACACATTATGACAGTCCCTTAGCCTATTATAATTTAGCAAATTTTATTAAAGACTATTTGGATGAAAATACTATTATTATTTGCATAGGAACTGATAGATGCATAGGGGACTCTTTAGGACCTTTAGTAGGAACTTTTTTAAAGGAGAAACAGTTCCCACTACCAGTTTATGGTACCATTTCAGAACCTATTCATGCCTTAAATCTTGAAAGTAAGCTATCTCAAATAAAAATTAAACATCCTGATGCAAAAATAATTGGTATAGATGCTTGCTTAGGTCCTTTTTCCAGTATAGGAGAAATACAAGTAAGAGATTTCCCTATAAACCCTGGAAAAGGTGTAGGAAAACAACTTCCTCAAGTAGGGGATATATCTATAATTGGAATTGTAGATTCTAGTGAAGATACTGAATTATTTACAAATAGAAATATAAGACTAAATCTAATAATGCAGTTATCTAAAGTAGTAACTCGCGCACTAATACACTCTTATTATTTAGTTTTTAACGAAGAAATTTCAAAAGAATCATAAAAAAGTTCTCTCTAATTTTAGAGAGGCTTTTTCACTTTAATCTACAGTATTAAAATAAAGATTATAGTTATTTAAACTTAAAAACTCACTAAAAAACTACAAAATAAAGTAGAATTTAGAAAAAAAACTTTTAAGATTTCCTCATCTTACTAATTAAATAATGCATTTAATCTTCCCGTACATCATTTTCTTATACCTTCCTTCTACGATATTCAGCCTTTAAACAGTAAATTTTACTAATTCTATTTCTATTAATTATCTTGGTTAAAGAATTTTTGTAAATAAGAATGATGGAACTTTATTAATAAAGTTAAAATTAAAAGGACATACTTTAGGGTATGTCCTTTTAATAACTAACTTTTATATTAAATTAATAAAATGATAAATCTTCTCCACTGAATGAGTCATCCATTTTATCTATGAAGTCTAAAGCTTTTCCAGTTCCTAGTGCAACACAAGAAACTGAATCTTCAGCTACATATACAGGAACTTTAGTATAATCTTGTATTAGCTTATCTAATCCATCTAGAAGTGCCCCACCACCAGTCATAACTATACCCTTTTCAGCTATATCAGCTGCAAGTTCAGGTGGAGTTTTTTCTAATACTGCATGAGTACATTCCGCTATAGCTGCTACTGCCTCTCCTAGAGCCTCTCTCATTTCTGTTGAATTAACAACTATATTTTTGGGAAGTCCTGTAATAAGGTCCCTTCCTCTTATTTCCATACTTATTTCTTCTTCTTTTTTATAGGCAGAACCTATATTAATTTTTAAATCTTCAGCAGTTCTTTCACCGATCATAAGCTTATGCTTCTTTCTTATATAGCGAGTTATTGATTCATCAAAATTATCACCGGCAACTTTGATTGATTCTCTAACAACCATTCCGCCTAGTGAAATAACTGCGATATCTGTGGTACCTCCACCAATATCAATTACCATATTTCCACTTGCCTTTGAAATATCAAGACCTGCACCTATTGCTGCAGCTAAAGGCTCTTCTATTAAATGAACTTTTTTTGCACCAGCATTTCTTGCTGCATCTTCAACTGCTCTTCTTTCAACTTCTGTAGCTTCACAAGGAACACAAATTACTACCCTTGGAGCTGATTTCTTATTTCCACAAGCCTTTCTTATAAAGTGTTCAAGCATTTTTTCTGTTACATCATAATCTGAAATTACTCCATCTCTTAGTGGTCTAATTGCCACTATATTTCCTGGAGTTCTTCCTATCATTTTTCTAGCTTCTTCTCCAACTGCTAAAACTTTATTTGCATTTTTGTTTATGGCAACTACTGAAGGCTCTTTTAAAATAACACCTTTTCCTTTAATATACACAAGCACTGTAGCGGTACCTAAATCTATACCCATGTCTGTCCCCATTCCGAAAAAAAACATCTTAAAATTCACTCCTGCTCTTTCGTATTTTAATATATACAGACTTATAATAAAAATCTTTTATATTCTCTTATTATAATACGAAATATTTTATCCTTCAATCGTTTTGTATTTCATCTTTGTGGCCTTACCGCCTCTTATGTGCCTTTCAGCTTTGTTCAAATCCAAAATATTTTTTGCCTCTTCAGCAATCTTTGGATTTATCTTGGGTAGTCTTTCTGTCATATCCTTGTGTATAGTACTCTTACTTACCCCAAATACTACAGCTGTTTTTCTAATAGTAGCTTGAGATTCAATAATATATTTTGCAACCTCTAGTACTCTATCTTCGATGTAGTCTTTCAAAGTGTTACCTCCTTAACCCTTCTATATTTATAAATATGCTAAAAATTTGGTTTAAATTACTTTGTTATCAGTCATTTTCCGACATAATCGGAAAATGACTAATATTTAAGTTAGTTATGAACTAATATTTTTCACTTAAGATAAATGGTTAACTAAATAGTTATTTTTTATAACTAACAAATTTAGCTGGATCTACATTTTTTCCGTCTTTTAATACTTCAAAATGTAAATGTGGACCATATTCTTCATAAGCAAAGTTTGTTGTATTTCCTATTTTGCCTAATTCTTGAGAAGCTTTAACATTATCACCTTTTTTAACGTTTACTTTTTCTTCTAAGTTACAATACTTAGTAAGAATTCCATTTTGATGATCTACTTCTACATATGTTCCCTCAGTTGAAACATCTACAGTTTTAACAACTCCATCCATAGATACTACAACAGGTGCTCCTTTTTCAGTCTTAATATCCATACCAAAGTGTGGTCTATAGTCCTTAGTTGATGCCATATATACAGGATCTTCTGAATAAGCTCTTGCTAATGAACCTTCAACAGGATTTACAGCTTCACTACTAGCTTGTTTTGATACAGCTTTACTATCATTTTCCTTTTGAACTTGAATATTTGGTACAGGTTCTAATTCTTCTTTTTTAACCTGCAATGCATCATTAAAGTTCTTAGGATCTACAGCTGCCTCACCTTCAGCTTTTGCAGTTTCTTCTATTACAGGTGGATTAGTAGCAACATCTTTTCTATTTCCAGCTGTTATAACTGCTACTGTAGCCACAGCACATAAGCATACAAATAGGATTACGTAGAAGCCCTCCTTCTTTAAGAATTGTTTAAATTTAGATTTATTATCCATAAAAACACCTCCACTAATATTGTTGTCCTATATAAATAACTTCATTCAATTTATATATGAAATTTTTTCCTTATTTTTCGACTAAATTTACTATTTGAATTAATTTATTAATAAATATATTTGTATAATTACATTTTTATAGATATATTTTTAATATAAATAAAAAAAATACAAAAATTAACTAGATTTAATTGAAAATTTATTAACTGAAGATTTAATTATAATAAACGTTTATAGATGGTTTAAAATGAAAAATTTAGGTAATTCATCTTTATATCATACATATTGTATATATAGAGAAATAGTTAATTAATTTTATGTAGAATGAAAGATATTTGCTTATAAAAAAGAAAGTGAATTCATCACTTTCCCTAAAAACTTTCTAAATTTAAAAGTTAGTTCATTAATATTGTGCTTTCCTTAATTATTTATAATTAAAATATTAGAAATAAAATAATTTATTAAAGATACAATGAATATTTAATAAATTAAAAATTGAAAAATGAACAATTATCAATTATGCTTAAAATTAAATTTACAAATTAATTTCTTCAAATATATTTCTTAATAAAAGAGCAACTGTGTGACTTTAAAAGAAATAAATTCAAAACTTTTTTATAAAAGCAAAGTTTAAATAATTCTCTAGTATCAATTATTAACTCTCAATTTTATTTCTAAATTTATCTATTAATTTTAGTTACTTCTACACCTTTATAATAATGACTTAATATTTGTTTGTAGTTTTTACCATCTTTAGCCATAGCATTTGCCCCCCACTGACTCATACCTACACCATGCCCAAAGCCATTGCAGCTTATTTCTAATTCGTTATCTAAAAAATTTAAATTGAAATTAGCGGAATTTAGATTAAATAAAGTTCTAAATTTAGTTCCTGCTATAACAGTGTCTCCTAACTTTATTTCCTTCACGCTTCCACCCTCAGTTCGTCCTAGTATTTTAATTTGACTTTTAATATTACTTACTACCATATTAGAATTATATTCATTATTTGCTTTATCTACTAACTGCTCATAAGGTATTTTCACAATACTTTTATATCTAGGTGCTTGTTCCTCCCCTTTACTTTCAACACTTCTTAAATATGGAAGAGCATTAACAAATACATCCTCAGAATTTTCTGTTCTTCCACTGCTAGTTGAAAAATAATATGCCCCTCTTGCTAATTCATTATTATAGGTAATAACTTGACCTTCTGTTGCTTTCACGACCTCTTCAACTTTCTTCCAATTCTCATTTGCTGAATCTCCCCAAAGCTCCATTCTTCTTTCCTTATTCATATAAACTTGACAATGAATAGTATCACAAAGATCTGCACCATTCCCTTTTGAGCATCCTCCTCCTAATGCTTTAGTATGTGCAATAGTATATGTTCTTGCAGCTACTGCTTGTGCCTTTAAAGCCTCTGTTTCAAAGTTTATAGGCATTTCACTACTTATTACTCCTTTTATATATTCTTCTAATGGTAGTTCTACAACTCTATTCTCTTTACTAAGATAAATTTTTACTACAGGTACATTAATATTATAAGTGGTCGCTGTACCCTTTTCTCTTTTACCATCCTTTATTTTTACTTCTTGCTCCTTTATTTCAAAAGGATTAGTGGTTTCTTCTTTATTATCTCCTAAAATGAAATAAGTTGATAATAATAAAAACACAAATCCTAAAGCTAAAAATATTAGCACTCTAATAATTTGTGAAGCTAAATCCTCAGAGAGTATACCTTTGCATTTGTTTATATTTTTATAGTTATTTGTAGATCTCATTTTATTCTCCCCCCACTCAGTATTTCATAAGCTTTAATGTTAATTTATTGTATGTATTTATAATATTGTCATTAAAATATTATTAAAGTTATTAGATATTTATTAATAAATTTCCAATAATATAACCACTAATTTATTAAAAAATTATTATGTGATGTTAATTTTAAAATAAATGTTTATAATAATATAATTGATATCTTTAGATAAGAAAATAAAAAGAGACTATGAATAAAATCCATAATCTCTTTTATCTATACTCTAATTCTTTCAATATCTGCTCCAAGCTCCCTCAATTTTTTTTCTATAGAAACATATCCTCTATCTATATGGAATATATCTGATACTATAGTTTCTCCTTTAGCACAAAGTCCTGCTAATACCAATGCTGCACCTGCACGTAAATCTGTCGCCTTTATCTCTGCTCCCGTAAGCATATCTACGCCTTCTACCACAGCACATCTTCCATCTATTTTAATGTTTGCTCCCATTCTTATAAGTTCTCCAACTTGCATAAATCTATTTTCAAATATAGTTTCTGTTATTAGACTGGTTCCTTTTACTGTACATAACAGACTCATCATTTGGGACTGCATATCTGTTGGAAATCCTGGATATGGCATAGTTTTTATATCTATAGGCTTTAATATACTATTACCATCAACAATTAAGCTATTACTAGCACATTCAATTGTAACTCCCATTTCCTTCAACTTTGCAATAACTGGTTTTAAACATTCTTCATCAATATTATTTATCTTTATTTTACTTTTAGTAATAGCAGCTGCTATCATAAAAGTTCCTGCCTCAATTCTATCAAATATAGGTGTATGACTTACTCCATTTAATGCATCTACACCTTTTATTATTATTGTATCTGTTCCTTCACCTTGAATATCTGCACCCATTTTTCTTAGAAAAGTAGCTAAGTCAATAATTTCTGGTTCTTCTGCTGCATTTTCAATAATGGTTTCTCCCTCTGCTAAAACCGCTGCCATCATTATATTTTCTGTTGCTCCTACAGAAGGAAAATCCAAATATATTTTTTTACCTATTAACTTTCTTGCTGTAGCCTCTACATATCCATGACCCATAGTAATCTCTGCCCCTAAGGCTGATAATCCTTTCAAATGCAGATCTATAGGCCTTGACCCTATATTACATCCTCCTGGAAGAGAAATTTTAAACCTTCCAAATCGTCCAATCATTGCTCCCATTATTAAAAAGGAAGCTCTCATTTTTCTTACTAAATCATGATCAACATTACTATCATTTAATCTTGAAGTATTTATTGTTACAATATTACTTTTGGAATCTATATCTACGTCTGCATAAAGTGACCTTAACACATCGCAAAGCACATAAACATCTTCTAGCATAGGTGCATTTTTCAAAGTACACTGTCCGCCGCTTAATATAGTCGCCGCTAATATAGGCAACACTGAATTTTTAGCTGAACTTATATTCACTTCTCCTCTTAATGTTTTACCACCTTTTAAAATAAATTTATCCATGTTAATCCTCCATCAATAGTGCTGATTTAAAACGTTAAGGTTATTTCTGGGGTACCCATAATTAAATAATTACCTGAAGAGTATCTTACAACAGCAAATTGGAAGTCTATTAATTCATCATTTACTCTTTTAGCAATATAATTTTTAGTATTACAAATAGTGCTATAACCATTATTCAATTTTACAGTATTTAAACCTGTAGCTTTGCTATCCTCTAAAGCATTTATTATACTGCAATTTACAGTTTCTAAATTCTTTTCTTCAAGCATAGACTTAACTTGAAGATAATATTGTACATTATAAGCATGTTCTAATAATACTTTATCTAATACCCCTTTTAAATCTTCTAATTTATTTTCATTAGTTTTTTCTACTAAATTTATGGTTATTAAAGTTTCATCTTTATAACAAACTTTCTCAATATAACCATAAATATTATCAAACTTAAATTCTCTATAATTAGAGTTATCATATATTGTTTTCTCTTCTATTGAAGTTGTATATTCTCTTAATAATAGTAACAAGTTTTTATAGTAGTAATCATAATTTTTATTTGGTTTAAAGGTGGTTGTAATAGAAATCTCTGCTATTTTGCTATTTGTTATAGATAAGATTTCATTAAATACATCTACTCTCTCTTTAGCTTGAGACAAAAATATATTAAAATTAATTATAACTATAGCTATTATCAAAAAAATTACTGTTCTTTTTCTCTTAACCATATCAATTCCCCCATTCATCTAAATTATTGACTTGGGTATAATTTTTTATTCCCTTATTTAGGAAAATAATAAATTATCCCTCCTCAATTATGAAGAGGGCTATTCATTAGGGTATTGATATGTTATATATTATTAATATATAATCAAAGCATCAAAATTGTGCATTGTTGTTTAATAATGTAGAAAAACAAAAAAAGTTATGATTAATTATCATAACTCTTCATATATATAATTAAAAATTTAAAATAATAAATAGTATATAGTTATAAATAAAAATGACAAATTATTGTATCTCTATTTAAATTTTCCCTATAAATAATAAATACTGCAAGGATTAAACGAACTATTATTTAAAAAAATTTCAAAATATGCTTATAAATTTACATAACAAAGGAGAAAAGTGGCTAAGCACTTTTCATAAAACTCTATAATTATAGCTATATTTAATACTAGCTAAATAAAGAAGAAAAAGTAGAGACATTCTTTAATAATTTAATGGCAGTATTTAAATCAATATACTTCTCTCCATTTAATTCCACACTATTATTCATAAACTGTTTTACTGCTTCTTCATATTCGTATTCAATATTAGCTACAGAAGAATCCGGCACTTTAATTCTATTATTATTCATTTTTCTCTTCCTTTCCAACATAATATATACATAGTATATATTAAAGTAGAAATTTTTATCCTTAAATATATATTTCCTAGGAAATCGACAAGTTTATACATCTAAAATTTTGCAATTTCTATCTAACACATTGTTTAATAAGAAAGATATGTATTACCATTCTCTTACCTGCAGTATAAGCCTTCTCTAAAAATACTTATATTAGGCAAAAAATAAGCTTCCACAAATAGTCACACTATTTGTGGAAGCTTACATTGCAGTATTTATATGCAATATATTATAATACTAATTAATTATTTTATTGAAGATACTTTAAGTCTCATTAAAGATCTTCTAAGAGCTCTTTCTGCTCTTTTAATATCTATACTATCTTTATTTTTTAGTCGTTCTTCTGCTCTCTCTTTAGCAGATTTAGCTCTTTCTTCATCTATGTCTTCTGGCCATTCAGCCGCACTACATAACATTGTCACTACATTATTTTTTACTTTTACAACTCCGTTAGATGTAAAGCCATGAAATTCTTTATCATTTATATCTTGAAAGGTAGTTATAGTTGGTACTAAGTCAGATGCCATAGATATATGATTAGGAAGTATTCCAAATCTTCCTTCACTACTTTCTGAGTTTAATTTCACAACCTCACCTTTATAAAATTCTTTATCTGGAGTCATTATTATAAGTTTGAAACTTCTCTCCATAGCTTTCCTCTTTCATAAATTTTATTCTTAGGCATCTGAAGGAAAATAATAATCCAAAGATGTTAGTATATTTTATATTAGACAAGGCGTCAGGTTCTGCTCATAGTGATGCTATGGGCGGGTTCTGACAACGTAGTATGATAGAAAATAGGCTAACATACTGGTATATTATTTTTTTGAAGATGCCTTAATCTAAAGTTTTAGCCTTTTCTACTGCTTCATCAATAGTTCCAACGAATAAGAATGCAGCTTCAGGTAACTCATCATGTTTACCTTCTAGTATTTCCTTAAAGCCTCTTATAGTTTCTTTTATAGGCACATATTTACCTTTAATTCCTGTAAATTGTTCTCCTACAGTAAATGGTTGAGATAAAAATCTCTGAATTTTTCTTGCTCTACTAACTACAAGTTTATCTTCTTCTGAAAGCTCATCTACTCCTAATATAGCAATTATATCTTGAAGTTCTTTATATCTTTCTAATATATGTTTAACTTTAGCTGCTACCTCATAATGTTCTTCTCCAACAATTCTAGGGTCAAGCATTCTTGAACTTGATTCCAGCGGGTCTACTGCTGGGTATATTCCTAACTCAACTATTGATCTTGAAAGAACTGTTGTTGCATCTAAGTGTGAAAATGTTGTTGCTGGTGCTGGGTCTGTTAAGTCATCCGCTGGAACATATACTGCTTGAACAGAAGTTATAGAACCGTTTTTAGTAGATGTAATTCTCTCTTGAAGCGCTCCCATTTCTGTAGCAAGTGTTGGTTGATATCCAACGGCACTTGGAATTCTTCCAAGTAATGCTGAAACCTCAGAACCTGCTTGTGTAAATCTAAATATATTATCTATAAATAACAGCACATCCTGACCTTGATCTCTAAAATATTCAGACATTGTAAGACCTGTCAATGCAACTCTCATTCTTGCTCCTGGCGGTTCATTCATCTGTCCAAAAACTAAAGCTGTCTTGTTAATAACTCCAGATTCTTTCATTTCGTTATAAAGGTCATTACCTTCTCTTGTTCTTTCTCCAACACCAGTGAAAACAGAAAGTCCACCATGTTCTTTTGCAATATTATTTATAAGCTCTTGAATCAATACAGTTTTTCCTACTCCTGCACCACCAAATAAACCTATTTTTCCTCCACGCTGATACGGCGCTATAAGGTCAATAACTTTGATTCCAGTTTCAAAAACCTCAGGTTCTACAGATTGTTCCTCAAAAGAAGGTGCTGGTCTGTGAATTGTATAATAACTTTCTCCATTAAATTCACCTTGATCATCAATTGGCTTCCCTAATACATTGAAAAGTCTTCCAAGTACAGGGTTTCCTACAGGGATTGCAATTGCTCTTCCTGTATCTACTGCCTTAACTCCTCTTTTTAAACCTTCTGTGCTTTCCATTGCTATAGTTCTTACTATATCATCACCTATATGTTGCTCAACTTCTGCAATTATAGTTTTGCCATCCATTTTTATTTCTATAGCATTATATATATTTGGAAGTGATCCTGATTCAAACTTTATATCTATAACAGGTCCTATGATTTGTACGACCTTTCCTATTCGCTGTGACATATTACCCCTCCAAATTCATCAGTCTTTTTTAAATTATTCTTGTGCCTGTGCTCCACCTACTATTTCTGAAAGCTCTTGAGTTATGGCACTTTGCCTTATTCTGTTATACTTTAGGTTAAGCTCATCCAATAAAGTATCTGAGTTACGAGTTGCTCCATCCATAGCTTCCATTCTGTAACTTTGTTCACAAACCTTAGAATGAAGCATAGAATTTAACACTTTTCCGTTTAAATATAAATTTATTACATTTTCAGTTAAAGTTTCTGAATTAGTATTAAACTCCAAAGTTTCATTAGAATGATCAAAATCCTCCATATTAATTGGTAGTATTTTTTCCATTTTAACATGTTTTTTAAGTTGAGAAATAAATTCTGTATAAACAATATGGACTTCTGAAACTTCTCCTTTTCTGTATAAATCAAAGGCATGATTATATATAGCTGAGGATTCTTTAACTGTAGGTATATCACCTACGTCAACATATTCTGCCACTGTGTCAATCTTATATCTATTGAAAAGTGTTTTTCCTCTTGCTCCTACAACTAGTACTAAACTATTTTCTATATCATTTTCAATTTCATCTATAACATAATTTACTATAGAACCATTAAAGGAGCCACATAAACCCATATCAGAAGTAAGTACAATGTATAACTTTTTAGAACTATTGTTTTTGACGGTGTAAATATTCTCATCTTCATAACTTTTTAAAACCTCATTATACACTTCTTCACACTCTTTAAAATAGTAATTATTAGCTGACAATCTTTGTCTTGCCTTTTTAAGCTTTGAGGTAGCAACTAGTCCTAATGCCTTTGTAATTTTCCTAGTGTTTTTTATAGATTTAATTCTTCTTTTAATTACTATAAGTCCTGTTGCACTCATTTTCTACACCTCTATAGTTCTAATGAGAATTCACTTTTAAACTCCTCTATAGCAGCTACAAGTTTATCCTCAATTTCTTTATCTAATTCTTTTCTTTCTAATATAAGTTTTCCAACTTCTCTATAATTGGTATTCATAAATTCTAAGAAATCTCTTTCAAACTCCTTAATTTTATGCACAGGTACATCCATTAGATGACCATGAACACCAGCATATAGAATCATAATTTGTTTTTCAACTGGCATAGGAACATATTGATCTTGCTTTAGTATTTCAACTAATCTTCTACCTTTTTCAAGTCTTCTTTTAGTTTCTTTATCAAGGTCAGAACCAAATTGCGCAAAAGATGCTAACTCTCTATATTGAGCAAGTTCTAATCTTAATGTTCCAGATACCTGCTTCATAGCTTTTATCTGAGCATTTCCTCCTACCCTAGAAACTGATATACCTGCATTAACTGCTGGTCTCTGTCCTGCATAAAATAACTCTGTTTCTAAGAAAATCTGACCATCAGTAATAGAAATAACATTAGTAGGTATATATGCTGTAACATCGCCTGCTAAAGTTTCTATTATTGGAAGAGCTGTTAATGAGCCTCCACCTAACTTATCAGAAAGTTTTGCAGCTCTTTCTAATAATCTTGAATGTAAATAGAAAACATCTCCTGGATAAGCTTCTCTTCCTGGTGGTCTTCTAAGCAGTAATGCCATCGTTCTATAAGCAACAGCGTGCTTAGATAAGTCATCATATACCACTAAGACGTCTTTACCCTTATTCATGAAATATTCACCCATACTACAACCTGCAAAAGGTGCTAAATACTGTAGTGGTGCTGATTGTGAGGCAGTAGAAGATACTACAATTGTATAATCTAATGCACCCATTTCTTTTAAAGTGTTAACTATGTGTGCAACTGTTGATTGTTTTTGACCTATTGCAACATAGATACAAATAACATCTTTACCTTTTTGATTTAATATTGCATCTAAAGCTAAAGCTGTTTTTCCTGTTTGTCTATCTCCTATAATTAACTCTCTCTGACCTTTTCCTATTGGAATCATTGAGTCAATTGCCTTAATACCTGTTTGTAATGGCTGTTTAACTGATTGACGATCAATAACACCTGGTGCGTTTACTTCAACTGGTCTAAATTCTGTTGTATTTATTGGTCCCTTACCATCAATAGGCATTCCTAATGAATCTACAACTCTACCTATCATCTCTTCACCTACTGGTACTTCTACAATCTTACCAGTTCTGTGTACTATATCGCCTTCCTTGATTCCTTTTTCTGAACCAAGTAAAACACAACCTACATTGTCTTGCTCTAAATTTAGAGCCATACCATATACTTTATTAGAGAATTCTAAAAGTTCTCCCTCTAAACAATCATCTAATCCATATACTCTAGCTATACCATCACCTATTTGAATTACTGTGCCGGCATCTACAGTATTAATCTTATTTTCATATTTATCTAACTCTTTTTTTAGAAGAGCCGTTATCTCTCCTGGTTTAATATGCATTATTTCACCTCAATCCTATATAAAGACATATTTACTTTTAATGTACGGATTGTCTCATACTCTTTATCTTACCTTTAACGGTACCGTCTATTATGTCTTCTCCTATTTTGATATAAACTCCACCTAAAATATTTTCATCAATAACTTCTCTTATAACAACATTAACGCTATAGAATTCTGATAATCTCTTTTCTAGGTCTTTTCTTTGGCTATCATTTAAAGGTTTTGCCGTTCTAACTTCAGCTTCAATAGTCTTCTTTTTATTATCATAGTTTCTTAAATTTTGTTGTTCATCTATACTTTCATCAAGTTCTTCAAAACTTCTATCTGATAATGGACCTTTGAATAAAACTCCTCGATGCTTAAAGTTCATAAGCTTTCCTTTTATTGTAGCATCAATTACATCTTCACCTACGGTTATATGAATTCCGCCCAAGATACTACTATCTATAATCTCTTCTATAACGAACTTTCTTTCATAGAACTTCTCAAGATTAGCTATTAAGTTTTCTCTTTGAATTTCAGTAAGTGGATTAACAGTTTTAACTATTCCTGTTAATACTTTGGACTTATCTTCTAAATAAACTTTATCTTTTCTCTTTTCTTCCATAAGTCCTTTCATTGCTTCAAACCTATTTCTTACAGTTCCATCTATAACGTCGTCTCCAACTTTTATAAATATACCACCTAATAAATTTTTATCAACTTTCTCTGAAATTACAATTTCTTTATTATATTTTTTTTCTAGTTTTTCTTTTAAACTCAATTTTTGTTCATCATTTAGTTTTACAGCAGTTCTAACTTCAGCTTCAATCATATTATGACGTTCAAAATAAATAAGTCTCATTTGGTTATATTTTTCTTTTAAATATAATATTCTATCTTTATCAATTAATAAAATTAAGAAATCTAAAAGTTCCTCACTAACTTGATCTTTAAAAAGTTTTGTGAAAATCTCCTTTTTAGCTGCTCTGTGTATTTGAGGATGTTCTATTATTTTAATAAGTTCATCACCAGTTTCCATACTTTCGACAATGATACTTAAGTCTTCTAAAGTTTGTTCTAAAGTTCCTCGCTTTTCACAAACATCATATAATGCTAATGCGTATCTTCTGTCTAGAAATTCATACATTTTAATTACCTACCTTGGAGATAAACTCATCAATAAGTCTTTTATGCTCATCCTCATCAATTTTCTTCTCTAATGCTTTCTCAGCTAAAACTAAAGATAAATCAATAACTTGTGATTTAATTTCACTTTCAGCTTTACGTTTTTCTCTTTCAATATCCTGCTTCGCTCTTGCACGAACTATATCTGCTTCTTTTTTAGCTTCTTCAATCATTTCGTCATAAACTTTTTCAGCCTTAACCTTATAAGTTTCTATTAGTTTCTGACCATCTTCTCTATATCTCTTAATTTTTTCTTCTTGCTCTACTTTTAAGCTTTCAACTCTACTTTCTTCAAGTTTAGCTTTTGCAAAAGATGACTCAACTTCTTGCTTTCTTGATTCTATCATTTCCATTGTTGGCTTAAAAACAAATTTTCTTAATATAAAAAAGAATATAAAAAAGTTTATTGTTCCAGCTAAAACTATACTTAAATTTATATCCATATAAAATCCTGGTTCTATATCCTAAACCAGGATTTTCACCTACCCTTCTTAATAATTTTTTTAGCCTCTTACGCCAAACAGAACTAGTAATAATCCTATAAGGAAGCCATATATAGCTGTAACTTCTGAGAAAGCTCCTCCTATGATTAATGCGTTCATTATTTTTCCGCTTGCATCTGGTTGTTTTGCTATACTTTCAACAGCTTTAGCAGTGGCATTTCCTGTTCCTATACCTCCACCAATAACTGATAATGCTGCTATTCCAGCACCTACTGCTGACATACCTGCTATAAATGCACCTGAATCTATATTCATAATTAAAATCCTCCTTAAAATACTTTAATTTATTTATATTTTTTTAGTGTTCTGATGTTATCTTGATATGAATCATAGTTAACATTACAAATATTATAGTTTGAATTATCCCATCAAAGAAGTCAAAATAAAAAGCAAAGGGAACTGGAATTCCTATAGTTGCAATAAAGTGGATATGACCTAGCGCGTCATATAAAAGCTCCATAACCATTGTTGCAGCAAATACATTACCAAATAATCTCAAGCTTAATGATACTGGTAACATTACTCTTTCCAATATATTTATTGGTAATAATAGTGCTATAGGGCTAGCATACCCTTTAAAGTATCCTTTTAATCCTAACTTTTTGATTGTGTAACCTTGAATTACTAAAAATGTTGTAAGTGCCAACCCTATGGTTACACTCAGCTCTGATGTAGGTGGCTTTAATCCAAACATACCTATCATATTCAATGAAAATATATATAATGCTAATGCTCCAATATAAGGAACAAAGGCTAATTTATCTTCTCCCATATTTTCACTAACTATTCCACTAAGCTTTTCAATTATTATCTCTATGGCACTTTGAATTTTTCCTGGAACCCTTTTAACTGTTTTACTATAAAGAATAGATAATATTGCCGTTATGCCGATAAAAATCCATTGAATTACTAAACTTAATGTAATATCAAATGGAAACCCAAATATATTTAACGTAAATATAGGTAAAACTTCCTCCATGTAAACACCCCTTTCCTATTGTTTAGCTTTAAAGCCATATAATATTAATGAAATAATTTGAGAAGTATATCCAGCAATAAATATGAAAAAGTTAATAGTACTTCTATTAACTATATAAGCTGCAACTAATGAAACTATAAGTATTCTATAAATTTGACTCAGTATTAAAATTATTTTTGACATTGAGTTATTTTCTTTTAATGATATATTTAACACTAAGCTATTTACTAATAGATTAATTAGTGCAATTCCTATTCCCAACATAAAAAATAAGCACGCTTTTCCAAATATAAAATATCCTATGGATATAAATATTAATGATAAAATCAAATCAAAGCTTGCTACTTGTTTTAAAAGTAATGTATTCTCATTATACACTTGAAATTCCTCTCTCTATGGCCTACTAAGGTATATGCTTATTAAGCTACAATAAATTATATGCTTAGACATAATATTAATAAACACTGTAATTTGACTATATTGGCTCGTTTTTCTGAATTGCAGTTTAATACACCTAAATATTTCATTGTGGATATGTTTTGCTCTCTTTTAATCTATTTTTCTGAGCCATTAGATATTTCCTTCAATTGTTATTCAATTCTTCAACAACGTGAAATTTTCTGACTGATTAGTTCATAATGGTTATGAATAACGCTTCATAATATAATTCAATAAATTAATAGTGCATTACAAATTAAACGATTTTATGAATTTATTATTTTCCAAAATTTCATTTTACTGAAAATTACATAGACGTTATTATTTATCACTTTTAATAATATGAATAATCCAAATAGAGTTTTATGCATTTTTTATTATATTTATATAGGTATTTTGTGAATTAACACATGAAAATATTCAAGTTTAATCTACTTTATACTTTTATTTACTCTTATTTCCTCACTAATTCAAAAAAAATAAAAGCATTAGAATTATGAAAGTTAATTCTAATGCTCTATAATTTTACACATTAATTGGAAAAGTAAGCTTTTAATATATTGCATATTTCAATAGAAGTTTTTCCATTCCCATAAGGATTTGAAAGATTACTCATATGCTCATAAACCTTCTTATCTCTAAGAAGTTTGTTAGCTTCTAAAACAATTATATTTATATCTGTTCCTACTAGCTTAACAGTACCAGCCTGTAATGCTTCTTGTCTTTCTGTAACATGTCTTAATACCAGTACAGGCTTGCCTAAATGAGGGGCCTCCTCTTGAATTCCTCCTGAGTCTGTCATAACCATATAACATTTATTCATAAGATTATGAGCTTCTTCAGTATCTAATGGATTTAATAAATGTACTCTTTTAACTCCACCTAAATATTTTTCTACATCCTCTTTAACTATAGGATTTAAATGAACCAAATATACTATTTCTACATCTTCATTCTCATCAACTATTTTTTTTAAAGATTTACATATATTTTCTATTCCTTCTCCCCAATTTTCTCTTCTATGGGCAGTTACCATAATTACTTTTTTATTTTCAAAATCAATATTGTTTAACTTTTCAGTTTTAAATTTATAATTTTCCTTAACAGTATAATTCATAGCATCTATTGCAGTATTGCCTGTAACAAAGACACTATCTTCTCTAACATTTTCTCTTAATAAATTTTCCTTTGTAAGAGTAGTAGGTGCAAAATGTAAATCTGCTATAGAACCTGCTAACTTTCTATTCATTTCCTCTGGGAAAGGAAAATATTTATCAAAAGTTCTAAGCCCAGCTTCTACATGTCCCACTTTTGTTTTATTATAAAAAGCAGCTAGTGAAGCTACAAATGTAGTGGTTGTATCTCCATGCACTAATACTATATGTGGTTTTTCTTTTTGTATGACTTCCTCTATACCCTCAAGTGCTTTACAAGTTATTCCACTTAAACTTTGCTTTTCAACCATGATATTTAAATCATAATCTGGTTTTATAGCGAAAATCTCTAATACCTGATCTAGCATTTCTCTATGCTGTGCAGTTACACATACCATCGAATCAAATTCTTCTCTTTTTTCAAGCTCTTTAACAAGCGGTGCCATTTTAACTGCTTCTGGTCTCGTTCCAAAAACAGACAAGACCTTAATTTTTTCCATAGATTTCACTCCTTAACTATTGTTCTCCATCGAATAAACCAAGTTCCCAAGCTATAAAGGCAATAAAAGTAACTACTGATGCCAATAAGAAATATGCTTTCTTACTGCTTATCTGCATTGCAATTATAGCTATGCCACCTAATATTGCACTAATTAAATACATTATTAAAACGACCTGTCTTTGTGTTAATCCAAGTCCTAATAATCTATGGTGAAGATGTCCTTTATCTCCTTGCATTATAGGTTTACCATTTACTTTTCTTCTTATCATTGCAAATAGTGTATCATAAATTGGAAGACCTAAGGCTAAAAGTGGAACAGCTATGACTAAAGCTGTAGCAGATTTAATTGCTCCATCAATAGAAATAGCGGCTAATAAAAATCCTAAAAGTTGTGAGCCTGTATCTCCCATAAATATACTTGCAGGATTAAAATTATAAGGCAGGAATCCAATAATTGAGCCACTTAATATAGCAGTCAAGAAAGCTGCATCTACTCTTCCACTTATGATAGAAACTATAAATAAAGTTACTGAAGATATAAATCCTACTCCAGCAGCTAAGCCATCAACTCCATCTATTAAATTAAAGGCATTTGTTATACCTATAACCCATATAATAGTTAACGGAACTCCTAATAGTCCTAAATTTAAAAAGCTACCTCCACTATTTAATGGATTTGTAACTAATGTTATCTTAAGTCCAAATACTATTAAAATAATTGCTGCTACTATTTGAAAAAGCAACTTATATTTTGGTCTTAATTCTTTAATATCATCAATTATTCCACCAATTACAATTACAGTAGCACCAATAAGAAGTCCTAAATCTTGAATAGAAAAATTACTTATATTTAGAACTACTCCTATAACAAAAGCAATATAAATTGCTACTCCGCCCATAAGTGGAGTAGGTTTATTATGTATTCTTCTTGAATCACTTGGAATATCTATTGCCTTTAATTTAATGGCTAATTTTCTAACTAATGGTGTTGCTACTCCTGATATAATCGCTGTAATAATCACCAATAAAACTATATTATCCATATAAAACCTTCCTATGAAATTTTATTCGCTTTAGTTTCTAAACTAAAATAATGCTGTTTAATGCAATAACTACTAAAACTCAATAATTTACATAATTATAATTAAGTATTAATTTTTTAAATTTATTAAATAAACCATATTTATGATAATAAATATTCATAGTTGATTTAACTCTTAGTTAGTTAATAATTAAATATTTTAATTATTTAAATGTGAAACTTTTCCTAAAATATTATCTCAGTTTTAATATCCATCTTCTTCTGTAAGAGAGTCATCATTTTCAATCCATTTGCTAACATACACTTCCCTATAATCTGTTTTGGTATCTCTTATTATAACCTTTTCTATACCAGCATTTATTATAAATCTTTTACAAAGTGCACAAGGAGATGCATTTTCAACTAATTTTCCTGTAGATTGTTCTTTTCCTACTAAATATAACGTTGATCCTATCATATCATGTCGTCTTGCAGAGATTATCGCATTTTGTTCTGCATGAACTGATCTACAAAGTTCATACCTAGTTCCCCTAGGAACTCTTAATTCTTCTCTTCTACACACACCAATATCACTACAATTTTTTCTTCCACGAGGTGCTCCTGTATATCCAGTAGCCATTATCTCATCGTTTTTTACTATCAACGCTGCAAAATTTCTTCTTAAACAAGTTCCTCTTTCCAAAACTGTTTCACATATATCTAAATAATAATTATGTTTATCTATTCGTTCCATAAAATCCCCTCAAAAATTAATATGTATTCTACCTTATTATATAAAAAAACTATAATAAAGTCACGTATTTTCAGTTTTCACCTTAAACTGCTATAATGTTAACTCCTTTTAATTCACTATTAAATACTAGACGGAATTTCATAAATTACTTTTCTTAATAGATTTTATATTTTAGTAATAATTTAAAAAGTTTTATAAGATAAAAATAAAGTAAGGAGTAAAAATTATAAATAGGTTTATTAACATTTGTCTAAACATGTAATTTGTAGTAAAATGATTTATATGTAAATTATGTAAATACCTTTGAAGTTTAATATAATATAAAATATAATTAACTAAATACTTATAAAATTGCAGAGGTGTATTATGGATTATATAATAAAAGCACTTAAAAAATGCATTCTTTTTAAAAACCTATCAGAAGAAGAAATAAAAAAAACTTTATCCACAGTCAGATGCACTATATATAATCAATGCAAAAATTGTGCTAATTGCAAAACTTGTGTTTTGGCACTTGAAGGTGATGATTGTACTTCCTTAGGTATTGTACTTGAAGGAACTATAGAGATTCAAAAGCAATATCCTAATGGTAAAATAGTATCACTTAGTACATTGAAAACAGGAAATATATTTGGAGAAGCAATTGTTTTTTCCCAGCACCATAAATATCCTGCTACAATTATCAGTAACAAAAATTCAATAGTTATGTATATTTTAAAAGAAGATATCATATCAATGTGTAGTGGCAATGCATTAATTTTAAATAATTTTATGGAGCTTTTATCCAGTAAAATACTTAATTTAAATAAGAAAATCACTGAGCTATCTTTAGAAACTTTGAGACAAAAACTCTGTTTCTATTTACTACAAGAATATAAAAAGCAAAAAAATTTAAAATTAACTATTCCTATGTCCAAGAAAAGTTTATCAGAATATTTTGGTGTTCAACGCCCTTCTCTTTCGAGAGAATTAATTAATATGAAAAATGATAAATTAATTAATTCTGATAAAAATACTATAGAAATTTTAGACTTAGATAGACTTCAGCAGTATATTGATATATATTAGTTATTAGCTAAAGCCTTATATTTCAATGATTCATGGCATGATTTTAAAAGTTTCTAAAAATTTGGTTAAAAAATAATAATTTTCTCTTGATAATTATTATCCGATAGTATATAATAATCTTGTAAGGAAGATTAAAACAATTAAACAAAATAATTCATTAAATTAGTAAATCATAATTACACTATAAACTAAAAAATATTTTTATTTATTGAGGAGGATTTTTTATTATGAAAAAGTTTGTTTGTACAGTATGTGGATATATTCATGAAGGAGATTCAGCACCAGAGTTTTGCCCAATTTGTAAAGCACCAGCTGACAAATTTATAGAAAAAGTAGAAGGACAAATGACTTGGGCTGATGAGCATAGAATAGGAATAGCTAAGGACGTAGATCCTGAAGTTATAGAAGGATTAAGAGCTAACTTTGTAGGAGAATGTACAGAGGTTGGAATGTACTTAGCAATGAGCCGTCAAGCTGATAGAGAAGGATATCCAGAAGTTGCTGAAGCTTATAAGAGAATAGCTTGGGAAGAAGCAGAACACGCTTCTAAATTTGCTGAATTATTAGGAGAAGTTGTAGTTGCTGATACAAAAGCTAACCTACAAGCAAGAGTTGATGCTGAGCATGGAGCTTGCCAAGGTAAAAAAGATCTAGCTACATTAGCTAAGAAATTAAACTTAGATGCAATACATGATACAGTTCATGAAATGTGTAAAGATGAAGCTAGACATGGAGCTGCATTCAACGGATTACTAAACAGATATTTTGGAAAATAATAAATAAAAATAGATTATTTTAATATAGGCTATAGCATACTCTATAGCCTTTCATTCCCTATCCCATAATAAAAAAAGCATGGATTACCATGCTTTTTTTATTTAAAATGAGTATTTTATTTTTATTATGATTTTAATTGGTAATTATATTAAACATAGCTTATTTGCTTCTCTTTTAAATTTTTCTATAAGCAAAAGGTATCTGATATTTCTCACTTAAATCATTTTTATTGGTAAAAATAATGTATCCCTCATAATAGCCTAATGGTGAATCTTCAGGTACAGCTATCCTAACATCAACTAATTTACTATCCATACTATTTATAGTTACATTCTCATCAATCTCAATTATCACATTGTTTTCAATAGCACTATTTCCTATTTGGCTCTTTAAATATTTAACATCTATATTAAAATTCTTATTCAATGCTGAATTTTACTTATTTTAAGACTTTTAGTTTTAGCTATTTGATTACTTGTATTTTCATTAAAATTTAATGATGGTGTTATGTTATCTATCTCTATTTTTTCGTGGTTTTTATTTAACGAAGCTGTCTTATCTAAAACCTGAAATTTAACTTTTGAATATACTGCTTCATAAACATCTATCATCCCTGCTCCAATCTCATATACACTATAATCATATTCTAAATCATCAGCAGTATTCATTAAAGCTGATTTTATATCAGAAGGACTATAGTTCTTATTTTTATCTAATATTAAAGCAACAACTCCAGTTACATAGGCAGTTGCCATAGAAGTCCCCGATTGTCTTTCATATGCTTTATCATAATTCCCTATTCCTTCTTCTCCTTTAAAATAGCTAGGCACAGAAGATAGTATGTTGGCTCCTGGTGCAACTATTTCAGGTTTTATTATATAAGTTTCATTTACTGGTCCACGAGAGCTAAAATCTAATAATACTCCTTTAGTTATTTCTAAATTAGAAAAACTATTAATTTTAAATTGTATTCCTTTTTCTTTAACTGTAAATAAAACAGCTTGTCCTTCTTTAAATGGTAAAGTAAACACAGTAGGATAATCTTTATGTTCTCCAAAATACATAGGTATATATCCTTCTTCTTCATTATCATTAATCACTATAGTAAAAAGGGCTCCTTTTTCTTTTGCATTTTTTCCTTTTTCTATTAAAGTATTTTTTCCTCGACTAACTAAAGCTATAGAATCATTTAGTTTCTTATCCTTAAAATCTTCTTTCATACCATATCCACAATAAACAACTTTAAGACTTTTATTATTATAAGGTTGTAAACTCTGCATTTTATCTTTTAATAATAGTCTTAAAGTATAACTTTCATCTAAGGAATTAAAAATTCCTTTTATAGTAGGTATTATCATATTATTATTACTAGCTCCTACTGTTATCCCTAATGAAGCTGTTCCCGGTGTAGATATTGTATACGGCTTTGAACCATTATTTCCTGATGCTGTCACTACCATAACTCCTAAGTTAATAGCATTGTTTATAGCTATAGATGTAGGATATAGTGGATCATTTACATCTATTCCTAAGGATAAATTTAAAATATCCATACCATCCTCAACAGCCTTTTCTACTCCACTTATAATACTTTCCATAGTCCCAATTCCATAAGGTCCTAAAACTCTATATGCATATATCTCCGCTTCAGGTGCTATTCCTAAAATACCTAAGCCATCATTTTCTTTAATCCCTTGTCCAGCTATTATTCCTGCTACATGAGTACCATGAGTAGTATAATAAGTATTCTCACCCTTTTCATCATATTCAGGTGCTTTAGAATTTTTCCACTGTTCATATGTAGTCTCCATAGGATCATTATCATTATCAATAAAATCATACCCACCTTTATAAGTATTCTTTATTGTTGGATGATTATAATCAATTCCTGTGTCTAAAATTCCTATCTTTATATTTTTCCCTTTAATTCCTTCTCCATGTAATTTATCAATATTCTTTAAAGGTACTGAACTAATTAGCTTTGAATCTTCACTTAAATTTTCTTCAACTTTAATAGGTTTTATTTTTACTTCACAATCACTATAAATACTCTTAATCATAGGTATCTTCGATAATTCCTCTATCTTATTAGCCGGAACATTTATTGCTGCTCCATTAAATACCTTTTCATAAGAATTTGTAACTTGAACTTCAGTAATTTTCTTTTTATTAACTTCTTTAATGAATTTCTCATTAGTCTCGTCATTTTTAAAGTTACTAATAGTACTTCTATATTCATATGGATTTTTTTCATCAAACTGAACAATTACCTTTACTTTCTCATTGCTATTTAAATCTATATTCTCATCTAACTTTAGTACTTCTTCAGTGGATTCAGTATTGTTATTTGACGCTTCACAATACTCTTTTGCCATTATCATTTCACTACCACTTAAAGTAATAAAAGTAGTACAAATAAATATAGCTAACAATTTCTTAAAGTTTCTCTCTTTCACTTTTATCCCCCTTACCCACTTTATTATAGATAAACTACTCTAAAATTTAATGTATATCATGGTATTTTAATTCACAATTCACAATGCAAAATTCACAATTGTTGAAATTAGTTTTAATCAAACTAATTTCTTTAATAAATTTTTAATAATTTAGTAACACAATTATATAAATCTATAAATTACATTTGGAAGTAGTACATCTATATATATTTGTACTTTAATTGTAAATTCCCTTCTTTTTTTCAATATAAATCTATTTAATAAATGCTTATATTACTATTCTAATTCATAATATTTATACTTATTTATCTTCATTTTGATATAGTATATATGATGATTATAGATTAAATTTATATTTTCCCATGAAAAATGAACAAAATTAGAGAAAACTTTTTAAAATCTGTTTTCTTAATGTTCTCCTACATTTATAGCTTGCATTTTAATGTAAGCTATTTTTATATAATTTATAAATATTTCTTTTAATAATAAAATACAAATTTAAAGCCCCGAAATTATATCGGGGCTATAATACTTAGATTATTTAATTAAAAATTCTAATAATACTCCACCATATTCGGCTATTAATGGAGCAAATACTAATGATATTATAGTCATAAGTTTAACTAATATATTCATTGATGGACCTGATGTATCTTTAAATGGATCTCCTACAGTGTCTCCAACTACTGCTGCCTTATGTGTTTCACTGCCCTTTCCTCCAAAGTGTCCTTCCTCAACATACTTTTTAGCATTATCCCAAGCTCCACCAGCGTTAGCCATCATTATAGCCATTAAAACTCCGCTGGCAACTGCACCGCTTAGTAATCCTCCTAAAGCCTCTACACCAAATAAAAATCCAGTTAATATAGGAACTACTATAGCTAATACACCCGGAAGTATCATTTCTCTTAATGCAGCGCGAGTTGATATTTCAACACATTTTGAATATTCAGGAGTATTCTTTCCTTCCATTATTCCATCTATTTCTTTAAATTGTCTTCTTACTTCTTTAACCATGTCATTTGCTGCCTTACCTACTGATTCCATTGTTAAAGCACTAAATAAGAATGGAAGCATTACTCCTACAAGTACTCCAACTAGAGTAACTGGATTTAATATATTTATCTCAATAAGCCCAGAAGCTTCTGCAAAAGAAGCAAATAATGCTAATGATGTTAATGCAGCAGACCCTATAGCAAATCCTTTACCTTTTGCAGCTGTAGTGTTTCCTACAGAGTCTAACTTATCTGTAATTTCTCTAACTTCTTCAGGCAAATCTGACATTTGAGCTATTCCACCTGCATTATCCGCAATTGGCCCATAAGCATCAACAGCAACAATAAGGCCAGTTATTGATAACATTCCTACTGCTGAAAGAGCAATTCCATATAGTCCCATTGAACTATTATTACTTCCACCCATTACAAAGTAAGCTATTAGTATTTCAAGAGCTATTAATAATATCGTTCCCATAGTGGATTTCATACCAACTGCCATACCAGAAATAATGTTAGTTCCTGCTCCTGTTTGTGATTGATCAGCTATTTTTTTCACACTTTTATAATTAGCTGAAGTATAAACTTCTGTCAATGAACCTATTAAAATTCCTATAATCATTCCACTACCAACAGCAAAGAAACTGTTCAAGGTACCAAAAATCATCTTACTAGCAAATAACGCTCCTACTAAGAACAATCCACCAGCAATATAAGTGCCTGAGTTTAAAGATTTCTGTGGATTTTCACTTTTTGAAACTTTAACATATATAGCCCCTATAATTGAAGCTATTATACCTAAAGACACTAGAATTATAGGATAGGCTACTCCATTCAAACTATCTCTATAAACCACAGTTCCTAAAGTTATTGCTGAAATAATAGACCCAACATAAGATTCAAATAAATCAGCTCCCATACCTGCAACGTCTCCAACGTTATCTCCAACATTATCTGCGATAACTGCTGGATTTCTTGGATCATCTTCTGGTATTCCTGCCTCAACCTTACCAACAATATCTGCACCTACGTCAGCGGCTTTAGTATATATACCACCACCAACTCTTGCAAATAGTGCTATTGAAGATGCACCTAATCCAAATCCTGTTAATATACTCGTATCTCCATTAAAGACTAAATATATTATTGAAATTCCTAGTGCTCCTAATCCTACAACACTCATTCCCATAACTGCTCCACCAGAGAATGCAATAGATAATGCCTTTGCTATACCATGTTTTGCTGCCTCTGCTGTTCTTACATTGGCTGATGTAGCTATCTTCATTCCGAAATATCCAGCTAAAATTGAAAATACAGCTCCGCATAGGAATGATATCCCAGTTTCAATATTTATGAATATGCTAAGTAAAATTACAACTATAATTATAAAGACACTTAAATAAGTATATTCTTTTCTTAAGAAAGCCATTGAACCTTCTTTTATATAGGATGCTATTTCTGACATCCTTTCATTTCCTATTTTCTCTTTGACAATTGTTTTACTTAAATAAAACGCGAAAATTATTGCAAGCACTCCGCCTACAATTCCTAATAAATATGCTTGTTCCATAATATCACCCAAATATAATTTTTAATATTTTATTAAAATAATAAATAAAATTATATTTTTATCCTTTTCCCTTAATTAAATTCCTTAAATTGGACTAATTTATCCTTGATATATAGGATAAATTTTTTAAAATATTTCAAAACCAAAACTTTTTTATTAAATAAATATA
>NZ_JBSVQM010000027.1:0-55526 GCF_054863625.1 Clostridium sp. Marseille-QA1073 | reverse complement strand
AATTCTTCACTCTTAATTATTAATCCTTAATTTATAGAGATTTAAACTATTTTGATGGAACTTTTATTTTCTAAAGTACATTTTAAATTTTCATATTAGCTCCCTATATACTTATATTATACCAAACTTTAGTTAAAAAAATCTCACTGTAAAAGTGAGATTTTAATCATTATTAGCAAAAAAGCTCTTTATTTCTTCTAGTTCTGTAGCATCATAATTTAAATTTTCTTTATCTAAATCTGATTCTTTTAAATTATCTAAGCCTTTTTCTTCTACATTTTCTTCTATAATATTTGATATATTATAGTTCTTATCAAAATCCTTTTCCAAAGATTCAAACATTTCTAATTGGCTTACCATAAAATTTCTAAACTTAGTTCTAAATTTTAAAAATTCTTGCTTAGTTTTATCAAACTCATCATTAATTTGAAGTACATCGCTATGTGCTTTATCTAAAATCTTCTTTGCCGATTCATTAGCATTTCTAAGTATAAGTTCAGCTTCATTTTGTGCTGTTATCTTAGCTTGTTCAGCAGCATTTTGTGCTAATAATAGCGTACTTTGAATTGTTGCTTCTATTTTTGAATAATGATCTAATTTATCTTCAAAAACTGAAATTCTTTCTTTTAAAGTAGCATTTTCTTTATAAATACTTTCATAATCCTCTGAAACCTTTTCTAGAAATTCATCAACTTCATCTAAATTATATCCTCTCATAGACCTTTTAAATTCTTTATTATTAATATCTATTGAAGTTAATCTCACGTAAATCACCCCTAATTAATTGTACTTTTTTATAGAAATTCTAAGTCTTTGGCTTTGTGTTTTATTTATAAAATCACAAATCTTAAATTTTCCATAACCTCTAATAGTCAATATATCTCCACTACAAAGTAATTTATCCTTTTTTAAAATTCCAATATGGTTTAATAATATTTTATTACCTTCTATAAGTTCTAGAGCCTTACTTCGAGATACATTACATAAGGAACTAATTATATTATCTAATCTTAAAGATGTAACTACTATAGTTCTCTCTTCAAATTTAATTTTAGGTGCATTTTTCAATGGTTCATCTACTATTATAACTTCACAAGGACAAGTGTTAATATTAGTCAAATTAAGTCTAATAAAATCTGTAATTTCATTATATACAGGTACATAACAACATTCTTCCTCTAGAATTAAGTCACCTAATAGTTCTCTTTTTATTCCTAGAGACATTATTGCACCTAAATAATCCTTATGTTGTAGATTTTTAAATTTAGATTTATTACATATCTTTAACAAATCTATAGGATAATAATGAGGTTCTTCATAACAATCAAAGGCTAACATTGTTCTATCAAACTCTTCAAAAACACCATTACAATAAACCTTAATTTGTAGATTATTCTCCATATTCTTAAGTTTTTTATAAATATCAGGGTATGTAAAAACTTTGCTGTATATTGTCCCATTAAATTTCTTAGCTAAAATAATTTGATCATAAAGCTTTGATATTGAATTATTCTCGTATTCTAAAAAACTATTTACAAAAGCTTCTTTTGTTATCATATTCACATTATATCCTTACCAATACTGACAATATGATTCCCTGTATAACATATATTAAAAAGTAAGCAATTATAGGAGAAAAATCAATAACAAATCCCTTTAGAAATAAATCATTTATTTTTTCTGCTGGCTCCATAATTGGAGCTGTGAATGTTCTTATAAATTGACCAACTTTACTGTATCTTCCATTAGGTATCCAAGTTAATAGCACTTCTACTAAAATTGCAGCTTTAATTACTTCAAAAAAGATATTTACTATTCTAATTATCATTTGTCCCACCATTATTTAGGCCAGCTAAAAAGTCCTTTGCTTGATAATTCACTTTTTAAATCATTGGTGACTTCAACATTTGAAGGACATAATATAAATACACCTTTTTCTACCTGCTGAAGATCTCCTTCTAAGGAATATACAGCTCCAATTAAAAAATCCAATATTCTCTGTCCAACCTTTTGTTCTATACCATTTATATTCACAAGAACTATTTTTCTATTTTTTAAGTTGTCCACTATAGCTGTTGCTTCATCATATTCTTGTGGCTTTATTATTACCACTTTAGCAGAAGTTGCTGTGTGGATATTTACAATTTTATTTTGTTTTTTAGTGGTTGAACCAAAAGTTTCTATATCAATGGCATCTTCATTTTCTTCTTGCTCTTCAAATTCATCCATTTCTTCTTCGTCAATATTGTCATCCATTCCTAAAATTGTTAAAACTTTGTTAAACATATTCTTTTCCATTTATGATTACCTCCTAAATTATTAGTTATACTGCCTTTTGCCAAAAATGCCTTCTCCAACTCTTATCATATTGCTACCTTCCTCAACAGCAATTTCATAGTCATGAGTCATTCCCATGGATAAAATTTCCATAGATATATTTTTAAAGCTTCTTTTACTCAAGTTATCAAAGATTTTTTTCATTTCACTAAAATAATATCTACAGCTCTCCTCATTACCAATAGGTATAGTGGCCATTAGCCCTCTAACCTTAATTGAACTGCAACTTTCACAAACATTTAATAAATCTTCTAATTCTTCTATTTTAACTCCAGTTTTTGAAGCTTCTCTTCCTATATTAATTTGAATAAGTACATTAGCAATTTCATTATTTGTTGAAAATTGTTTTTCTATCTCTTCTGCTAACCTTATACTATCTAATGAATGTATGAGATGAACTTTACCTACTAAATATTTAACCTTGTTTCTTTGTAAATGTCCAATAAGATGCCATCTTATATCCTTAGGCAATTGTTCATACTTCGTCTTTAACTCTTGCACCTTATTTTCACCAAAATCTCTAGCTCCCGCCTCATAAGCTTCAACTAGATCTTCAACAGGTTTAGTTTTAGATACAGAAATTAGGGTAATCTCATTTGAAATTTTATTCATTATAGCTTCATAATTATGTCCAATTGACAATATTCTGACCTCCTTATGGTGATTCTTAAAACAAGAATTAATATTCTTTTATATATTCTTCATCAGATTGAAAAATTCCTGCAAAAAAATACATAAAACTGGTATATTATTTCTCTGTAACTTCACTTAGGTAATTACTTTTAATTGTACCATTATATGGCTGTATTTCTACATTATCTAAAGTCTCAATTTCAACATAACATGTTCTTCTTTTTAATCTTTTAATATGATTTTCTTGAGTCTCTAAATAATTTTCCATAACATCTTTATTTCCAATAGCAGTTATATAAAAAGGTGCTACTACCTTTATTCCATTGATATTGACATTAGATCCGAAACAAATTCCAAAGGCATTGTAAGTCACTCTATAATCATTAACTGCTATAGCTTCAGCCCCTGCATTTCTAAGTTCATTTATTACTTTAACAAGATCTGCATCATGTATTAGCATATCTTTATTATATTTACCACCAAAGCCAGCTTCTGGTGAATCATTTAGTGTAATCCTTATTCCTTCACCTTGTAGTGGTAAAGTTCCTAAAATCATTTTATTTTCATTTAATTCTTTATTTATCTCATTTAAAACTCCATAAGTGTTTTGTGAGTTATACTCATATTTTTTAATTTTTTTATTTAATTCATTTAATTCTCCTTGTAAATCGCTTATATCCCTTTGTAAATCTCCTCTTTCATTATAAGCAATTTCATATTGCTTAACATCTAAAAAAGCATTAGATTTTCCAAGGTCAATATTCATAGAAATCAATAATCCTACAATAATTGAAGCAATAAACAAAAATATAGTAGCTTCGTTAGTTTGCATTTAATCACCTCAATTATGGAATTTTGCTCTATCCATAAGTAATCTTCTAATAACAGCAAAGTTATTAAATATTCTTTCTCCAAATACTATAACTGCTGCCAAATATATAGGAATACCTAATTTATCTCCCAAATATACCATAAGTGCTGCTAATAAGGCATTACCAAAAAAACCTGATATAAATATATCCGGTCTAAAATCTTTGTTTAAAGAAGCTCTTACTGCACCAAAGACTGAATCTATACAGGCAAATATTGCTACTGATATATATGGTGAAAATTTAATAGGAATATTTATATTCCACACAATTCCTAATATTATTCCAATTAATAGACCTATGAATGCTACCATCTAATCACCTCTATTTATTTTCAACTTGTTTTGCATAATCAAATTTTTGGTTTGTACTGTTTTTCTTTATTATAACTTCATCGGAAGTTTCAAATGTTACATCACACAATTTCAAAAGGCTATCTGGTATTACTCCTGGAAAGTTTAAAGCTGCCTCTAACAATTTCCTATTACCTATGGCTTTGATTACAACCCTCTGCTTAGGAGATATTCTCTCATTATTTATGATGATATTGTCTCCACCATCTCTAATACCACTTCGTGATGTCAATCTTATATCATTTATTGAAATCGCCTCTGCATCTGCTGCATTCAATTCATTAACTATACGTAATAACTGTTCATCATACATAGGCCTAAACTTTATATCATTTGCAAATAGATTTTTTTTAGGAGTTATATATATAATTATCCCTTCTCCCTTTACATCTACTGCTCCAGTTTGTAATCTGGTTTGTTGTAATTCCTCTAAAAGAAGTTTACTTTCTTCAGTTCTTCCTGCTGCTGCTTCTTCAAATTCTTTAGCCTTAGCATTTAAATCATTAATTTGCTTTTCAAGTTGTTCCTTTTGCTTTCTTAAATGTTCATTTTCAATTATAATTTCTGGATTAGCCTTTTCTTCATCTGTAGAAACTGTTTGTTTATTTATAGTTGAGATTTGAGTAGTTAACATATATCCTAAAAGAAGAAATATAAGTGCTATCGCAATTTGATATGAGAATTTTTTCAATTAAACCCCTCCTAATCCTGCTTATATATTACTGGGTTCCCATCAAAGCTAACATCAATATACCCTTTCATATTTTTAAGTTGTTTATCCTTCAATATACTAAATGCCTTTGCTAATTTTTCTGGTATGTCATCATCAGTACCAATTTTAATATAAACGTTGTTATTACAATGAATTTTAATATCAAGAAAATTATTTAGTTCAATCATGGTAATTTTTACATTCTCATCTTTTGAATTATAATCATATATAATATCAGATAAAGTATTAATATCCTTTAATTTTTCTTATTTTCCATAGGAATCTCGCTACCTAAAGTTGGATTGGAAAGATTTATACCTTCTAATCTTACCAAATTAGGATTTTCTATGGTCTTCTTTATCTAATATTATCCCTTCATTATCAATTATGTAAAATTCATCATTTAATTTACTATAAAAAGCAGCTTTTCTTTCTTCAACTGTTATAATAATTTCATTAGGAAACTTTCTTTTAATATGAGAAGTAATTACATAGGGATTTTCCTTCACACTACTAATAGCTTTATTAGTTTTTACTGTAAATATATTTTCTCCAACTTTTATATTAGATTTTTCTATTATTTCTTCTTTAGTCAAGTTTTCATTCCCTTTAACAGTTATTGAAGCTATATTAAAATAACTTAATTTTAAACATAAAGTAATTAGAACGCTTGTCAACACTATAAATAAAAAAATACCTTTTAATAAATTTAATCTTTCTTTTTTTATTTAATAATTTTTCTTTGTTTTTTAATATATAACTATCTTGTTGCTTTTTTAATTTAGACATATTATTTTCACCTATACTATACCCATTATATTTATATGAAAAATTACATTACTTACATAATAACATTAATTTCATTAAAATTCATTACAAAACCATTAATTTACTCTAGAAATTTTAGGAACTGAAAAATAAAAGTAAATAATAATTCAAAGATGTTAATATATTTTTTTATCAAATAAGACGTCAAAACCCGCTCATAGTGACTCTATGGCGGGTTCTAATAATACAGTATTACATAAAATAGCTTAAATACTAACTTGTTACTTTTTTGAATATACTTTATTTACCGCTATAAGCATTCTGTCTAGTTATATTTAAAAGTATTCCCATTGCCATCATATTTATAACCAGCGAAGAACCTCCAGAGCTTATAAAAGGAAGGGGAACCCCTGTTGTAGGCATAGAAACAGTAACAACTGCTACATTTATAAGTGCTTGAACTATTACTACTGCAGTTATACCTGTAGCTAATAAGCTACCATATACATCTTTCGCTTGTACTGCTGCCCTAAGCCCTCTCCATAAAAATATTATGAATAGAGTAATTATGAACATACATCCAATAAACCCCAATTCTTCACCAATAACTGCAAATATAAAATCATTATGAGGCTCAGGAATATAAAAGCATTTTTGTCTTGATTGACCTATCCCTACTCCTGTAAGTCCTCCGGATCCCAGTGCTAGAAGTGATTGAATCAACTGATATCCTGTATCCTGTGCATCTGACCAAGGATCTAAAAACCCTGTTATTCTTCTCATTCTATAGGGCTCGATCTTTATAGCTAATCCTACCAATGCTACTAGTCCTCCTACTAACCCTCCAATAAATCTAAGTTTAGTACCAGCAACAAATAACATTCCTACTGTCACTATCATTATAACTGTGGCTATACTTAAGTTCTTCTCTGCAATTACAAGTCCAGCATAGAATCCAGATATCAGTAAATATGGTAAAACACCTTTGGTAAAACTCTTAATTTTTTCACCTTTTCGTTCAACACTCATTGCCGTAAATAATACCACCGTATACTTGGCAATTTCTGATGGCTGAAAAGATGCTGGTCCAAGCCTTATCCATCTTTGCGCACCTTTAACTGGGGGAAATAGAAACACTAATAACAATGCAATTACCGTTAAAATCATAAGTTTTCCTGTATGTCTTTTATACTTATGATAATCTACATTCATAGTTATTATCATAGCAACAGTTCCTAAACCTGCCCACATAAGCTGTCTCCACAAAAAGTATTCTGCATTATTGTATTGAAAAGATGCAAAATATGAGCTAGCACTATAAACCATAACCACGCCAATTGATACTAACATTAAAATAGTAGCAAATAATACAAAATCAATTTCTCCTAGCTTTACCTTGGATTTTTTCATATCTCATCCCCCTATATTATTTTAGGCATCTGAAACAAAATGATCAGCAAAAGATTTTAAACATATCTTGTGTTAGACAAAAATCATATTCTTATAGATAATATATTAATATCTATAAATTATACTGATTCACTATGACACAAAACACAGTGGAATATTTATCAGTTGCTTTTTAAGATGCCTTAAGGTGTAATTGATAAGAATCCTATCAAACATAATACTACAGTAATTATAGAAAATACTGCTACAATTTTACTTTCATGCCATCCACTAAGCTCAAAATGATGATGAAGAGGACTCATTTTAAACACTCTTTTACCAGTAAGTTTAAAAGATATAACCTGAATAATAACAGATAGAGTTTCAATTACATATATTCCTCCAACAATTAATACTAAAAGCTCAAGCTTTAATATCATTGCTACAGCACCAATAGCACCACCTAGAGCTAAAGATCCTGTATCTCCCATAAATATCTGTGCAGGATAAGAATTATATCTTAAAAATCCTAACAATGCTCCTGCTAATACTCCACAGAATATAGATAAATTATAATATCCCATTCCAAAACTTACAAGTGCAAAGAAAGTCATTACCAATAATGTTATTGAACTAGCTAATCCATCTAATCCATCAGTTAAATTAACCGCATTAGTGGTTGCTGCAAAGTAAAACACAATGAAAGGTATGAACAGCGGTCCCAAATTAAAGGTTTTGTTAAAGAAGGGTATTATTATATCTGTTCCAATTCTTGTAGAAGCATAGTATCCAAGAAAAATTGAAAGAATAACTAGTAATATCATCTTTTGCCATGATTTTAACCCCTCATTATGCTTATGAATTATTTTTAAAGAATCATCTAACATTCCTATAATTCCAAAGCCAACTAATGAAACTAAAGCAATTATTGTTTCATCTGCTACATTTCTTAGAACTACAAATAATGTAATGGCTGAAGCAATAATAAATATTAATCCACCCATGGTAGGAGTTCCCGCTTTCTTTAGATGGCTCTTAGGTCCTTCATCTCTTATATTCTGTCCAAATTTAAATTTAGTTAAGAGCGGAATTAATAATGGTGATAAAAGTAAAGAAATAATAAATGCTACCAATACTGAATAAACAACTTTACTCATTTTATATCCCCTCCTTAACATTTAGATCTTCTAGTTCACTTATGATACTTTCAAATTCCATTGACCTAGATGCTTTTACTAAAATTACATCATTAGGTTTTATCTCAGAAGCTAAGTATTTTACTACTTCTTCTTTATTTTCAAATAATATACAATTTTCATCCTGAAAACCATCTTTAAAAGCCTTCTTAAAATCACCTATTGCTATAAGCAAATCAATCTCTTTAAGTTTAGCGTACTGTGCTACTCCCTTATGAGCATTATAGGATTCATCTCCTAGTTCCTTCATAGTTCCCAATACTGCTATTTTCCTACCACCTTTAAAATCCTTTAATACATCTAAAGCTGCTTCCATTGAATCAGGGCTTGCGTTATAAGCATCATTTATAACTGTAAATTTATTATATTTTAATACATCAAGTCTCATAGAGGTAGCCTCTAAATTATTGAACCCTCTATTTATATCTTTATAATCCATATTTAATTCTCTAGCTGTAGCTATTGTTAATAATGAATTAAGTACATTATGTTTTCCTAAAACAGGTACAACAAAAGTCTCATCAATTAACACATTATTTTCCCTTATATTAAATTTTATATTGCTATCACCTATAATTATTCCACTTGCCATAAAATTATAATCATTTTCTATGCCAATTTTTATAATTTCATATTTATCTGAAGATATTTCACTTAATAAAGAGCTATCTCCATTAACTATTAAAACATTATCCTTCTCAAAAAAGTCTGTAATTTCCATCTTTGCTTTTAATATATTTTCTTGCGTCTTTAAATTTTCTATATGAGACAATCCAATATTAGTTATAATTGCGATATCTGGATTCGAAACTCTAGATAGTCTATGTATTTCACCTAAGTTACTCATACCAAGCTCTAGTACTGCTATATCATAAGAATTATCTAAATTGAATACCATAAGTGGTAGCCCCACCTCATTGTTAAAATTACCTTTAGTTTTAAAAACCTTATATTTTTCACTTAAAACTGCCGCTACCAAATCTTTAGTAGATGTCTTTCCTGTAGAGCCTGTAATTCCTATTATTTTAATATCTAACTTATCTCTATAATATTTTGCTAAATCTAATAGTGCCATTCTAGTATCTTCAACCAATACTATAGAAGTATATTCACACAGATCTTCTTTATTAAAATTTTCATTATGAACTATACATAGTGCTGCTCCTTTGCATGAAGAATTTACTACATATTCATGACCATCAAAATTTTCTCCTTTAAGGGCAAAAAAAATGTCATTTTTCTTTACCTTTCTACTATCTATGACAACATTATTAAATCTATCTATTGTACCTTTTACAATAAGTTTACCTTTTAAGGTATCTGTAATCTCCTTTATATCTAAATATTCCATTTAAGCATACAACTCCTTTATGATTTCACTTATAATTTCTCTCTCATCAAAGTGAATTCTTTTGTCTTTAAGTACTTGATAGTCTTCATGGCCTTTACCGGCTATGACTATAATATCTTTATCTTTAGCAATTTTCATAGCATACTTTATTGCTTCTCTTCTATTTTCTATAACTACATAATTTTCTTTTTTTAATCCAGCTTTTATATCCTCAATTATAGCCATAGGATCTTCTGTTCTTGGATTATCAGAAGTAATTATTGCTATATCACTTAGCTCACTTCCTATGCTACCCATTATAGGTCTTTTACTTCTATCTCTATCTCCACCACAACCAAAAACAGATATTAATCTACCAAAAGTAAATTCTCTAGCGGAGTTTAATATGTTTTCAAGACCATCTGGAGTATGAGCATAATCAACAATTACATCGTATCCTAAATTATGATTTATAGTAACTATTTCACATCGTCCTGGGACAGTTACTTTTTCAAGAGCCTGTTTTATATCTTGAATAGATACACCTTCATGTATTGTAGCTGCAATACATCCTAATGCATTATAAACATTATATTTACCTGGAATACTAAGTTTAATATTTTCTTCATCTCCGTTATAAACTAAAGTAAACTCTATTCCCCTTGAATGAAGTTTCAAATCCTTAGCCCATAACACAGCCTTCTTTTCTACTCCATAGGTTATTACATCATTATCAATTGAATCTATAATTTTTTCTCCATAACTATCATCTATATTAACTATAGACACCTTGCTATTTAAGAATAATTTTAATTTAGCATTAAAATAGTTTTCAAAAGTTTTATGAAAATCTAAGTGATCTTGAGTTAAATTTGTAAATATACCTTCTGAAAATTCCACTCCATAAACTCTATTAAGTTCTAATGAATGAGATGAGACTTCCATCACACAATATTCAACCTCTTCTTTAACCATTTCATTGAACAATTGATGTAATTCTAGAGATTCAGGAGTAGTTCTTTCAGTATAAAGTTTTTTATCTCCTATATAATTTGCAATAGTACCGATAAGACCAACTTTATGACCACATTGTTCTAATATAGACTTAACCATAAATGTAGAAGTTGTTTTTCCATTGGTTCCCGTTATTCCAATAAGTTTAAGTTTCTTACCTGGATTATCATAAAAATTTGCTGAAGCTAATGCTAAAGCTTTCCTAGCGTCTTCAACCTTAATTAATGTGATATTTTCATAATCTTGCACTTCTTTTTGCACTATTATTGCAACTGCGCCTTTATCTATAGCACTTTTTATATATTTATGGCCATCTAAGCTAAGCCCTTCTATACAAAAAAATACATCTCCTTTATTAATTTTCCTAGAATCGTATTGTATATTATTTATTTCTATATCTAAGCTTCCATTTAATAACTCAAATTTTAAATTCGTTAAAAGCTTATTTAAATTCATAATATCACTCCTTTAAGCTTTTCTTTAAATATGGAAAGTTAATAACAGATTAATTAGAAGCATAAATACTTTTAATTAATCAACATATATATTTATACACTATATTCAAAGACTTATCAATAAATTGCATATAGCCAAAATTTAATTTATATAATATTTTAGCTTTCGTAACAAGAATTCTTATAAGCTAATTAAAAACACCTTGAACAATGCACAGTGCACAATTAAGGAGGAAATTATTTTTAGCAAAATAATTTCTCCAATAGATTTCTAACTAGCAATTGCTAGTTAGTGTGTGGCGAACACTGTTCACCGCACACTAACTGATCAATTCTAAATTTCTCAGTTTCTACTGAGAAATATCCACAATTGTGAAATGTGAATTGTGAATTGAATTAGCCTCCTGATACCTTTAAAGTCACATTAACTACCGTTCCCTTTTTTACATGTTGTCTTGGAGCAATACTTTGTTCTGATACTGACCCTTCCCCATCAAATTCTATGTGAAGTCCTAAACTCTCTAAAAGTTCACTTGCTTTTTCTTTACTGTATCCATTTAAATCTGGAACTGCTACTGTAGTGTCTGTGTCCGCTTTTTTACCTGTATACACTATAATTTCTGTTCCTTCCTTAACCATATATCCAGGTTTAGGGCTGACATCAACTATATACTCACCGTCCCCTTCTATTTTCATATTTAAATTATTATCCTTTAAAATTTTAATACCATCATCCTTTTTTATTCCTCTTATTTCAGGTATAGCTATGTTCTTTAATAAATTATCTTTGCTTTTATCTGAACTGCCTTCTGGGTTTAAAGCTAAATAATTAAATATATCTTGAAATAAACTTTTACCTACTGGTGCTGCTACTTCATTGCCGTAATATTTAGATGGATCAGGCTCATCTACTGTTACAACTATGGTAATCTTAGGATCATTGGCTGGAGCCATACCTACAAATGAACCAATATACTTATCCTTTGCATATCCACCATTTTCAAAATCAGGCTTTTCTGCAGTACCTGTCTTTCCTGCTATATGATAACCAGGTATATATGCAGTTCCATTTTTTTCTACAGCTGTCTCTAAATGTCCTCTCATCTCTTCCAAAGTCTCCGGTCTAAAATTGCCTTCTGTAATCTTAGGATTAAATTCTTGATCTACCACTCTCTTATTATCCTCATCATAATGGACAATTTCTTTCATTAAATGAGGAGTAATTAATTTTCCTCCATTTGCAACAGCATTAAATGCCATCATATATTGAACTATTGATACTGTATCACTTTGTCCAAAAGAAATAGTTGCTAAGTCAGAATTACTCATCGATTCCACTGATTTAACTATTCCTTCAGTTTCTCCCGGTAAATCCACTCCAGTTTTTTTACCAAAGCCATATTTCTCAATGTATTTATTTAAAGTTTCTTTTCCCATTCTTTGTGCTAAGGTCATAAAACCAACATTACAAGAATTTGCTATAATATCTCTAAAACTTTGATCTCCATGTCCTTCTGTTTTCCAACAGTGAATAGGTTTGCCATCTACTACAGAAAAACCACTACAATAAAAATTATCTCCTTCTTTTACGTTTCCAGTTTCTATTGCAGCTGTAGCAGTAACTACTTTAAAAATTGATCCTGGTTCAAAGGCATCACTTATAGACTTATTCCTCCACAATGCTTCCGTTTCACTATCACTAAGTTCTTCCGGCCAAGGATTGTTCAAGTTATAATCTGGTTTATTTACTGTAGCTAATATCTCTCCATTATTAGGATTCATAACCATTATAGAAACAGCCTTGGCATTATTATCAGCTAACGCTTTCTCTGCAGCTTTATCCGCAAAAAATTGAATATTTTGGTCAATAGTCAAAACCACATCTCTTCCGTCTACTGGTTTACTGTACTCAGAAACATTATAAGGCAAATCTTCACTTGTTCTGTCAGTTTCAGAAATTTTTATTCCTGGTATACCAGCTAAATATTTATTATAGTATAATTCTATCCCAGTTAATCCCTCCCCATCAGAATTGGTGTGCCCAATAGCATGAGATGCAAGATTATCATTGGGATAATATCTCTTAGTATCTGCTGATATAACCAAGCCTATTATATCTTTTTCTTTTGAATAAGCTTTAATCTTATCAGCTACTTCTTTTTCAATTCTCCTTTTTAAAATAGCTGCATTTTTAGGCTTACCATTTGGTAATGGTTCAGTTAAAATTTCAAGCACGGTATCACTATCCATAGTCAATATTTGTGCTAAATCTGGAGCTATTTGTTTCATAGTTAATTTTTTAGTTTCTAAAGATTCTCTCAATGCCTTCAAATCTAAGTCAACTCTATATACATTAGCACTTACAGCTAATTCATTTTCATCTCTATCTAAAATTCTTCCACGCTTTGCGCTTATTCTAGAGTCATTTGTCCATTGTTGTACACCCTTACTTTTATATTCATCTCCTTTAACAAACATTATTGTAACTAATCTATACATAATGTAGATAAATATTAAAAGCGTAAATAATAATGCATATTTTATTCTTTTCTTATTCACTGTTTTATTTTTTGTTTTTGCTTTTGTCACTATTATTCCTCCAAAAATTCTAATACTAAAACTTTTCAGCTTTATTAAGAAAATTTCTTTAGACTTTTTATTTTAAATTACTAAAATTCTACTTGCACATCCTCTTTCTGTTTAAATATGGCAAATCGGTAGCATAATAAATTATATGCTACCGTTTAAAACAATTAATTATATTTTATCAATTTACAATTCAAATATATTACATACTAATAAGTATTTAATTGTAAATTAATCTGCAATTATTTGTAAATGAACTGTAATTACTGTTCCCTTGTTAACATGCTGACCCGGCGCAATACTTTGTTCAGATACTACACCTTCACCTTGAGTTTCTATTTTAAGACCTAAGCTCTCTAAAAGCTCAGTGGCTTTTTCTACGCTATATCCATTTAAATCTGGTACTGCTACTGTGTTATCTGAGTCCGATTGATCACTAGTATATATTATAATCTCAGAGCCTTCTTTAACCATATATCCTGGCTTAGGACTAATATCTGAGATATACTCTCCATCGCCTTCTATTCTAGCGTTTAAATTATTATCCTTTAATATTTTAATGCCATCATTTTTCTTAGAACCTCTTATTTCTGGCAATGCTATACTTTTTAATAAACTGTCATTAACTTCTTCTGAAGTGGCATCTGGTTTTAATCCTAAATAATTAAATATATCATAAAATAAACCTTTTCCTGCTGGGGCTGCTATTTGACCAGCATAGTATAATGATGGATTAGGTTCATCTATTGATATAAATACAGTAACTTTTGGTTCATTGGCTGGTGCCATTGCGGCAAATGAAGAAATGTATTTGCCTGCTCCATAACCACCTCTTTGCGGATCAACTTTTTGTGCTGTACCAGTTTTACCACCTATATGATATCCCGCTATATAAGCCTTTGAAGAACCGCCACTTTCTACAACCGCTTCAAGATGACGTCTCATATCCGCCATAGTCTCTGGCTTAAAATTTCCTTCAATTACTTTTGGTTTAAATTCTTGATCCACTACTCTTTTATTATTTTCATCATAATGAATAACTTCCTTCATTAAATGAGGAGTAATTAATTTTCCACCATTAGCAATGGCATTAAAAGCAGTCATAAATTGAATTGCAGATACTGTATTACTTTGACCAAAAGAAATAGTTGCCAAGTCTACATTTGTTATAGACTCTGTAGGCTTAATTATACCTTTTGCTTCCCCTGGTAAATCAATACCAGTTTTTTTCCCAAAACCATACTTTGTTATATATTTGTTTAAATTATCTCTTCCTAACCTTTCACCTAATGCCATAAACCCAACGTTACAAGAATTTTTAATTATCTCTTGAAAAGTTTGACTACCATGTCCTGCTGTTTTCCAGCATCTTATGGTTCTACCACCAATTCTTGAGGAACCACCACAATTAAATGTGTCGCTTTCCTTTACAACACCAGTTTCTAACGCTGCTGTTGCTGTTACCACTTTGAAAATAGAACCAGGTTCAAAGGTGTCACTTACAGCTCTATTTCTCCAAGATTTTTGGATAGCATTTTCATCAAGATTCTCCGGCCAAGGTTCATTAAGATTGTAATCTGGCTTATTTGCCATAGCTAGTACTTCTCCATTATTAGGATCCATAACCAATACTGATACTGCACTAGCATCATTGTCACTTAATGCTTGTTCTGCAGCTTTTTCAGCAAAAAATTGAATCTTTTCATCAATAGTTAAAACCACATCTCTTCCATCTACTGGTTTACTATAATCTGAAATGGTATATGGTAAGCCTTCGCTTTTTTTGTCAGTTTCAGAAATCTTTATTCCTGGCATACCAGATAAGTATTTATTGTAATATAACTCTATACCTGTTAATCCATCTCCATCAGAATTAGTATGTCCAATAACATGAGATGCAAAATTCTCATTTGGATAATATCTTTTAGTATCTGGTGAAACAACCACACCTCTTAGTTCTTTACTCTTAGAATAAGACTTAATTTCATCAGCTACCTCTTTTTCTACTCTTCTTTTTAAAATAGCTGCCCCCCTAGGCTTGCCATTTGGTAGTGGCCTTGTTAAAATATCTAACACCTTATCATTATCCATGCTTAGTATGTTTGCTAAGTCTGGAGCTATTTGTTTCATAGTCAGTTCTTTATCTTTTAAAGAATCTCTTAAAGTATTTAAATCTAAGTCAACTCTATATACATTTGCACTTACAGCTAACTCATTTTCATCTCTATCTAAAATTCTTCCACGCTTTGCATTAATTTTAACATCACTTGTCCATTGTTGAATGCCTTTGTTTTTATATTTATCCCCTTCAATAAACATTATTGTAATTAATCTATAAGTGAGATAAATAAATATTAAAAGTGCCATTAATAAGGCATATTTTAACCTTTTTCTAATTATTACCTTATCTCTCAATTCCCCTTTCGCCACTATTACTCCCCCAAAAAATCTTACTGTTAAAATAAAATATTTTTGATTTTTTCAAAAAAACCTTCCTTAGATTCTTCAACGACTTTTTCACCATGGGGTACTTCAACCTGCTCTAAATTGCAATATATAGCAACTCCAGCATTAGGTTTTTTCATTTTTAGTTTAGTTGTAGCTACTTCTTCTATATATTTTAAATTGTTAAATTTGATAAGCTCAACTCTCATACTTTCATTTTGTTCACGGATATTATATATTTCTTCTTGCTTCTTAATAATATCCCCCTGTGTTTTATATATAGAAGAATATCTAAATAAAATTACAATTGCCACTACAAAGCTAAGTCCTATATTTCTTATAAGCTTTAATCTTCTTTTAAGAATTTGTTTCTTTTCTATTTTAGTTTTATGTGAATGTTTTTTATCTTCCTGCCTCTTAGGCACAGAAGTAATCTTAGGTTTTAAAACTGTATTGCCACTTACCACATTTTTATCTTTTTCTACTAACATTTTACTACCCCCATAGTATTTTTAGAACTAAATTTTCTCAGCCACTCTGAGCTTTGCACTTTTGCTTCTTGAATTTAAATTTTTCTCTTCTAAAGAAGGTTCAATAGGTTTTTTACTTATTAACTTAACTGTTGGTGTCTTTCCACAAACACACATAGGTAATTCTTTAGGGCAAGTACATGGATCTTGTAATTCTTTAAATTTATTTTTAACAATTCTATCTTCTAAGGAATGAAAAGTAATTATTGCAATTCTTCCCTCTTTATTTAAGGATTCAACTGCATCTTCAATAGTTTTATTTAATATAGTTAATTCTTTATTAACTTCTATTCTTATAGCTTGAAAGGTTCTTTTAGCAGGATGACCTCCTTCTCTTCTAAATTTTGCTGGAATAGCTGCTGTTATTATATTAGATAGTTCTAAAGTAGTATTAATAGGTCTTCTATTAACTATAAAATTTGATATTCTCTTTGCAAACTTTTCTTCCCCAAAACTTTTTATAACATCTGAAAGTTCTTCTTCACTATAATCATTAACTACGTTATATGCAGAAAAACTATTTTCTCTATTCATTCTCATATCTAAAGGAGCATCTTTCATATAACTAAAACCTCTTTCAGCTTCATCTAACTGATAGGAAGATACACCTAAATCCATAAGAACTCCATCAATTTTTTCAATTTTTAATTCTTCTAATATTTCTTTTATATTATAAAAATTATTGTGAACGAAAGTAACATTTTCATAATTCTCTAATCTTTTCTTAGCTGCATTTAAAGCATCTAAATCTTGGTCTATACCAATTAATCTTCCTTTACTTGATAATTTCTTAAGTATTTCATTAGAATGGCCTGCACCACCTAAGGTACAATCTACATAAATACCGTCTTCTTTAATGTTAAGCGCATCTATACATTCTTCTAATAATACTGAAATATGTTTAAAGTCCATTTTAAAGTCTCCTTCAATAAATTATTACTATACTTATTAAGGTAGTTTATCATTATTTTCTTCCTTTGTATAAAATTTAAACTCTATTAAATATTTATAACATAAATTATTCTATGAGTACATAAAAATTCCTTCAAAAAGGTGGATTTTTTTATAATCCTTTTTTAGAGAATATTTGGTGTTTTTTCTTAATTTTCTCTTAAAATGCTTTGAAAATGTTGAAATCTCTCACTTTATGCTGTTACATTAAATTACAATTCTTTCTAGAAAAATATTATTTTCTTTTAAACTCACCATAATAATAAAACTTTTTGTAAAACCTAGTTTTCCCTACAATTGTTGAAATATATTCTGTTGTAGAGTATAATTTAAAAGAATTTATTTGAGTTTTTAAAAAATTATTTGTCATAATATAGATATATATTTGTAAAATTATTGTGTATTATAATAATCTAAAAAGTAATTATATATTTATATTAAATTGTAAATTGAATATCTAAATTTAAATATTAAGGTTTTGGAAAAACTATAAGAGAAACTATAAAAACTTTATATTAAGATATATGAAATAAAATTAAAACTCAATTTGCATTTTATAATATACAGGAAGAGAAGAGAAAGGAAAGAAAATATATATGAAATTAGGAATAGTAGGATTACCAAATGTAGGAAAAAGCACTCTTTTTAATGCTATCACTAAGGCTGGCGCAGAATCTGCAAACTATCCATTCTGTACAATTGAGCCAAACGTAGGAGTGGTTAGTGTACCAGATAAAAGATTAGACGTGCTTGAAAAAATGTATAACACTAAAAGAAAAGTTCACACTGCTATTGAATTTTATGATATAGCTGGTCTTGTAAAAGGTGCTAGCAAAGGAGAGGGTCTTGGAAACAAATTCTTATCTCATATAAGAGAAGTTTCCTCAATAGTACATGTAGTTAGATGTTTTGAAGATGACAATATAGTTCACGTTGATGGATCTGTTGATCCAATAAGAGATATTGAAACTATTAACTTAGAACTTATTTTTTCTGATCTTGAAGTTTTAGATAGAAGAATGGAAAAATCTCTAAAACTTGTTCGTTCTGGAGATAAAACCGCTAAAATTGAATACGCTCTAATGGAAAGAATAAAAAAACACTTAGAAGAAAATAAACCTGTTAGAACTTTAGAAGTCACTGAGGATGAGGATGAATTCATAAAAGGATTATTTTTAATAACTTCTAAGCCTGTATTATATGCTTGTAATATCAGTGAAGATGATTTAATGTCAGGAAATATTGAGAATGATTTAGTAAAAAAAGTTCAACAATATGCAGCTAGTGAAAATTCCCAAGTTATAGTGGTTTGTGCTAGATTAGAGGAAGAATTATCTACTCTTGATGATGAAGAGAAAAAAGATTTATTATCTGAATATGGGCTTGAAGAGTCAGGACTAGATAAACTTATAAGAGCAAGTTATAAATTATTAGGACTTATGAGCTTTTTAACTGCTGGTGTTCAAGAGGTTAGAGCTTGGACTATAAAATTAGGAACAAAAGCACCTCAAGCTGCTGGCAAAATCCATAGTGATATTGAAAGAGGTTTTATAAGAGCTGAAATTGTTTCTTATGATAAGCTAGTCGAATGTGGTTCTGAAGTAGCTGCAAAAGAAAAAGGCTATTTTAGATTAGAAGGTAAAGACTATGTAATGCAAGACGGAGATGTTGTAAACTTTAGATTTAATGTATAGTTAAATTAACTAGTCATTGATAATGAATAATTAATTTTTAGATAAAATAATAAAACCCTTAATTTACAAAATAAAATTTTAGTAAACTAAGGGTTATTATTATTTTTAATATAATATACTTTGCTAATAGTTTTAAAAGAAATTGATTTATGCTATTTACCTGAAACCTCTTTAATAATCAATTATCAAAAACTAATCCTCTATTGAATAAAACTTATTCCATGATTTTTTTTATTGATTTTTTTATTTTTTTATTAATCTTTTTTAAATCTACCTTTTTATCTACCTTTGCTAAACCCGCATTAATGGTTTCCGGAACTACCTCTTTTAAATTAGGCATTCTCCTCATTAATAATTTTACCTTTGATTCCTTTAGTTTTATCTCCATCTTTATCTTGGATATTATTCTTATCATTATATTTTTCAATCTCCTTGTTTATTGCTTTAGTAACTTTATCAAAGTTTATTGCTGGCTTATCTAATAAAACTCTTACAGCATCTTCTACAGACTTCATTGTATAAATAGAAAACTTTCCTTCTTTTATTGCCATTTCAACTTCTTCACATAATACTAAATCCTCTTTATTAGAGGCAGGTATTAATACCCCCTTATTTTCTATAGTATCTATAGATTTACAGACCTTAAAAAAGCCCTCAATTTTCTGATTTACTCCACCTATAGGCTGAACTTCCCCAAATTGATTTATGGATCCTGTCACAGCAATATTTTGCCTTATTGGAATCTTACTTATAGAAGATAACATACATATTACTTCTGCTATAGAAGCACTGTCGCCATTAACAATTCCATAAATTTGTTCAAAGCTTAAATGTAAGTCTACTGGTAATTTTGTATAACCTCCATTTAAAGTACTAATATAACCTTTTAATATACTTAATGCCTTATTATGAATTTTTCCACTTAAATTGCTGTCTCTTTGAGCATCAATTATATTACCCTCTCCTTTATAACATATGCAGGTTATTTTTATAGGTTTCCCAAAGCTTACATATCCTGTATCTATAACAGAAAGTCCATTTACTTGACCTACTTTGCTATCTGTAACTTCAATTAAAGTTTTACCTTCCTCATAACTTTGTAAAATTTCTTTTTCAATAAGCTCCTCTTCATAGGCGATATCAATAATATCTTTTCCATCAATGGTATTTCTATTTTCTTCTTTTACTTTATTATTAGCAAGTAAGATTAAATTGTTTAGTTCATAACTTTCAAAATAAATTTTATTTTTATTTTCTGCCTTTCTCGATAAACATTTAGCTATTTGTTTAATAGCTTCATCCGTCAGTGTCCTTATATTATTTTCTGATGAAAAACTATTTATTTCACTAATTAATGCCCCTTTTACATTCTTATCTATATCTAATATTGGATTATATTCTGTTCTCATTTTAAATATTTTCTTAAAATCTTCATCATGAGTATAAAGTAAATCATAAGTTTCATAATCACCAATCAATATAACCTTCTGTCTAATATTAATTGGCTTAGGCTTTAATCCGCTAAGAGCTAAAAGTTCTAAATATCCTTTATTATAATCTAAATCTACTTTTTCACTTAAAAGTGCTTTTTTCAAATAATAATAAGCCTGTGAATTACTTAGTAGATTATTTACTCTTAAAATTAAACATCCTCCATTTGCTTTTATTAAACTTCCTGCTTTTATAAGAGAAACGTCAGAAACATATATGCCATTGTGATTTTCGTATTCAATACTTCCAAGAAGATTATTTAAATTAGGGTCTTCTTCAAAAATCACTGGAGGAGAATTTTGTTCACTATTATCCACTATTACATTTATCATATATTTATAAATTATTTCATTTATTTTATCTTCATCATCATCATAGTTAATACTATAGTTGTCAATTAAATATGTTACTATGCTATCACATACATATTCTAAATATTCTATTACTTCAGTATCTCTATAAAAAACTTTTTTATATTCTTCTCTTTTATCTTCTAATTTTTCATTTAAATAATCATGCATAATACCCTTTATTTTCTCTAGTTCATTTACTTCCATAAGCTTCAGTTCTTCCAAAATTTCCTTAGCTTTAAGTTTAAGTTCATTTACCTTAGATATCATCAAATCTTTTTTATCTGAATCTAAATCTTCATATTCTTCTTCCGTCATTTCTCTACCATCATTTAATGGTATAAAAGTGAATCCTCCATCATTTGATTTAATTTCAAATCCACTACTTTTAGATATAATAATTAAATTATTTATAATTTCATTTCGTTTCTTTTGAATTGTGTCTACAAGCTTTTCTTTTTCTTTACTTATAGAATTATTATAAAATTCAAAAGTATATTCTATTAAACTACTTTGTATTTCTTCTAAGGTAGCTTTGAATTTTTTTCCTAAACTATTGCTTACAAATATAGGTATTGGCTTTTTTTCATCATTTTTAACTACATAACATATATCATCAGGCTTATCTCTATCCTTAAGCACATTTTCAATATATTCTATAATTGTTTTAACCTTATCCATGGAATAATCATCAACTAAATATACATTATATCCTTCTTTATCTATCTCAAGGGCGGTTTTTATCTTTTTATATGCTTCTGAATATTGTGGTAATATACATTTATCTCTCTTAGAGTTGATACCACCAAATTCAAAATTATATATAACTTCCTTTGGAGTCAACTTTCTCTTCATAACTATCCTCCCGTAAAAATCACTTATTATATTAATATTCTTATAAATGGTTTTTTGGAACAAATTTATTAACTTTTTACCATAATCCTTAAAACAATAGATAATGATGATTTATGAGTTATGAATTAAATAAAAAAAGTATAGTATACTAATATATATAATTGAGAATTGACTATTGACAGTAGACAATTATGGATATTTCTCAGTGGAAACTGAGAAATTTAAAATTGATTCTCTTTTTAAATTACAGAGTAACTTTTTACTGCAGCGGCGAATAGTGTTCGCCACAAAATAACTAGCAATTATATTGCTAGTTAGAAATCAATTAAAGAAATTATTTTACTAGAAATAATTTCATCCTTAATTATCAATTGTCAATTTTCAATTCTCCATTGATAAAGTCTTGTTAATTATTGAAAGTTAATATATAATGTTTTTATTCATTATTGTTATTAATAAGTCATAGTGCTTATAATTGGAATTATATATATCATTGAAAAGGAGTTATTTTTATGGGATTTAAAGACAAACTAGCTCAAAGCTATACTAATGCATATTTAAATAAATATGGTGATAGACTTACACAATTACAAGGTAGAGTTCTCTCTATCAAACCTGAAACTAAAAGTTTTCTTGGAATATTAAACTGGATAACAGTTACTATAGTATTAAAACCTGATGCAGCAAAAAATGTTTTTACTTGTGTCTATAAGAAAAGAAAATGGTTTAAAAAACCACAATTTATACCTGTAACTCAAGGTCACTCTGTTATAATTCAAGGACTAAAGCCTAAAAAGAGTAAAAAGAATAAAAATACCAAAGAATCTATTTCTATAATAAATTTAATCAACATGACAAATAAAGCGGAGTTGGTTCCTACTGAGGGTAAAATGCCTAAACCTCAAAGGGTAAGAGCTGATAGAAGATTTAAATAGAAACATATACTATTCATTGTATATGTGATAAATTTAAAACTGTGGACACACTGTCCACAGTTTTTCTATTTTTTATGAGATAAGAATATATATAAGCTATTTATAAAAGAAATTATACTTGAGAAGAAAATTATAATTAACCATTGGCCTAATTGTAATGAAGAAGTGTGGAATATAGTTTGAAATATCGGTATATAAATAATTGAAATTAAAGATATCATAGATAAAGCTACTGCACCTAATAAATATAAGTTAGTAAAAGGATTTATTTCAAATAGCGAATATCTTTCTGATCTGCATTCAAACACGTGTATTAGTTGTGAAGTTATCAATGTACCTAATGCCATGGTTCTACAAGTCTCTAAACTCATATTATAGTATTTTCCTATTATAAATGCTAGTACAGTACAAACTCCAATTAAAGTACCTCTTAAAAGAATTTTTTCCTTTAGCCCTCTTGAAAATACACTTTCATTTTTTGCTCTAGGTGGTTGTAGCATAATATCTTTGTCCGCTGGATCAACACCAAGTGCAATAGCTGGTAACCCATCTGTTACTAAATTTACAAATAATATTTGAATTGGAAGTAAGGGTACATCAAGATAAAATAATGAAGCCAAAAACATTGTTAATACTTCTCCTAAATTACATGATAACAAATATCTTATAAATTTTCTTATATTATCGTATATAACTCTTCCTTCTTCTACGGCAGAAACAATTGTAGCAAAATTATCATCTAGTAAAATCATTGAAGCTGCTTCTTTAGTAACATCTGTCCCTGATATGCCCATTGCAATTCCTATATCTGCTTCTTTAACAGCGGGAGCATCATTAACCCCATCTCCTGTCATAGCAACAATAACTCCTTCTTTTTTAAAAGCCTTTACTATTCTTAATTTATGCTTTGGACTTACTCTAGCAAATATCTTATACTTATTTATATTTTTTTGAAGTTCTTTATCAGAAATTTTGTCTAGCTCCGCCCCTGTAATAACTTCATTAATACTTTTGCATATCTCTATTTCTTTACCTATTGCAAAAGCAGTATTTTTATGATCACCAGTTATCATTATAGGCTTAATTCCTGCAACTTTACATTTTAATACTGCATCCTTAACTTCTTTTCTAGGAGGATCAATAATTCCTGCTATACCTATAAATATTAAGTCTTGTTCTAATGCTTCACTTTTTACTATATTATTTTCTTTATAAGCAGCAGCAATGCATCTTAACGCTTTATAAGACATTTTATCAATTGCCTTTTCTACATTTTGTTTATGACTGTATGTAAAAGGCTCTACTTTACCGTTTACTAAAATGTGGCTACATCTTTCAATTACCCTTTCTGGTGCTCCTTTAACATAACAAGTATTTTTACCGTTTTCCTCTATGATAACAGACATCATTTTTCTTGTAGAATTGAAGGGGTTTTCATATATTCTTTTACCTTTATATATAAAATTTTGTATTTCCTTTCCGCTATTAAAAAATGCTGTTATAAGTGCTGTCTCCGTAGGGTCTCCAAATAAGGTCTTCTCTAATGTGATACCATCAAAATTATAATTACAATCATTACAATAGGTAAAAGCTTTTTTTAACATCAAATTTGGATTGCTTCCAAACTCTCCTATGCTATAAATATTGTTATTAAAATATAGACTTTTTACTGTCATTTTATTTTCTGTAAGAGTACCAGTTTTATCACTACAAATTACAGAGGTGCAGCCTAGCGTTTCAACAGCAGGCAACTTTCTAATTAACGCCTTTCTATTTAACATTCTTGATACGCCTAAAGCTAGTGCTACTGTTACAATAGCTGCTAAGCCCTCTGGAATCGCTGCAACTGCTAATGTAACACCTGATAAGAACATATTATAAGGATCTTGTCCTCTTACAATCCCTAGTACAGTTACTAAAGTACAGATTACTAAACAGAGCACCACTAATATTTTTCCTAGTGAATCTAGCCTTTCCTTCAATGGAGATTTTTCACTATCAATATTATCAAGCATATTAGCTATTTTCCCCATTTCTGTACTCATTCCTGTTGATAATACCTTTGCTCTGCCCTTTCCTGTTAATACAATAGTTCCCATATAAATATCATTATTACTTCTATCGTTAGCATTTTTATAAACCCCTACTGATTCACCGGTTAATAAGGATTCATCTACCATTAAATTATTATCTTCAACTAATAAACAATCTGCTGGAACCCTATCTCCACTCTCAAGTATCACTAAATCGCCTGGAACTAAATACATAGAATTTATAACTTGTATTTTGCCGTTTCTAACTACCTTAGCAGTAGGTGAAGCTAATTCTTTCAATGCCTCTAACGATTTTTCTGTTTTATATTCTTGTACAAACCCCAATATAGCATTCATAAATATTATTATTATTATAGTTATAGCATCTGCACTATCTCCCATAATTCCTGAAATTATAGTAGCACCAATTAAAACCCAAATTATAAAATCATTAAATTGAGATAAAAATATTTTAATTACCGATACTTGTTCCTTACTTTGTAAAACATTCAACCCAAATTGTCTTAGCTTTTTTTCTACTTCATCATTAGTAAGTCCTCTAACATCTTTATCATACACTTTTATTCCCCCTTTTCTTTTAAACGATAAATAACCTAAAACAATATACAATATTATAGATAGACTAATTTCAAATTTAATCTATGCATTCATATAATTGTATTATTGAATTATTTGAATTCACATTAATAGAAAATTGATAATTAACGATGAACAATTATGTGAATTCTCAGCAGACATGAGAGTTTTTCAACTAAATATCTTAAAAAAATAATTTCATCATTAATTGTTAATATTACATTGTGAATTCTTATTAAATTAAACTGCAATGTACAAGTTAAAGTTTATATATTTAATAACAACTATCTTACTCTAAAATATATGTACGAGCCTACTAGTATATGAAAAAATATACAATACTAAATTTTTTCCTTTACAGACATGGATTATAGCTATAAAATACATATAGTAACTCTTTTATTTATGGAATTCTATTTAAGGAGGTAGCGCATTTGAAAAATATAATTTACATTACAGGACATAGAAATCCAGATTCAGATTCCATTTGTTCTGCACTAGCCTATGCAGAATTTAAAAGTAAAACTCAAAAAACTCCTGCTATGGCAATTAGGCTAGGAGAACTAAATAATGAAACCAAGTTTATATTGGACTATTTTGGTGTTGAAGCCCCAAAACTTATAAAAACAGTAAGAACTCAAGTATCAGATTTAGATATAGATACTGTAGCTCCAATTTCTCCAGATATATCATTAAAGATGGCTTGGAGCATAATGAAAAAAAACAATGTTAAAACTTTACCAGTAGTAGATGAAAACGATAGACTAATTGGTATTGCTTCTGTTTCTAATCTAGCTTCTAGTTATCTAGATATTTGGGATAACTATATATTAGCTAAAAGTAACACCAAGCTAGAAAATATATTAGATACTCTGTCTGCAAAAGTTGAATACTTACATGAAGAAGATGTAGTACTAAAGGGCAAGATTGCAGTAGCTAATATGTCTCCAGATATAGCAAAAACTATAATTGAAGAAGGCGATATTGTAATCTGTGGAGATAGAGAGGAACTACAACATTGTGTTGTTGATAGAAAAGTTTCTTTAATGATAATAACAGGAAATAAAGAGCCTTTAGAAGGAATTATTGATAAGGCTAGAAAAGTTGGATGTACTATAATTTCTACTCCATATGATACCTTTACAACTTCAAGATTAATAACTCAGAGCATTCCAATTAGTCATGTAATGACTAAAAATAATTTAATAAGCTTTGATACTGTTGATTTTGTTGATGAAATAAAAGATATTATGCTTGAAACAAGATATAGAAGCTATCCTGTATTAGATGAAAACAATAAAGTAATTGGAAGTGTATCTCGTTATCATTTAATCAATCAAAGAAGAAAGAAAGTTATACTATTAGATCATAATGAAAAAGCTCAATCTGTTGATGGTATAGAGGATGCAGAAGTTCTTGAAATAATAGATCATCATAGAATTGCAGATATTCAAACTGGACTTCCAATATATTTTAGAAATGAACCTGTTGGAAGTACTTCAACTATTGTTGCATCAATATTCTTTGAAAATGGCATTAGACCAAGCAAGAAAATTGCTGGGGTATTATGTGGCGCAATAATTTCTGATACATTATTATTAAAATCTCCAACGGCTACATTAGTTGATGAAATAATACTTAAGAGATTAGCTCAAATAGCTGATATTGATATTGAAGATTTTGCTAAGCAAATGTTTAAAGCTGCTACATCTCTTGAAGGAAAATCTGCTAAAGAACTTTTCTATCAAGATTTTAAAACTTTTACTATAGGAGATATAAAGATTGGTGTAGCTCAAGTTACAACAACTTATATTGAGGGCTTTAACGATTTAAAAGAAGACTTATTAAAACTTATGAATAACATAGTTTCTACAAATGATCTTGAAATGATTACTTTAATGATAACTGATATTTTTAATGGTGGTTCATTATTCTTAGTGGCTGGAAATAAGGATTTATTTATAAAAGCATTTAGTTCAACATTAAAGGATGATGCTGTATATCTAGATGGAGTAGTATCTAGAAAGAAACAGGTTATTCCTCCTTTAACAGATGCTATAAGTCAAATGAAATAAAAAAGGCGTATATTACGCCTTTTTATTATTTTTTATTTAATAATTGTAACAGCGAACAACATTAGCCACAAAATCCAAATTGGTTTCCATTATCAAATATTGTACAGTCGATTAAAATTGCAATAAATAATATTCCAAGATATCGTCATGAATAATCAATTTTGCATCATTTTAAGCTATTAATTTAAGTAAAACTTGGCTTTGATGAACCCAAAATATTACAAATGATACAATACAAATACTATAAGTAATAGATAAATAGTCTTTCACAGAATTATCATCTATCTTTTTAGAATAAACACCATAAGATTTTAAATAATGCACGTTATTATTATTTACATGATAATAAAAATTAACTGATTCAATATAAGCAGCCAAAATATACACATTTAGCATAGGTCTAGACACCATATTAGTAAAAAAATCGCCTTTAAAATCAATTTTTATAGTCTTATTTCTAGGTATATAAATAATGTAAAGAATTATTGAAGCAATAATTGTTGGTATTATGGATAAATATTTTTCTAAAATATTAAAGATTTTAAAATCGTTACTATAAGAAATATAATGAATTAATGTAAATGCAATAGCTATGCCGTTATTAAAAATTAATATATAGAATAGTGGACCAATAAACCCATATACTAGTGCAGATGAGATTATTGACATGCTGTCATAAAAATGTCTCTTATCAGGATTTTCGGGAATAAGAGCTTTTCTTTCTGTATTACTAATCTCAATTACAATAAATGCAGTAAGTGCATTATAAAGCTCTTCATATTTCATCAAATAAAATAAATAAGCTATTATTAATATTAATACTATATAAAAACATTGTATCCATAATCTAGATTTTATTTTTTTATGAATGAATTGATTAAATTTGTAAAATGCCTTTTCTCTATCGAATCCCCATAAAATAATGCTAATTAAACATCCAAAAATATATCCTACTGCCATTAAAATTCCTCCATTTCTTTATTCTTAAACTCCATATTAGATGATAGATAGTTTTAAAAATTATTTTAATTTACACTTAAAAGCATATAAACGAAAATAATCAGCCGAAAATATGGCCTATAGCTTTACCTAAGACTATGAATAGGTTTCATGATAGCTCAGGCCATCATAAAATTCTAACAGTTCAGTATGATGAAATTAGGCAAATATACTGATTATTTGTTTTTTAATATACCTCAATAAAACTTTTATATTAAGCACTTATTATATTAATTATTTTATTTTTTAATACTACCCTTGTAGAAAATTCTTTCCTAAAAGTTCTTTTATTCATATACTTTAAAAATTACCTTTAAATAAATTAGCTTGTTTTGAAGTAATTTCCATTTTAATTCTCAATTGTGTATATGTTTATACATTATATGTAGGACATGCCCCTTTTAGAATAAGGTATAATAAACTAGTAATTATTAATCTATTATATTTATAAATAATATCTTTTAAATTTATATATCTTATAACCTTATCTATAAATTTTTTCACTGAGCAGAAGTTTAACATTAGAAAACAAACACCAAAAAGGCACTGAAATTTCAGTGCCTAAATAATTCTTATTATATACAACGGGCTATAGATGCACGAAAAATTTCATATTTTCATTACATAAATAGCACATCATAATCTTTTATGACAGTGATAGAAAATTTGCTTTTTATCCCCAAGTATTATACTTAAAAGTATATCCTTTCGGCATGTAAAAATCCTTCATATATATTTTGAAAAGTTACTTTTCCAAATATATATTACCATCTACTCGCTCCTCTATTTATTTAAACTATTTAATTTTAATAAATAACGTATTATTACATATCTTACAGACACTATTATATTATTTGAAATTTAAAAAATCAACATATTTTCTGAATATTTTAATAAAAATCCACCTTAAGAAATAAGTTATTCTTCTCTTAAGGTGGATTTTAAATTATATGTTCTTATTTATTATATATGCTAATTCTTCTAAATTAACTATCTTAAGCTATTTACTAGTCCCCACATTTCATCAGTAGTTTTAAGTCCTGTTGAGCTTAATTGAAATGCTCTTTGAGTTAATATCATATCTGACATTTCTTCAGCTACATTGACGTTTGAATTCTCTAAATAACCTTGTTGAATATTTCTATTCCTTGTCTCATACATAGTAGTACCTTCTCCAGGTACAAATAAACTTTCTCCTACTGAAAGTAAAGAAGTATCTCCTATTGAATTATATGTTTTAATACTTCCTACTTCTATAAAATTACCCTTTTCTTCTCTATATAATACTCCATTTTTATCAATAACAAAATTTTCATTTGTAAGTCTCATTCTTCCATTAGGATAATTTACTTCATTTCCATTTCTATCTACTACACTTAATCTATTTCCATTTCCATCAACTAAAACTCCAGTAGAATCTACTTTAAAGCTTCCGGATCTTGTATATGCTGCAGTATTATCTGCCATATATATTTTAAAGAATCCTTGTCCATCTATAGCTAAATCACTATTATTGCCGGTTTCTACTAAACTTCCTTGAGTTACTTGTCTTACTGCTTTTCCTATTTTCACCCCTGTACCATAGTTCAGATTTTCTGCACCATCAGTAGTAGGATATCCTTGACGCTCTAAAGTGTCTTGATATAAATCGGAAAATTGAGCTTTTAATTTTTTATATCCAGTTGTATTTACATTTGCTAAGTTATTAGATATAGTATCTAATTTTCTTTGTTGTGCAACCATTGCACTTCTATTGCTATTTAAAAGAGTGTACAAATTCTTTCCCTCCTATTATCTCACTTTACCAATTTCGTTAACTGCTTTTCCTAAAGTTTCATCTAGTGTTTTCAAAACCTTTATATCACTTTCAAAATTTCTCATAACAGCCATCATATCAGCCATTTCTTCAATTACTTCCACATTAGATCCCTCTAAGGCATTTTGTCTAACCATAGCTCTCTGTGCTACTTGTGGGTTGTTTCCTTGATATAAATTATGTCCAACCTTTTTTAGTCCATCATAGTTTTCAAAATCTACAATTCCAAAGTTATAAGTCATATTTCCGTTTATTTTAATATTACCTAATTTATCGCAGGTAAGCTCTCCACTACCTACATTTATTGGTTCTAATACGTTAGTCATCAAATTTCTACCTAATACCATTTCTCCATTTGAAGTTACTAGATATCCTGCCGGATTAACTTGAAAATGTCCATCTCTAGTATAGTAATTACCTGCATCATTAACTCCTGTTCTTTGAACAGTGAAAAAACCATTTCCTTCTAGTGCAAAATCAAAGCTACTATCTGTATCTTTAACTAATCCTTGAGTAAAGTCTATATTTTTTTCATTTATTTCTGCACCATTACTTAATGTTCCTATATTAACCCTATAATTTTTACCATTAACGCTTCTATCTTTATTTGATATCATAACTTCATCAAAGCTTTTAATAGATAAATTTTCTGATTTATAGCCTGTAGTGTTTGAGTTTGCAATATTGTTCATTATTACATTTTGTTTTGCTTCACTAGTTATAAGACCAGAAGCAGCATTATATAATCCTCTTATCATTTTTTCACCTCATCCTTAATCATAATTTTTACCTCATCAGGATATTTCATTCCTAAAGCCCTTGCTTTCACCTCTATTTGTGCATCACTAAGTTCATAGTTCAACTTAGAAAATCCCATAAATATTGTTCCTATAATTATGCCTATACCTATACCTAGTAGTATCTTTCTATCAGCAATAAAATTTATATGTTCCCTTATTTTAGATATAACTCCTTTATTAATAATATTTCACCCTTTCCTAGGCCTGATTTTTCAACTATTTCCTCTATACTAAGATTTTTTTCAAAAAGCTCTTTTATTTGTTGAATTTTTATATTATTTTCTAAAGTTTCTTCCTTTGTTTCTTTCTTTACTTCTTCAAAATTAATTGATTTGTTTTGTTTTTCCTCTGATTTTTCTTTAATTATAGGCATATTAAATAATTCTAATTTTTCCTCTAATATATTATCGTAATCTTTTTCTTTATACTTAACATCATATTTTTCTTTTAACTCTAATATTTCCTGTTGAAGTTCTAATATTGTTTCACTAAACTCTCTTCTCAGTTCTCCTAATTTTACATCTATTTCATCTGTACTAAACTCTGCATCTTTAAAGGCTTTATCAAAAGATTTTTCTTCTTTCTTAATTGCTTTAATATTGAAAACTATTAATATAATACCTATAAATAATAATGGTATTAACATGTTACTCCCCCTTATACAATGGAGAATTGACAATGGACAATGGAAAATTATTGACACTTCTCTTTTATAAGAGAAGTTTTGAATTGATTTCTTCTTTTAAGTTATAAAATAACTTTTTATAAAAATCTAGCAATTATATTGCTAGTAAAAAAAGTTTATTAAAGAAATTAGTTTGAATAAAAATAATTTCTACCTTAATTGTCAATTCTCAATTGCTTTAAGTTGTGGATTTAAATGATTTAAGAATTAATATCATACTTAAGTTTCTTTAATATCTTTCTTAAATTTATTAGTGCTTTACTGTGAAGTTGACATACTCTTGATTCTGAAACATTTAAAATATTTCCTATTTCCTTTAAAGTAAGTCCTTCATAATAATAAAGTGTAATTACTAATTTATCTTTTTCTCTTAATAAATCTAAGGCTTTAGCCAGATATTCTAATATCTCTTTTTCTTCTAAAGATTTTTCTGGACTTGGACTTTTTTTATCCTCAATAGTTCCTATCAATGAAATCTCATCTTCTTCGCTAAACATTAAAGTTTCTAAAGATACTACTGAGATATAATTAATATAGTTTTCAACTTGAGTAACTTCTTGAATAGATATGCCTAATTCTTCTGCTATCTCATAGTTATTTGGTTCTCTAAATAATTTATTTTGCAATTTTTCAATAGCATCATTATACTTATTAAGCTTGTCCATAGAGCCTTTTGAAATAGGACTATTTTTTCTAAGTTCATCTATCATAGCCCCTTTAATTCTTATAGCTGCATAAGTTGAAAATTTCATTCCTTTGCTCTCATCAAATTTGTTTAAGGCGTCCATAAGACCTACCATACCATAGCTGACTAAGTCCTCATATTCTACATATTTAGTTTTCCCCATGATAATTCTAGAAGCAATATATTTCACTAGTGGTATATACTTTTTTACAACTTCCCCCTTTGCTTCTACAGCACTATTCACGTCCATCACCCCTATTAGTCTTAAGTGTTTTTCTCATTTCATTAAATATATATTTAATTAATTTTTCTCTTTCATTTCCTTCAATTGATACAAAACTTAATCCACAAATATATTTTTCCTCTTTATCACGTTCTACTCTAACAACTCTGCTCAATGCTATAATATCCTCATCATCAATTTTTAACTGAGTTATAATATAGTCACCATTCTTAACTTCTTCTGCAATCTTTATCTTCATACCGCCGCCACTTAAGTCTAATGCATATCCTACATTAAAATCTAAAATATCGTAATTTTTTAAGTCCTGTGTTGGATAATTAGGTGCTAAATAATAATTTACTATACCTGTATAATTAATCCTTACATATTCTCTTCTCTGTATTTTTTGTATGTTATAAGGCTTACTTATAACTATAAGTGGTATCTTCTCAAACTTACGTCCAATTACATCTATTTTGAACTTAAAAACATTTCCCTTTCCATCATTATATATAGCTTCGTAGACTTCTCCCTGCCTCATAGCTACATAAGTATGGTTTATCATTGGTAATCCTATGGATAACGTCCTTTCATCTACCTCTTGAATTATGCTTTTTGCATATCCCTCTTCAGTGATAACTTTTATTCTATTGTTAGGATAAAAATTTATATTTGATGTCATGGCTATCCCCCTATGAAAAAATACTAAATATCTTTTTAAATAACCTCTGTACTCCTAAATTATGTTCTCTAAGTACAAGCCCTTCTAATTTTTTTGCAATATTTTCTATATCTCTTGCTGCTTCTGAATTTGGATAATTAATACAAAGTGGTTTTTGTGCTCTAACAGATTTCACTACTTTAACATCTTCAGAAACTATACCTAAAAAATTTAATTTAATATTTAAAAATCTTGATGAAGCACTGCTAAATTTTGCGAAAGTATCCGCTCCTTCTTCTCCATCTAGAGCTCTATTAACTATTACACTTCCACTTTCTCTAATTTTAAAATGACTTACAGCCTTAATAAGACTATAAGCATCTGTTAATGAAGTTGGTTCCGGTGTAGTTACTACTATAAACTCATCACTACAAGCTATAAATCCTAGCACACTTCTGTTTATCCCCGCACCGGTATCCATCAAAATATAATCAAAGCCTTCTATATTTTCTAGTTTATTTAAAAAGCTTTTACGTTGTACCTCTGTTAAATCATCCACTCTTGAAAGACCAGATCCTCCAGGTAAAAGTTTAATTCCTAAGGGTCCTTCTATCATTACGTCTTCAATATCTTTGTTATTAAAAATCACATCAAAAATATTATATTTAGGAAAGCATCCAATTAATACATCATCGTTGCCCATACCTATGTCTGCATCAAATATTAATACCTTTTTTCCCATTTTCTGAAGAGTAATGCCTAAATTCACTACTATATTACTTTTTCCTACTCCTCCTTTACCAGAAGTAATAGTCAATATTTTAGTAGTTCTATTTTCATTTTTGCAATTAATTTTGTAACTTTCCTGTGCTAATTGTCTTAATGTTGATGCTTGATCTAACATATATTTTTCTCCCCTATTATCAAGCTAGCAATCTCACTACTTTCTGGACATTTAATATCTTCTGGAACATTTTGACCTGTAGTTATAAAGCTTAAAGGGACTCCAACCTCCTTAATAATATTTAATATTGATCCATAAGTTGAAGTTTCATCTAATTTAGTTATTATTACTCTATTAAAGTTTAAAGCTTTATAAGAATCAGAAATAATCTTAATATCTTTATTTTTTGTAGTAGCACTAACAACAAGATTTATACTTTTAGCATTTGTCTTTTCAACAAAAGCTCTAAGCTCTGACAATTGCATGGTGTTTTTACTACTTCTACCTGTAGTATCAATTAAAATAACCTCACAATCTTTCATACTTTCTATAGCAGCTTCCATATCTTTCATGGTAAATACTACTTTGAAAGGAATGTTCATAATTTCAGCATAGGTCTTTAATTGCTCTACTGCTCCTATTCTATAAGTATCGATAGTAATTAACCCTACCTTCTTTTTTTCAACTAAAGCTAATTTTCCTGCTAATTTAGCAATTGTAGTAGTCTTTCCTACTCCTGTTGGACCTATGAATACTACTGTACCTTTTGCATCTAATTCTTCAATGCTAACCATGTTCTCTATTATTTTCTTTACTTCTTCTAACTTCTCTTCTTCACTTCCATCGCTATTTATGGAGTTTAATATATCTTCTGTTGCTTCCGTGCTGACATCTGCATCCTCTAAAATTAATCCTAAGCTTGTTTTATCTGTAACCCCTATAGAATTATTTATCTCACCATTTAACAAAGAAGTAATCATATTTTTCATTTCCATAACCTCTTTGTATATTTCTGTATTTTCTTTCTCTTCTATAGGCTTTTCATCATTTCTGGTATTTTTAGTTTCACTAAACTTATCATTATTTATTGATATTTGACTTTTTAAGATTGCATCGATTAAATTTTTCTCATCTTCTTTACGAGGCTCCTTTGGATTCTTAATATCTAAATCCACCTCAAAATTGTCTTTTTCCTTTGATTCTATTGCTGCTGTAACTTCTAAAACCTTTTTTCCAAAGAAGCCTTTAATTCCAGATTTTCTAATTCTTCTTTGACTTATAATAACTGCATCTTTTCCTAGCTCATGTCTAATTCTAGTAAGAGCTTCATTCATATTAGTAGCTACATATTTTTTTATTATCATTATATAGATACAACTCCTTCAGCTTTTATCTCAATATCATTTGGTATTTCGTTTAAGGATAATACCATAAGGCTTGGAAAAACCATCTCTATAAGTTTTCTAAAAGCTGGTCTAATTTTAGGTGAAACCAATATCACAGGAATGTTATTATTAAAATATGTAACATCCAAAAGATCTCTTAAAGAATTAAAAATATTTGTAGTTATATCAGGATTCATTGCTGGGAAAGAACCTTGAACAGATTTTTGAATACTATTAGATACCATATTCTCTATATCCGGTGATAAAGTTAATACTGTAATACTATTATTTTCATCTACAAGTTCATTACATATACTTCTTCCTAGTGCAAATCTTACATATTCAGTTAATAGTTCTATATCCCTAGTATTTCTAGAATTATCCGCTAAACACTCTAATATAGTTACCATATCTTTTATTGATATCTTTTCTTTTAATAAATTTTGTAATACCTTTTGTACTTCTCCTATAGTCATTAAATCTGGTATTAATTCCTCAACTACTGTACTATATTTTTCACTAACTGAATCTATAATCATCTTAGTTTCTTGACGACCTAATAGTTCATAACAGTGACACTTAATAGTTTCTGTTAAATGAGTTATCATTACAGTGGTTGGATCCACTACTGTTAATCCTTTAATTTCCGCCTCTTCCCTTTGGTCTTTATTAATCCAAAGAGCTGGTATTCCAAAGGTCGGCTCTATAGTTCTAATTCCTGGCATAGTAATATCCTCGTTACTTGGATCCATACATAAGAACATGTTCGGCATAAGCTCTGATTTTGCTATTACCGTTCCTCTAATTTTAATTACGTACTCATTAGTTTTTAGCCTTAAATTATCTCTAATTCTTATTGGCTGTACAATTATTCCCATTTCTATAGCACATTGTCTTCTTACAGAAGAAATTCTTTGCACCAAATCTCCTCCTGCAGCATCATCCGCTAAAGGTATAAGTCCATAACCTATTTCTATTTCTAATGGCTCTACTGAAATTAAATTCATTACATTTTCAGGCTCACGTTTTTCTGTTTCGATGATTTCTCTTTCTTCTATTTCCATTTCATCGATAACTTTTTGTTTTTCATCCTTATGTAATAAATAAGCACTGTATCCACTAGCTGCTGATAGTAAAATAAAAATTCCACTTGGCATACCTGGTATGATGGCAAGTACAAGTAAAACTGCTGATGCCATTGCTATAACCATAGGAAAAGCTGTTAACTGTGATCCTAATTGTTTACCAAAGTTTTCATCACTACCAGAGCGAGTAACTAATATACCTGAAGAAGTAGAAATTAATAATGCTGGTATTTGGGATACTAATCCATCTCCAACGGTAAGTATAGTATATTTAGCAGCTGCATCTCCTATGTTCCATCCCTTCATTACTACTCCAATAACAATTCCTGCAGCAATATTTATTATGGTGATTATAATACCTGCTATAGCATCTCCTTTAACGAACTTAGATGCTCCGTCCATAGCTCCATAGAAGTCTGCTTCTCTTTGGAGATTTTTTCTTCTTTCTCTTGCTTCTTCCTCACTGATCATTCCTGCATTTAAATCCGCATCAATACTCATTTGTTTACCTGGCATAGCATCAAGAGTAAATCTTGCCGATACTTCTGATACCCTACCAGCTCCAGCAGTAATAACTACAAATTGTATAATAACAATAATTAAGAAAATGATAATACCAACTACATAATCACCTCTAACAACGAACTGTCCAAAGGTTTCTATTATATCTCCGGCATATCCATCGCCTAATATTAGCCTAGTAGAAGATATATTAAGTGCTAATCTAAATAGTGTTGTTACTAGTAATAGTGTTGGAAACACTGACAATTGAAGTATGCTAGTGGTAAACATTGTAATAAGCATTATAATAACGGATATTGAAATATTTATTGCTAAGAAGATATCTAAAAGTGTTGGAGGAAGAGGAATTATAATCATAAGTACAATTCCAATAACTCCAAAGGCTATAATAATATCTGAATTTTTCTTTATATCAAAGTTTTGAAAAAATCTCATAATTCTCATCCTCTACTATAAGTTTATTTTTCTTCTTGTTCTTTTTACTATATAAGTTTTATCAATGAATAATTGACAATGGACAATTGACAATTACGGATATTTCTCCTCTAAAGGAGAATGTTATATTTATCTTTTTTATAAAAGTAATTTAGTAAAATTAATTGGTTGAAATCTAAATTCAACTTAATTATCAATTGTCTATTGTCAATTTCAATTGATTAAGTTAGCTTTTATTTTTCTTATTTAGTTTATAAACTATGGCTAAAATTTCCGCAACAGTTTGATACATTTCATATGGTATTTCTGTATCTAACTCCACTTCATTATATATAAGTCTTGCTAAGGGCTTGTTTTCAATTATTGGAACGTTATTTTCCTTAGCTATTTCTTTAATTTTAATAGCTATATTATCTTGTCCCTTTGCAATTAATTTAGGAGCTGATTTTGTGTTTTCTTCATATTTTAATGCTACTGCTATATGAGTTGGGTTCGTTATAACTACTGTAGCATCTGGAATAGTTTGCATCATCCGTTTCATGGACATTTCTCTTTGTTTTTGTTTTATTTTACCTTTAACAACAGGGTCTCCTTCCTGCTGTTTAAATTCTTCCTTTACCTCTTGCTTAGTCATTTTTAAATCCTTATTAAATTGATACTTTTGATATACGAAATCAATAATACCTATAATAATCATAATCAAGGTTACCTTAGTTAATATCTCAACTATCAATTCTCCCAAGGAAGTTAAAATTGCTTCTACTCTAAAGCTACCAAAGTTTAATACCTGCTCATAATTTGAAAGTATAAACTTATATCCAACATAAGCGATAATTATAATGATGATTAAATTTTTTATTAAATCTACTACTGCTTTTAAGGAAAACATTCTCTTAAATCCACTAATAGGATTAATTTTCTCTAATTTAGGTTTTAATGGCTCTGCGGTAAGTATTTTACCAGATTGTGCTACATTGGCCAAAATCCCCATAATTGCTATTGGTACAGCTATAGGCAAAAATACTATAGCTATCCTAATAAAAGAAGTTATGAATATTCCCCTTAAACTATTATTATCTATAAAAATCGTAGGATAATCTTTTAAAAACATAATTAAAGTTTGTTTTAAACTATTTACTATATATCCACCTAAAATTGATACTAATAGGGTTATAACTAAAAGTCCTAGCGCAGAAGTTAATTCTTTACTTTTTGCAACTTGTCCTTTTTTCTTAGCATCACTCTTCTTCTTTGGTGTTGCTTCTTCTGTTTTCTCACCACTTTCACTGGCGAAAAATATAAATACACAAGGCATTATATTAAATAATCCTTTTATTGCCTCAAGCACTGTATCAAAATTATTTACAATCATCTTCATAAATACAGGAAGAGATAATGTAAAACAAGCTAATCCTACTAATATTTTTATAGGCATACCAAGCATCATTATATTAAGTTGTGGCATTACTCTAGCCACAAGTCCTAAAGTAAAATCTGTTATAATAATTATCAGTACAATAGGTATTGCTATCTTCAGCCCAATGGTAAAAAACTCTATTATTACCTGAATCATATAAGTAGCTAATTCAGGCTTTAAAGCTAATCCACCTATATTTACTAATTGAAAACTTTCTACTAAACAATTTATTACTATGTGATGTCCATCTATTAGTAAAAATACTATTAAGCACATCCAATAAAAAACTCTTCCTAATATACTTACTGTTTCATTAGATATAGGATCATATAATGATGACATGGAAAAAGAAACATGAAAATCTAATAATTGTCCTGCCATCTGTGCTGCACTAAAGCATAATGTAGTTATAAAGCCTAGTGCAAGTCCTATTAGTATTTCTTTTCCAATTAATACTATAAAAGTGGCAGAATTATTCACTGTTAAATCAGCTATATTAATAAGTGGTACAAATATAAAAGTTAGTACTAAAGATAAACCTATTTTAAATCTTTGAGGTGTACCACTTGGAAAGAAAGCTGGCACATACATAATAAAGGATGTCAGCCTACAAAACACTAATATAAATACTATTAATTCACTTATATTTGTTAAATCTATCAAAATTTTCCCCACCTAAAATCACATATTAGCTATAATTGAAAAAATATATTCTGTAAAAGTAGTCATAGTATTTATAATAAAGCTAGAGGTCAAAAGTCCAATTAAAGCCACTGCAATAATCTTAGGTACAAAGGTTAGTGTTTGCTCTTGTATTTGCGTAGTGGCTTGAAAAATACTTATGATAAGACCTACTACTGTAGCCACTATAAGCATTGGTGCTGCAATAACAAGAGATGTTTTTATTAAATCTTTTAATAGAGATATTACTAAAGTTTCTGACATACTCTCACCTCACTACTTAAAACTCATAATTAAAGACTGAGAAATTAAATTCCATCCATCTACTAATACAAATAACAACAGTTTAAAAGGTAGTGATATCATTGCTGGTGGAAGCATAAACATCCCCATTGCCATAAGTACACTAGAGGTTACTATATCCACAATTAAAAATGGTATAAATAAAAGGAATCCTATTTCAAAAGCAGTTCTAAGTTCACTTATTATAAAAGCAGGTACTACTGCATATAAAGGTACCTCATCATAAGATGGAACTTCTGCATTATTTTCATCCTTTACAGTTTTTACAGTATCCTCTAATTTACCAACCTCTAAAAATAACTTTAAATCTTTTGCCCTTGTTTGTTTTAACATAAAATCTTTTAGAGGCTGTACTGCTTTATCATAAGCTACCTCTGTAGAAATTTTATTGTCTATATAAGGCGTAATAGCTTCATTGTTAATCTTTCCAAAGGTTGGTGCCATCACAAAGAAAGTTAAAAACAGTGAAAGTCCAATTGTAATTTGTCTTGGAATAGATTGTTGAACTCCTAGTGCATTTTTTAGCAGTGATAATACAGTTACAATTCTTACAAATCCTGTAGTCATTATTATTATAGAAGGAAGTAACGTAAGAACTGTAAGCAGTAGTATTAGCTTTATATTATCTACAAATTCTTTTGGATTGGTATCTCCGTTATTAAAATTAATGCTCACATCTGGAATAGGAATTCTATTTCCAGCAGTAGCATATGCAACCTTATAGCTAAAGAACATTATTATAGCTGCAAATAAAATCACTTTTAAATATTTACTGTACTTACTTTTCATAAAATCGTCCTCTTCATTTTTGTTTAATTGCTACTTCTTATGATTTTTCCTTATTAAATTTGTTACAAAATTAGAGCTGTTATTAAAGTTAGTACCATAATACTGCTTACTGCTTTGTTCTGCTTTTAAAAGCTCCTCTTCAGTTAATTCTTTTAGAATTTCTGTTTTATTATTATTTGAGCTCATTAAATATCCTTTATCTCCAATTTTAATAACCATGATAAAACTATCCTTGGATAATTGAAGCCTTTCTACTATTTTCATATACCTACCCGGTGGTGAAATATAAAATTTATTAGTCAATTTACCAAGTAGATATATTAAAAATAGTATAAAAGGTAGGAAAATCAAAAGCTGTATTAGGCTTTTCCAAAACTGTACATCCATTTATGTCTCACCTACTGAACTAAAATTTCTGAAAAATACACATCAACTATTTTTCCTTCGCTTAAGATTTCATTCACCTTTTCATTTAGTTCTTTCTTTAATGGATCAATTCCCTCTGGCGATAAATCAGTAGTTTTCTTTGTTCTTAGAATGTTTGCAATTACATCCCTTATTTTTGGTTTTTTAGTTTCAAGTTCTTTAGTAAGTCCTCCATTGTTTTGATAACTTAATGCTATTTTAATTTTTAAATATCTTGGCTTACCTTCATCTGCTAAATTTACTAAAAGCTCGTCTACTTCAAAGAAAACTTCATCTTTTAAAACATTAGTTCCAGTAGCTACTACATTTGGATCATTTTTTGGAGAATTTTTAGTAGCTATAAAAAATCCTGCAAAAGCTGCTCCTCCTATCAATAGTAAAACTAAAAGTACTATTAAAATAATCTTAAAAACATTACTTTTTTTATTATCTTCACCCATAAGTTATTACTCCTTTTCCTCAGTAACAATAATAATATTAACTCTTCTATTCATTGCTCTATTTTCATCACTATCATTTGGTACTATTGGATCATATTCACCATAAGCGTTAGCAATAAACCTTTCAGGATTTGGCTGTTTTTTATCAATAAGAAAGTAGTCTAACACACTTAGTGCTCTCGCAGAAGATAAATACCAGTTGCTTGGAAACTGTTCCGTACTAATAGGCATGTTATCAGTGTGACCTTCAATTATTATACTGTTATTTATCTTTGCTATTAATGCGTTAATTTCATTTAATATCTTCTTGCTATTTGGAAGTAATTCTGACTTAGCAGATTCAAAAAGTACTGTTTCCTTTAGCTGTATGTTGATTCCTTTTTCATTTTCAAAGACCTTAACATCATCTTGAAGATTACTTTCTGAAATTAACTTAGACACTTGCTCATATAAATTATCCTGTACATCCTGATTATCTACATTTAAAGAATCAGTGGTGTTTTCAGGTTTACCTACCACAGGTACTTGTCCAGATGCTATGTTAAACTCTAGCATACTCGTATTAGCTTTACCTGAAAACATGCTTTGAAAAGATGCTGATATTTGTTGAAACTTTTCTGCATCTACTGTTGAAAATGAATAGAGTAAAACGAAGAAAGTTAAAAGCAGAGTCATGGTATCAGCAAAAGTATTCATCCAGGCATCTGTTTTAATTTCAGTTTTTTTCTTAGACATTTTCTGCCACCTCATTGTTATTTACACCCATAGCCTTAATTTCTGCTCTTTCTGATGGTGATAAATAAGCACTTAGTTTATCCTCAACAATTCTTGGATTCACCCCTGATTGTATGGCAATTACCCCTTCAATAATCATCTCCATGCTATTAACTTCTTGAGCAGTTTTATAATCAAGTTTTTGTGCCATTGGTATAGCTATTATATTTGCTAAAATAGAACCATAAAAAGTAGTAATAAGTGCTTTTCCCATACCTTTTGTTAAGTTTGCAGCATCATTCATGTCTGCAAGCATTTGTATAAGTCCAATAAGTGTACCTAACATACCAAAAGCTGGTCCATAAGCTCCTAAGGATTTTAGCATTGCAGATCCATCCTCATGACGCTTTTCGAGCTCCACAATTTCAAGCTGCATTATTTCTTTTATTGCCTCAGGCTCAATGCCATCAACTACCATGTTTAGTGCTTTTCTCGTAAATTCATCTTCAATGTTTGCTATATCATCCTCAAGTGATAATAATCCTTCTCTTCTTGCTTTTCTCGATAAGTTGGTGAAAAGTGTTATTGTATCTACCTTTGAAGTAGTTTCTTCTTTAAAAGTTTCAACTATAACCTTACCAAGCCTTTTAATTTCCTTCATTGGGTAAGAAACTAAAAGTGCTCCTACAGAACCCCCTACTGTTATAGCAATGGAGAATGGATCATAGAATATCGTGAGGCTGCTTCCACCTAGCATACCTAGAATCATAAGTGCTATAGCGGTAACAAGTCCAATTACTGTTAGCAAATCTTGCTTTTTCACATCCATACCCTCCTAAAATTTTGAATTGTAAATTTTATTTTTATATTGAATTACTTTTTCCATAACTTCATCAATGGTGTTAGCTAATAAATACACCTTTCCATTGGTCAAAGTAATAATTGTCTCTGGTACTGCTTCCATCTTTTCAATATGGTCGCAATTAAGAACTATCTCTTTTTTATTAAGTGTAGTAACCTTTATCATAACTTCACCTACTTAGGCAATTGACAATTGAAAATGGAGAATGGACAATTTGGGATAATTCTCAGTGGTCTGAGAATTTTAAATTTAATTAATATCCATAGTACAACTTCTTCTGTCAATTTAATTTTTTAATTAGTTCTTTAATATAATTTGATAATTGCAAATCGATAATAAGCAATTTAGGATAATTACCAGCAGCATATGAGAATTTTAAAATTATATTTTTAAGTAGCAATTACTTTTTTATTTTAAGGGTTACTCATAAATTTTAGAGTGTAGATTACAAACTTTCATGCTGCTGAGTAATATCCATAACTGTAAATTATTTTTTTATTTCTTTAATTATTTTTAAGTAAAGAATTATTTTTTATTTTAAAAATTACTAGGTAACTTCTAAAATATAGATTATTAATTTCTCAGTGCACTGAAAATATCTATAATCGTTAATTATCCTTTATCAATTGGTTTAACTATCTTTTTAAGTTAACTAACTCTTGAAGTATTTCATCTCCTGTAGTTATAACTTTACTACAAGCTTGGAAAGAACGGCTAGCAACTATCATATCTGTAAACTGCTCAGCAAGGTCAACGTTTGACATCTCAAGACATCCTTGAATCATATCACCATAAGCTTTACCATTATCAGCTGCAGCACCCTTTCCAGTTCTCACTATTGCAGCTCCTGAGTTACTAGTTGGAGTGTACATATTTTGTCCTACTGCCTCTAGTGCTCCTGTATTATTAAATGTAGCCATAGCAAGCTGACCTAACACAGTAACACTGCCGTCAGATAGTGTAGCTTTTAAAAGACCATCTTTTTCTATTGAATAGCTTTGTATCTTCATTTCTTTGCCTTCTTTTTCTACTGTTTCTGGTATTGCTAAAGGAACTAACTCAGTACCTGCTGTCAAAGCTTCATCTGCATTCTTAAATGTAGCTTTTATTCCATCTGCACTATGAGTTATAGAGTCATTAATTACATATCCCATTACTCTATATCCATTTGGAGTTACTAAATATCCTTCACTAGTTAATCTAAAAGCACCATCTCTAGTGAAATAATTTTCCATATCACCACCATTAACAGAGTTATTGGTACCATCAAGGCCAATTTTTCCTGTTACAGGTCCTTTAGAAACTACAAAATACCCTGCTTGATCTATAGCTACATCTAGTGGTCTTCCTGTTGGTTGAAGGTTACCTTGTCCTGTATTTACATCTATACTTTGAAGTTGAACACCCATACCTATTTGTTTTGGATTTGTTCCACCCATGTTTAAACTTGAACCTGTTGCATTTGCTAGATTTTGTCTCATACTATCTTGAAAGGTAACTCTTGAACCTTTAAAAGCTGTAGTTCCTGAGTTTGCTATATTGTTACCTATTACGTCTAACTTTCTTTGATTAGCATTTAATCCAGAAATCCCTGAGTACATTGCATTTAACATATTATTTTCCCCCTATAATTTAAATTTTTCTTATCTCTGTCATTCAATAAGAATACGGCCTCCACATCTGGTCCAGCCTATAGTAATACAACACTATCAATGTTAGTTATTACATTTGATTGATTTTCATTTTTATCTATGGCAGTTATTATAGTTCTATTTTTTATACTGGCAATCAATCCAATATTTTCGTATAAAATTAGAGACTCCCTACTACCTTTTTCATTTGCTTTATTTATTCCCTCATTGATCTTTCCTATCAGTTCTTTATTAAGTTCTATATTTCTTTCTTTAAGTCTTAATGCAGCATGATTTGATAATACAAACCCTTCTGTCTTATTGATCTCATCTTTAAAAAAATCATCAAAGACCTTTTCTTTTTTAATGCCACATGACCTTTCATTGTTAATGGATTTTTTATCTTCGGTACCTATAAAACTACCTACAGGATATAAAATTCCATTAATTACTCTGTATCCCACAAAACTCACCACAACTTATTATCTAATTTTCATGATATGATCAAAAGGATAGTCCTTTATTTTACCATCACAGTCAATTTTAACTTTAATTCCCTCTTCATCTCTAAAGATTTCTTTAACAATACCTATATCTGGCTTTTCCTCTTCTTTTGCATACATCTCAACAGTTTTTCCTATTAAACTTGAACCATTTACAAAATTAATGTAGTCTAAAGTGTTATCAGGATTATTTATAACGTTGCTTACTGAATCATAATCAAAGTTTTTAAGCTCTCCATCAGCAGTTGCCACTGTTACAAATACATTAGATCCTATTTTATAAACTTCAGTAACCACACCAAATTCCTGTTCACCTTTAGCATTATAAGCATCTAGGGCTACAAATTTTCCTGTTAAAGAAGTAGCAGAGGACAATCTCATGGTAGTATTTAAGTTATTCATCTGCTCAAGGCCAGCAAATTGTGCCATTTGTGCAACATACGCTGTACTATCTTGAGGGCTAGTTGGATCTTGATTAGCAAGCTCTGCTGCAAGTATTTGTAGAAAGGCATTTTTATTTAAGTCCTCTCCAGGTTTAACAATTTTAGTGCCTCTTTCTGTATATACTCTATTCTGGAAATCCTTACTATTAACTTTTTCTTTTCCATCTTCATTCTTGCTATCTTCTTCTGATTTCTTATTATCTGCGTTTACTCTACTTTGCCACATATCAAACATATTTTTCATGTTGTTATCAACTTTCAAAACTTTCACCTCCTATATCAACAAATTTAATGAACTGTCATCTATAATGGAAGCTTCTTTTTCCAATTCAATTTCTTCCATTACAGCTGAAACCTTACTTTTACTTTGCTCACCATTAAATCCTTGGCGACTTTCTCTTTCATTGCCACTAAAATAAGTTGTATCATCGTTGTATATAGCTACTTCTACCTGTTGTATTTTAATATTTTCATTTAGTTTTTCTGTAATGTCTCTTAAGTTAGCATTTAAAAGTGCAACAGTATCTTTATTAGAGGCTTTTAATTGAGCTCTCATAGCTTCTTGTTCCATCGTAAGGTTTATAATTACTTCACCCAGGTGCTTTGGATTTATCTTTACTGTTAAATCTTTAATATTATTTAACTCCATAAACCTTATAGATTTTACGATGTCTTCACTAAAAGTAACCTTATTTATAAGTAGCTTGTCCACATTTTTTACTTCTTCTAGAGAAATTTTAGAATTATTAAATACATTCATAAATTGGTTTACTCTTGTAAGTTTTCCATCTTCCTTATCACCTATAAGCTTTTCAAGAAGCTTTTCTTCTGAAGATAGGCTTTTCTTTAAATCTCCATTAGAAGTATTTTTACTATTTTCATTTTCAATAGCTATTTTTTCTTCCTTAGCTACAATCTTATCTTCTGGTTTTATCTCTACTGAAACTTTATCACTTCCAGTATTATCTTTTACTTCTCTTGCAGCTATTAATGTGCTATTTAAATCTTTAAATGCTTCTACCTTTGAATTATCACTAGCTATTCCTGCTTTAGATATATCCTTTAATTCAGGTAATGCTTCAGTTAATTCTTTTATTAATTTATTTACTTCTAAGTTAAAGTCCTTATCTTCTCCTTTTACTGACATAAGTTTTAACAGCATATCTTTTAGTGGATTATTGTCCTTAATCAAAGCTTTATTATCTAGTAATTCTGTTAAATCTTCCACATTTTTCAATAAAGTTTTTAATAAATCTAAAGTAGAGTTGTCTATTCCTTCAATATTCTCAATTAAACCTTCTACATTTATGTTGATATTTTTATCATTCTCCATAGCTGAAAACATGTTTAAAAGCATAGCTATTATATCCTTATGACCATTATCTTCTTTCTCATTAATATCCTCTAATAGCTCTTCTTTAATAAAACTTTTATCTTCTAAAGAGTTAGTTTTATTTTTTGATGGTTCTGATACTTTTTGAAGCACTTTTTCAAAATCTGATACTTTAGACTCTTTAGCTTTTATTGTGTTGTTATTACTTGATGGTTTGCTTTGATTTTGTAAAACCTCTAAAATATTCATATTGATATTATTCATTATTCTCACCTCCTTTCAGCAAATTTTCTTACATATCCATAAAGTGCAAATTCATCTACTTGATTTTGCTCTTTTCTATTTTCTTCATTTATATATCTTCCATAATCTTTTTCTTTTAATATTTCTACAGTCTTTCTTTCTACCTGCGATTTAACTAATTTTTCTCTTTTTTCTTCAACAATTACTTCTTTCTCATCTAGTAGTAAACTGGTATCTTCGATAGAATTATTGACCACATTTAAATAATTTTGCACTATTTTTTTCTCTATAGTTGACAGATTTAATGGTATATTCTTATATTTGTTATAACTATCTTGAAGACAATTTAACTCCATTTCCACCCTATTTTTTTCCGACATAGCTTCCATAAAAGATATCTTACTTTTATCCTCTATATCCTGTCTAAATTCAAGCAATTTTTGCAATCTAAATTTATATCCCAACGGTATCACCCCAAAAACTTAATTAATTCACAGCTCACAACTCACAATTATTTATTTTAAAGTAATTTATTACTTTAAATAAGTTATTCTACTGTTTAAAACATATTCTTTAAATTTTTCAAAGTCACCACTTTTTATTGAAGTACCTTCATTTATTTTATTAAAATTTCCAATGTAAATTGGAAATTATCCTTAATTGTGAATTGTGCATTGTGAATTATCTAAACATGTTCATAAGTCCCTCTATGCTCTCATCAAAATTACATTTCTCATTAATTCCCTGTTTTAAAAAGCTTGTAAGAGGCTCATTGTATTTTATAGCTAAATCCACCTTTTCATTGCTACCTTCTACATAAGCTCCTAAATTAATTAAATCCTCTGAATCTCTATAAGTAGATAACAAATCTCTAGCCAATGATGCAGATGCTTTATGAGTTTCTTCTGCAATCTCTGGCATAAGTCTACTAATACTACTTAAAATATCAATAGAAGGATAATGATTTTTAGCTGCTAAACTTCTTGATAACACTATATGTCCATCTAATATACCTCTAACTGCATCCGCTATAGGCTCATTAAAATCATCACCATCAACAAGTACAGTGTAAAAGGCCGTAATTGATCCTTTATCAGACATACCACTACGCTCTAAAAGCTTAGGTAGCATTGCAAAAACAGAAGGTGTATATCCTTTTGTAGCTGGTGGCTCTCCAATAGCTAATCCTACTTCCCTTTGAGCCATGGCAAAACGAGTAACTGAATCCATCATTAAAATTACCTTTTTTCCCTGATCTCTAAAGTATTCTGCAATAGCAGTAGCAGTAAAGGCACCTTTTAATCTTACAAGAGCTGGCTGATCAGAGGTAGCACAAACTATTACTGATTTTTTAAGACCTTCTTCCCCTAAATCTTTTTCTAAGAAGTCTAGAACCTCTCTACCTCTTTCCCCTATTAGTGCAATTACGTTAACGTCCGCCTTTGCTTCTCTTGCAATCATTCCTAAGGTTGTGCTTTTTCCTACTCCACTACCAGCAAAAATACCAACCCTTTGTCCTTCGCCGCAGGTTAAAAAAGCATCAATAGCTCTAACACCTGTTGGAAGTATATCCTTTATCCTTCTTCTTCTTAATGGATCTGGCGGCATTGCTTCTAAAGGATATAATGTATAAGTAGAAATTTCTTCTTTTTTTAATGGATTCCCCAATCCATCAAGAACCTTTCCGAAAAGTTCTTCACTACATTTAACACTTAAAGCTTTTCCACTAGGTACAACTCTGCACCCCGGCGCAATACCTACCAAATCACCTAAAGGCATCAATATGACGTTATCTGCTTTAAATCCTGTAACCTCTGCTGGTATTCCAACATTTTTTTGATTGTATATGGTACATACTTCTCCTACAAATGCCTTCATGCCCTGCACTTCAATTGTAAGACCTATAACATTTTTAACAATTCCTTCAATATAGTTGTAATTTGTATTTTTTGCTTTTTCATTTAATTTGTTAAAATCTAAGGATAACATCATACATCACCATTCCTACACTAATCTCTATCTTTCAAAGATTATTTCCTTAAGTTTTTCACATACATAACCCATATCCACTAAAATTTTACCGCTGTCTTTTTCAATAGTAGCAGCTCCATTGCCTAAGCTATTATCTTCAATAACAAAGATATCACCTGTAAAAGCAAGCTTATTTTTCATATTTTCTACTTCGCCTTTTAAGCTACTTAAATGATTAGAATTGCATTTTATAATAAAATACTCTTCATTTTTTTCTTCTGATAATGCATCAAATATGATTTCATTAATAGCTTCACTATCTTCAACCTCTTTTTTAAGTACAGAAGAAGTCATTTGATATATAAGTTCTCTAATATGGATTTCTTTTTCTTCAATATAATTCTTATATTCAAGCTTAGCATTAGCTAAAACTGCATTAGCATTTTTTATAATTGCTTCCCCTTCAGCTATTGCCTTTTCCATACCTTCTTTATACCCTATGCCATATCCCTCATCATATCCTTTACTACTTGCATTATTAAAAGCTTCAATTTCAATTTCTTTTGCTCTTTCTGTAGCCTCTACAATAATTTTGTTACTTTCTATATGAGCATTTTCTACTATATCTCGTGCTATATTTTTAAAAGATACTAAGACTTCCTCAGTATTTTCAATAGTATTTTCAATCTTCTCTTCCTCTTCTGCTTCAAAGTCATCTATTACTAAAGGTGCTTTGGTGCAAATCTCTTTCTTACCTTCTGTTACAACATAATGATTTTTAATAACATTATAAGATGATTGCATCTTCTCCACCTCTTGCTATTTGAATTTCCCCTGCTTCTTCTAGTCTTCTTATTAGTGATACAACCTTTTGTTGTGCTTTTTCAACATCCATAAGTCTTACTGGTCCTAAGAATTCCATATCCTCTCTTAATGTAGCAGCTGCTCTCTTAGATTGATTTTTAAATATAACATTTGCCACTTGTTCTGAAGCACCTTTAAGGGCAAGACATAATTCCTTGTTATCCACTTCACGAAGTACTCTTTGAATAGCCACATCGTCAAGAGTAATGATATCCTCAAATACAAACATAGACTCTTTAACTTTTTCGGCAAGTTCTGCATCTTCTCTTTCAAGTCCTTCTGTAATATTTCTTTCTGTAGATCTATCCACTTGATTAAGAATATTAACTAATGACGCAACCCCTCCAACTATTGTAGTTTCACTATTATGAATTACATTGGATAGCTTATCATTTAGAACTTCTTCAATTTCCTTAACTACTACAGGATAAATAGTGTTCATAGTTGCTATTCTATATGCTACTTCTGCTTGTAACTCAACTGGCAACTCTGACATGATCTGTGCTGCTTTATCCGGTTGTAAATAACATAATATAAGAGCAATAGTTTGTGGATGCTCATTAGATATTACATTCATAAGCTGATGAGCATCTGCCTTTCTTGCAATAGAAAAAGGTCTATATTGTTGAGTTATTTCTGTAACCTTCTCCAATATTTCCGCTGCCCTTTGAGTTCCTAAAGCTTTGGCTAAAAGATTTCTTGCATAATCAAGTCCACCTTCTAATATGTATTCCTTTGCTTTATTCATTTCTAAGAACTCGTCTAAAATAGCTTGTCTTTGCTCTGATGATACAGTACTCATATTGGCAATTTCATAAGTTACCTTTTGTATCTCTCTTTCTGGTAACTTTTTAATAATGCCTGCAGAAGCTTCAGGGCCTAATGTAATAAATAATATTGCTGCTTTTTGAACTCCCGATAATTTTTCTACCTTAGCCATTTATTATCCCCTCTCATCTTCAGCTAGCCATGATTTAACAATATCTGCAACTTGTTCTGGTTTATTAGAAGCATACTTTCTAACTTCATTAGCAACATGTTCTTTTTCTGTTTCTGCTTCTAAATTTAATGTTTCAAATATCTCTTTAGGTTTAACGTCATCTCCAATTATCATATCAAAATTTGGAACTTCCACCTCTTCCTCCTCTTGTTTAGATTTCCTAATTGCAGAAATAACTATAGCTAAAATAATTATTGCAGCTACACCAAAAATACCCATATAGATAAGTTTATTTCTCTTAGCAATTCTTTCAGCTTCTTTCATTGATTCTAATTCTTTTTCTGCTAAATCTTTTTCAGCAGTATTAAATTGTAGCGCTTCTACAGTAATCGAGTCTCCTCTTTTTCTATTAAAGCCTATAGCCTCAGAAACTAGATTATTTATTGATGTTCTAGTTTGATTATCAATTGCTCCATCTACAACTATAGATGCAGACACTCTTTCTACTTGGCCTGGTGCTTTAATAACTGTTTCTTCTGCCTTAGATAACTCATAATTGGTTGTATTTTCCTTATGTGTAACGTTTTCCCCATTTGCATTAGTATTCTGATTATTATTCATATTATTGTCTACAGGACTTCCAGAATTATTCCCTTCACCATTGTTTGAAGTTGTAATTTCATGCTGACTTACAACTGCTCCATCTTTGTCGTATTCTACTTTATTTTGTTGAACAGCGTCAAAATTTAAATCTGCGTTAACTGAAACTCTAACTTTTTCTTTATAGATTGGCTCTAAAACATTCATTATCTTTTTCTCATATTCTTCTTCTATTTGTTTCTTTGCTGCCAACTGTTTATCAGTAGATTTTGTTATTGCATTTTTTTCTTCATTAAAAAGATCTTCTGTTAACAATTTAAAGCCATCAGCTACAATAGCCACATTTTCTTTTGGTAAATTTTCCACACTGCCAGAAACCAGTGCCACAATAGCTCTTACTTGATCCTCAGATAATTCTTTACCTTTTGCTAATATTAATGTAACTGAAGCAGTAGCTGGAGCTGGTTTAGTTATAAAAGCTGATTTATCTGGTATCACTAAATTTACTTTTGCATTTTCTACTTCTGCAAATGATTTAATTGTTCTTTCTAATTCTCCAGATAGTGCTCTTTGATACATAATTTTAGATTCCTTATCAGTAGGAGCAATTTTACTATTATCAAAAAGCTCAAATCCATGACTTCCTTCTTTAAATGAAACTTCTGATAAAAGCTCCATTCTAAGCTGATCTACAGATTTTTTCTCTACTAATATAGAATTATCTTTTATTTTATATTTGGTTTTCTTTTCTTTTAAATTGTTAATTATCGCACCTGAATCTTCTGGCGTCATATTTGAAAACAACACAACATATTTAGGCTGCAGAATGATTACTGTTATAGTTATAAGTGTTATTATTGCAACGGAACTTATGATACCTAAAGCTATCTTTTTAGCCTTGCTCATCTCTTTTAATTTTTCTTTTTGTTTATTAATACTCTCCGATAGCTTGCTCATTCTGTGCACTCCTTACTATACCTGCATTTTATTAAATTCTTCATAAGCATTTACTAACTTATTTCTAATTTGTACTGCTAATTCGAGAGATAACCTAGCTTCCTCAGTAGCTACTAAAGTTTGATGTAAATCCATATCCCCTTTTATAAAAGATATAGCTGAACTTTCTGCTTCTATTTGCTTATCATTAACTTTACTAAGTTCTTTCTTTAGTAAGTCCCCAAAGCCAACAGATGGTTCTTCTTCTACGTTCGTAAATTGTTTTGGCTTTAATCCATCAGTAAAAATTTTAGTATCTGGCACAAAACTATTAATTTTCATCCTAACTCACCTATCTTCCAATTTCTAAAGTTTTTGATAACATTGCCTTTTGTGAATTTAGTGCAGTAATATTTGCTTCATATGACCTTGAAGCTGCAATTAAATCCACCATCTCATTTAATATATTTACATTAGGCATTAAAACATAGCCTTCTTCATTTGCATCTGGATGATATGGATCATATACCTTTCTAAGCTCAGATTTATCTTCCTCTACTCCTACTGCCTTAATTCCCATATGTTTTTCTACAAGCTTTCCAGTTTGTTTATTTAATTCATTTGTTAAATTTTCTTCAAATACTGCTATCTTCCTAATATAGGGTTTCCCATCCTTTCCCCTTGTTGTACTAGCATTTGCAATATTTCCAGTTATAGTATCCATTCTCAATCTTTCTGCTGAAAGACCACTTGAACTTATTCTCATTCCCCTAAAAGCTTCCAAAGCTAATTACCTCCTTTAATCACTATACTCCTCATATTAAATCTTGTATTAGCCTGTTTTACTAAGGCATCATACATTAAATTGTTAGCAGCTTGGCTAGTCATTTCACTTTCCACATCCACATTATTTCCATCTTCTCTCATACTACTTGTGGTATCTGTTTTAACCTCTAATTCATTACCTTTAATACTTAAATGCTTATCATTTGTCTTTTTCATTAAATCTTGAGATACCTCATTTTTTAATGCCTCATCAAACTCAATGTAATGTCGCTTATAATTTTTAGTATTAAGATTTGAGATGTTGTTATTTATTACCTTATTACTGGTAATAGTTACATCCATTCCCTTTTTAATTAAATTATAGCTCATATTATCAATATTTCTCAAATTTACCACCTCACACTGACTATATTATTTTGACAAAAATTCAATAAATCCTTCTTAATTTTTAAAAATTTTAATATTTTTATGAGATTTATATACTTTTATTTAAATTCTCTGTGAATATTTACATGCAATTATACATAATTTAGAAAATTATATATTTTTTTCTATATATTTCTTCAAAATTATCTAAATTTTTGTAATATTTTTATAAAAGTTTATAAATTAACTTAGTATACGATATTATATAGGATAATTTGACATTTTATAACTTTTAAGAAAGTATCTTAAAGAAAATAATTAGCATGCTAACTAGTTATTTCTTTCAAATATCTAAACTAAGCCCAAAATAAAAGATGGCTAAACATTACTAGTCATCTTTTTCCTTAATTCTATTTTACGTTTAAAAATAAAGTTAAAATTCTTTATAAACAATTTAATATTGGCATAAAAAACTTAATAATTTGTCTTCATAGTAAACCTTAAGGAAAAGTTAACTACAACTTTTCCTTATATAGATTGTCAACTTCTCAGAAATATCTGAGAAGTGTCATAAATTTTCCATTGTCAATTCTCAATTGTATTATTATCTTCCTTTAATATTTTGCAATATTGTTAAAATATCTTGAGGCATTTTATTGGTTTGAATCATTAATGCTAATGAACTTTCAATCAATAAGCTATGTTTAGAGTATTCTATAATCTCTAAACTTATATCTGCTCCAGTAAGCTCAGCTTCTACACCTTCAATTTTTCCAGAGAATTCATTAAGAATTGTAAAAGTACTATCCAATCTATTGGTCAAAGCTCCATGCTTACTTCTTGTGGCAGTAGTTATATCTAAAGCCTTATCTAGTTTCTCAATGGAACTGTCAATATTTCTAACATCTATTTTTACATTACCACCTCCATCTACTAATCCTAGTCCACTAGGTGTTAAATCATATTTTGGAATCTTAGTTATTTCTCCAGCATTTCCACCACATAGTAAATCAATAGTTTTGGGATTTTCTATAGTGCTTTCCTCTTCTGCCAACAATTTTATCCCATTAAATTCACTAAAGTTAGCTATATTATCTATTCCTTCAACAAGTTGATTTATTTCTCCTTGAATAGCATCTAAGCTTTCATTAGTATGACTTCCTCCAGCACTTAATACTAGTTCTTTTATTCTTATTATAATTTCACTTATATTTTTTGTAGCTCCATCAGCAGCTTGAAGCATACTTACTGCATCTTGAGTGTTTTTAGCTGCCATTTGAAGCCCTCTTGTCTGGATTTTAAGCTGTTCACTTTGCGCCATCACATTGGGATCATCTTTTGCTCTTAATATCTTATATCCTGAAGATATTCTTCCTAGTGCAGAGCTCTGATTCACTATATGTTTTGAATATTGCCTATAAATATTTAGGGAAGGTATATTGTGACTTAATCTCATTGTTATCAACTCCATATCCTTTTATTTATTACTCTAAATACTATCTTATATGTCGTAGCTACTTTATAAAACTTTATAGCAAAAAAGTCGTGACTATTAATCACAACTTTTTAATATCTCTAATCTTAATTATAAATTAAGCATATATTTCTTTTTATTTAAGAATCTATAGAATTATTAATTTTTCATTTATAATTTAAGATT
>NZ_JBSVQM010000026.1:0-56130 GCF_054863625.1 Clostridium sp. Marseille-QA1073 | reverse complement strand
ACTTCTATTCCTTTTTCAATATCTTTAATATTTGCCATTTCTGCTATACTATTTTTATATCTTACAGGGACAGAAAGTACTCCCGTTTTTATTCCATTTGTTTCTATATGAATTCTACCACCATCTGTGCCTTTCTCACTAAATACATACTGAGGTTCAATATTAGCTTTTTTGCAAGCATTTTCAAGCATCTCTTTAGTTTCATGGTGTATTATTAGATTTCCATCAAAAACATGAAGTCCTACACCATTTCCTAGCTTAAATCTTCCCTTTCCTTCTAAATTGTCACTGGATTCTTCAGCATCTACAATTATACAATACATAGGATTTATAGAGTATGCTGCCGCTCTTGCTCCTCTACCGTCTAGTGTATTTTGAGTAGAAAATACAAAAGAAAATTCTTTATTTAATTCACCTAGTTTTTCTCTATCTTTAGCTAATTCCTCTATTATTTTTAACAACATATAACATCCAATTCTATTATCTAATGCTGGAGCTGATATATTGTCTCCTATTTTTACTATTTCACCTTTAAATACTGCTACATCTCCTTCTTTTATTTTTTTTAATGCTTCTTCTCTACTATTTACTCCTAAATCTATATATACATCATCTATCTCTGATGATTTTTTATCACTACAAACTCTTCCTATAGTTCCATTTTCAAAAACTACTAAACTATCAACAGTGTTATTAACTTTAAAGTCTCCTAAATTCCCAACTTTCACAAATCCTTTATCATCAACAACTGTTGCAATTAATCCTACTGTATCCATATGAGAAACAAACATAAGCTTATCTTCTTCACATTGTACTTTGGCACCCATTTTAACTATAACATTGTCCATTTTATCGACTTCATAATTTATATCTAATTCATTTAGTTTATCAAAGATAACATTTCTTACGCCTTCTTCATGAGAACTTGTACCAAAAGCTTTTATTAACTTTTCTAATAATATGTCCATAAATCTATCCTCCTTATAATGTTTTTAAATATTCTTTTAATAATTTTAAAGCATTTATATAATCTTCCTGTGAAGCTACAGATACTGATGAATGAATGTATCTGCAAGGTACGGAAATAGCAGCAATTTTAGAAACTCCTTCTCCTACTGTATGAATTATTCCTGCATCATTTCCTCCAGCTATTGCTCTTCTTCTTTGATAAGGAATATTTTTTTCATCTCCTACTTTCATAATATCATCTGCAAGCTTACTATCAAAAATACTAGTTTTATCCATTATAGAAATAGCAGGTCCTTTACCTATTTCTGTAGCTCTTAAATCCTTTGAGACATTGGGCATATCTGCACATATAGTTCCCTCTAAAACTATTGCAATGTCCGGTTGTAAGTTAAAAGCTGAGATATATGCCCCTCTTTCTCCAACTTCTTCTTGAACATTGAACACTCCATAGATATCTCCATTATAATTTTCTTTCAATGCTTGAATTAGTAGTAAACACCCCATTCTATCATCAAAAGCTTTTCCTTTAAGTAGTTTATCTCCAAACTCATCATATTCAGTATCAAACACTGCATATTCTCCAAGCTCAACTAGTTTTTTGGCTTCTTCCTTATCTATAGCTCCAATATCAATACAACAATCATCATAACCAAAAGGTTTCTCTTTCTCTTCTTTTGACTGAAGATGTATTGCCTTTGCACCTATAATACCTGGTAACTTTCCATCACCAATTAGTATTGTCTTAGCAGGAATAACATTAGTACTAATTCCACCTAATGCTCTAAACTTTAAAGTACCATCATTATTATAACCAGTAATAATAAACCCTACTTCATCCATATGAGCAGCTATCATTATCTTTTTGCCATTACCTTTTTTATGTGCTACAATATTACCCATCTTGTCCACTTTTATTTCATCTACATAAGGTTCTACTTCCTTTTTTATAATTTCTCTAACTTGACCTTCATAACCTGAAGGGCCTGGTGCAGAACATAGTTTATCTAGTAATCCACCTTTTTTTAGTTCCTCTGTTAGAAACATAATATTCCCTCCAAATCTTCATATTTTAACTTTTCTATTAATTTTGCTAAAAGTATTCCTGTATTTTTAATGTCATTCATATTTGTAACTTCAACAGAAGTATGCATATATCTTTGAGGAATTGAAAGAAGCAAAGTAGGAATACCATCAGCAGTTACTTGTATAGACCAAGCATCAGTACCAGTAGACCCAGGACATATCTCAACTTGATATGGTATATTATATTCCTTTGCTATTGATACAAGGTGCTTTCTCAATCTTGGGTGTATATTAGGTCCCACAGTAATCATAGGACCACCTCCTAGTTTAACTCCACAGCCATTATCTCCAAGTTTACTATCATCGAATCCAACATCTATTGCAATTCCTATATCTGGTCTTATACCAAAACTAGCTGTTTTAGCTCCCCTACATCCTACTTCTTCTTGTGCTGAAGCAACAAAATAAACATCTAAATCATGGTTTATATTTTTAAGTTCTTTTGCACAAGTATAAAGTGAAACTATTGAAGCCCTATCATCACTTGCCTTTGAAGCAATATTATCATTTAATAATTCTCTAACTTCTCTTTTTAGTGTTACAAAATCTCCTGGTTTAACTACTTTCTTTAGTTCCTCTGTAGAAAGCCCTGTATCAATTCGAAGATTATCAATCTTAACTACTTTCTTTCTATCCTCCTCTTTCATTAGATGAGGAGGTTTTATTCCAATTATGCCCAATATCTGTTTTTCTCCATGAACTATAACTTCTTGAGAAACTAAAACCTTAGGATCTAAACCATTTCCTTTAAACTCTAAAAATCCATTTTCACTAACAGCTGTAACTACCATAAATATTTCATCAGCATGAGCCATAAGCATTATTTTCCCTTTTCCATTACCTTTTTTATAGATAATAGTATTATTTAAATTGTCTAAAGTAACCTGACCAAATTCTGAAAAAGCTTCTTTAATATTCTCAAATAACCAATGCTCTCTACCACTAGGTCCATGTCCTTCACATAAGCTTTTTAAAAGCTTTTTTTCATCCATAACCTTAGCTCCTTTCATTTTATTCTGAATTTTCTAATAATATCTTATCAAATCAAAAGAGTATTTACAAATGTACCTTAATCTTACTTTTGTAAATACCCTTCTTAATTATTACATATAATAAAATTCCATAGCTATTGCTGCACCTAAAATTATTAAAAATATTATTATTACAAATCCTATAACTGCTATTATTATCGGCAATGCTAAGTTTGTACCACCTTTTGATTTCATCATTTGATATTGGCTATTCAAATCACTAGTGATAGTCTTGATTTCAATAATTTTCTTTCGAGTTTCCTCTAAATAAAGCTTATTTCCAAACATGCCCACTAATATAGCTAATAAAAGCCATCCAAAAGGTATTCCCATCCATGATATTGCCATAGAAACTGCTATCATTAAAGTTCCCCATACATACATTTTCCTATATAATAACCATAATGATCCTAAGAAAAATGATGCCCAATTCCAACTAACGCTTTTATTAGTTTGATTGATTAAATTCCATTTTTCTATGTAATAATTTGTGTTTTTTTCACCAATAAAAGTTCTTAACTCATTCTCTGATACTCTACTAAAACTATCTCCAATATCGTTATTCATATTTGCCGAATAATTATAATTAGTTTCATCCTTAAAGTGTGAAAATTCATTATTTATATTATTATTACTTAAAATTTCTTTTCCACAATTAGGACAAAATTTTACATGTTGTTGAATTTCTTTTCCGCACTGTGAACAATACATACTCTTCCTCCTTTCTCTGTAAAATATCTAAAATTAACCTAATTTAGCTTAAATTAGACAAGACACCAAATTATTATATCATATTTATAATCTGTGTTAATAGACCTGTACATTATATATGTATTACTTTTAAATCTAATCTATGCTTTCATATAATCATGCTATTAAATTATTTAAATAAAAAAACTAACAATAAAATTGCTAGTTTAAAATTCATTAGATGATTAGTTATTGATAAGTTAATTTATTTTAAAAATATAATTTTTAATGAAATCTTATAAAGACTTAAGTCATATAAAGAATAGTTCACATATTAACTAGTTATTTTTTATATATCTAACCTGCTATTTCTGATACTATTGATATAAATAATACTATGCTAGCATAAAAAAGTAACAATGTTAATATAAACATAATTAATGCAATTGCTAAATTAATTCCTCCACGCTTTTTTATTATTTTAAGTTCATTCTCTTTTGGCAGATTTTTTTTCTTAACTTTATATATTTTTTCTTTAGCATGATTATAATATATGCTATTTCCAAAAAGGCCCAATATAATACATAATACTAGAGGTGGTATAATAGTTTCTCCAATTACAACACCACCAATAGAAACAAAATTTATAACTATAGTAATAAATCCCCATAGATACATTTTTCTATATAATAACCAGTAAGAAGACAAAAAAAAGGCCCACCAGTTCCAGCTAACATATTTGTTTGAAAGTTTTAAATTAACCCATTTATCTAAATAATAGCTGTTACTTTTTTTCCCTATAAATGCCTCTATTTCTTCTTTAGTAATAGTATCAAAGACTTTATTATAATCAATTACATTTTCTTCTTTTATGTAAGATTCATCTATCATTTCATTATTCTTATTTCTAAAAATATCTATGTAATCTTGTTCAGTTAATATTTTTGCACCACATTCACTACAAAAACTTTCTTCATTTTTAACTTCACTTCCACAATTGTTACATTGCATAAATTTTCCTCCTATAATAAATTAGGTCCATAGGATATTATACCATTTTCATCACCTAGTTGTTAATAATTTATACTTTATAATATAATTAATGTATCTTAAAGAAAATTATTAGTTAAAGCTTTTAATCTATTTTCTTTAAGATGCGTAAGTTAGAAAATTTATAAGGAGTTATCATAAGATGAATAATCAAACAAAATTACAATTAGCAAAAATAAAAGGGAAGGGGTTTTTACGTCAAAAAAATGAAAATCTTTTTTCTGTAAGAGTTATAAGTTATGATAATATGTTTACTTATGAACAAATGAATAAATTAGCAAACCTTTCTCATAAATATGGCAGTGGTAAAATTGCTCTCACTACCTATCAAAGTATTGAAATACCTAATATTAAAAGCGAATATATAGATGTAGTAAGAAAAGAAATAGCTTCTATGGACTTACATATTAATATAAATAATAAAAGATTAAGCTATATAGTTAGTTGTAGAGGTAGTATATGTATTAATGGTATTATAGATACCTATAGCCTTACATCCAAATTATATGAAAAAAATTATTCAAAATCTCTTCCTAATAAAGTAAAAATAGGTATATCTGGATGTCCTAATAACTGTGTAGTTTCAAATCAATATGATATAGGAATTATTGCTACAAGTCCCATAAAAATTAATGAAGAAAATTGTAAATTATGTAGTGCCTGTACTAAGATTTGTAAGAAAAAAGCTTTAGAAATTAAAGATAAACTAATTTTAAACAATGAGCTGTGTAAAGATTGTGGTAAATGCTTCAAAGCATGTAAATTTGATGCTATATCCATAGATAATGAAGGCTTAATGATTTATCTTGCAGGAAAATCCGGCAAAAAGCAAAAGCTTGGAACTGCTCTAAATAAAAAATTTAAATTAGAAGAAATTCCAGAGGTAATCTCAAAAATATTAGATTTTTATTGTGCAAATGCCTTAGAAAATGAAAAATTTGATGAAACTATAGATCGAGTTGGGATAGAAACATTATTAAAATAATATTTAAAGGATGTCTTAAAAGTCATACTTTTAAGACATCCTTTTATTTTAATTGTTTAAAATAGTACTTAGTTAACTAATTGCCAAGAATCATCACTACCTGGGGTTGATTTTGTCCACCATTTAGCTTGATACATTTTGCCTTGGTATGAGACAATATCTCCACCTACATAAGCTTTCCCTTCTACATAATCCATACTGCCATTTTCATCTTTATCTAATGCCTCCCATGAGTCATCACTACCTGGAATTGATTTTGTCCACCATTTAGCTTGATATCTTTTACCTTGGTATAAAACAATATCTCCTTCTACATAAGCTTTTCCTTCTATATATTCCTTACTACCATCTTCATTTGGGATAACTTCCTTTTCCCATGCAGGATTGTTTTCTGGAACTCCTCCTTGAGTCCACCATTTAGCAGTATATTTTTCACCCTTATATATTACAGTATCTCCTTCTAGATAAATCTTGTTTGGATCGAAATTATCATCTGTAATGTCAGGTTTTTCTTTAACTGTTATTATACGTTCTTTTGTGGTAATTAGCCCTTCACTATCTTCAACGGTGTAAATTAACGTGTACGCTCCTGCAATGTTAGTATCAACATTACCTGTAACTATTATTTTATCTGTTAAATTACCATCTTCTTTATCAATTGCTGTAACACCTTCCATAGCATCAAAGGTTTCTCCAATAAATACTTTTTTGTTTTCTATTCCTTTTAATATTGGTGCAGTGTTTATTGGAGGAGTTGTTCCTCCATCACCATCTTCCTCAAACTTCTTAAATACTTCTGTGAATTCATATTGACTAGATACTCCTGCATTTGTTTCTAACATAGCATCTCTATTCATTGACCAAAATGATGTCATAGCTATTTCTTTTTCAATAGCATGGTCAACAACCAACTTAGACCATTCTTTTGTAAATATAGGATGTGCACTTCCTTCAAAGCCTATTGATGAAGTAGTACCTATTTTGCCATAGGCTTGTCTATCTGTTAATTCTATATTTGCAAATTTCTTAAAGTAATCTTTTAACTGACTCTTCGTACTATCTATTGCTCTTATTGATCCTGTTCCATAATTTTCTCCTGGTAATAAAGTTCCTGATCCATAACACATAGTCATTATGTTTACAACTTCAACATCAACACCTTGTGAAAGATATGCTTCTAAAACATCAAGTTGATTCCAAGTTAATCCACTTGGTAATACAGGGACAGTTAAAACAATATCAACTCCTGTTGCATCTTGAAGCTTTTTAATCGCTTTAGCGTTTGCAATATTTTTACCTTTATCTTGTGCAGATCCTTCAATATCTAAATCTAACCTAGTTAATCCGTAACCTTGAACAATATCCATATAAGTATTAGTTAATACTTCTACATCTTGAGTTACTTCCCAGAATGGAGTTCCGTTTAAACCTCCAAGTGAGATTGCAACGTCTCCTCCAAGTTCACGTAATTCTTGTATTGATTTTTTAATTCCTTGATACTGTGTATTATCTTTATGTTCCTCACTTAGAACAGAGTGTCCACCCCAACCCCATTGAACTTTTCCATCTTTAATAGTGTTTGAAGTAGCTTGTATAAATCCAAGATTGAAGAATTTAACTCCTGTATCAAGAGATAATCTTTCTAAATTTGCTGCTCCATTATTGCTATAACCTGGTTTTGTTACCCATGCAACCATATCAACAAATGGTGCATTTACTTGTGCTGGCCATTCTATACCTTGTCCAACTTCAAAGTCAACAACACTACTTTCTTTTGCTTTTACTGTTATTGTGCATTCTTCTGTAGTCGTTTCATTTTTGCTATCAGTAACACTATATACTAATTTATAGGTTCCAGCCTTTGTTGTATCAACAGTTCCTTTTACTAAGATTTTACTTGTTAAATCTCCATCTTCTTTATCATAAGCTGTTATACCAGTCATTGGATTAAAGTTATCATCAACAGTTATTGTTTTATTTGATACTCCCTTTAATATAGGTTTAGTATTTACTTCTTTTGCTTTTACTGTTATTGTACATTCTTCTGTAGTAGTTTCATTTTTGCTATCAGTAACGCTATATACTAATTTGTAAGTTCCAACCTTTGTTGTATCAACAGTTCCTTTTACTAAGATTTTATTTGTTAAATCTCCATCTTCTTTATCATAAGCTGTTATACCAGCCATTGGATTGAAGTTATCATCAACAGTTATTGTTTTATTTGATATTCCCTTTAATACAGGCTTAGTATTTACATCAGAAGGTTCTGTTGCCTCTCCAAAAATAGTTTGTCTTACCATTTCCACTCCATTTGGTGTAATGCGTTGAGTGATTTCTATACTTTCAATAGCTGAAGTATCTTGAGGTGCTTCAGTAGATTTTAGCTTAAAACTATAACTTTTGCCTTGGTCTATCATTTTACCTTCCCATACGCCTTTAAGGTCTACTATTGTATAGCCATCTTTATTTGTTACAGTACCTGCCTGATAATCACCTGATGTTAAGTTTCCACCATTATTCTTAATATATAATTTAGGAAATTTAATTGTCTCTGCTGATCTTTCTACAGCCTTTAATACTTCACCAGATTCATTTACTACTTCATTATTTTTAATAGTTATTTGATATCCGCCACTTGATCCCCATGACTCTTTGTATGGTTCTACTGTTGCTGTTAGATCTAAGTCTGCATATTTTATTTCATAGGTTGGTAATTCCCCATCACCGAAAAGACCTTTTTTAGCGGTTTTTGTTAATTCATCCCGTTTGCTAGAATTTGTTGGAGCATCTTGTGATGACATCCATGATATCATTCCACCTAAATTATTTTCATTAACATAATTTGTTTTTTCTGTAATTGAACGTACGTTATCATAAGTAAAGAATGCTCCTGAGTTTTCATCATAAAGATATGGTGCTTTAGCTACATCGTCCCAGTACTCTTTAACTCCTGGATATTTTGCTTTTAATTTATCTAAGCTACGATGTGCCCATACTCCGCCACGGCGTCCTCTATCTCCTGATATTAATGGTGATTCATTTTCTGCTCCACGACTTGGAGATTGATCTGCATCAGTTCCTACTATAGATGCTTCGCCGTATAATCCTGGTGTACTAGCATCTGGTCCTTTACTTACCTTTTCCCATCCACGAGTATAGAATGCTGCACCAACGACTATTTTTTCTGGCTCTGCCCCTTGGCTAATTAAATAGTTAACACTTTCATCAACACTTAATCCTTTTCCTGCAAGTGGATCATTTGGATTTGAATATAATCCAGTTAGGTGACCACTTGTATCATCCCAAGCACCTCTTAGGTCGTAAGTCATAATATTAGCAAAGTCAACAATATTGAATAAAGCATCAATGTCAATTCCAAGATCAAGAGTTGCTTTTGGAGCTGGCAATGCTACTGATAACTCATATTGTTTATTTAATTTATCACCTTGCTTATTTAGCGCATTACGTAAATCTTGTAACAATAATATATAATTTTCTTTATCCTGTGGCTTAGCATTAGGTGTACCTTCATCATTTTTATTATCAACTAAATCTGGTTGACGGACTGAGCCCGGATATTCCCAATCAACATCTACAAAGTCCATATTTGTATATTCAATAAACTTTATAACATTTTCTACAAATTTTGCACGTTTTTGTGGACTTGCGGTTACAACTGAAAAATCTCCTGATTTAGACCATCCTCCTAAGGATACTCCTATTTTTAAATTAGGATTCTTTGCTCTTAGTTCTTGTAATGCTGGTAATATACCTGCATTTGCATCTCCCCATTGAACATTTGATTCTCCAGCTGGAGAACCTGTGGCAGCGTCTTTATCCGTAAATATTAAATTCCCTTCTGCGTCAAAATCTAAAAATGCAAAATTTAAATGTGTTATTTGATCTGCTGGAATATCTTTAGGGTAAAAATTTCCCTCACCTCCCCAGATAGACCAATCTCCATAATACATAACATTACGTTTTCCTGCTGGACTTAAAAAATTTTGAACATTTTTGGTATTTTTTAATTGTACTGCTTTCACTTCTGCAGGACTTATACCTGCAACTAGTATTCCTAGTGAAAGTGATACTGCCGTTGTAGCTGATACAACTCTTTTTGTAACTGTACCTTTTTTACCTTTACCTTTAGTAGTTTTCATTTTTTCTCCCCCTTATATAACATAGCAATTTAATCGTTTTCAAAGCTTTATGACCATTATATTTAAAGCTTTTCAAACTTATTTCAAAAAGAATTTTCTTCACTTAATCTTTAATATACCTTATAGCAAAAATGTGTATGAAGAAATATCCTTTATGATTCAATTTTAAAAGTTAAGTTTATATCTGTAATGTTTATAAATGTTAAAAAATTATCTATCTGTGCTAAATTTTTTGGTGAGCTTAATAAAAATTCTCACCAATTTTAACTTTTAAATTTAATTTTTTACGATATTACGATATATTTAATTATTTCATTGTCATTGTTAAACTTATTTTCTGAAAGTCTAATTACGCTCTATCTAAAGATTTAATTAACAAAATAAATTGTAAAGCATATATTAAAGAATTTAATATATCTTTTAATTATTGATAAAAACACAAAATGGAATACTTATATCTAAAATTCAAAAAACTGTAATAGGCGATAGAGGAAATTTAAATATTTCTCTAAAGTTCTATCGAAAATTATATGCTTAATTTATCTATATCTTAAAGGAATAGTGCTTTGTTTCATACAAAAATTAAACAAAATTTAAACTCTTTGCTAACTTGTGTTTAATTGATTTTCGTAATGAGGACCTTATGTAATAAGTTGTAATTTATATATGAATTATATAATCTCTAAATATCCTTATTTTTCAAATTGCTATAATTTAATTATAAATTATCCATAAATTTAATACAAGTCTAAAAATTTAGAATTTTTTATGGTATGATTAAAGTAATTGCATAAAATTTTACTAAACTTCAATAGAAGAATAAATATAAATAAAATTATAAGTTGTATTTATATAAAATAGCTTTAAATTTAGATTTTGATAACGAGCAAAAAAGCTATAGACAAATTCTCTAATTTGTCTATAGCTTTTTATTACATAATTAAAATATCAGCAACGTATAAATAATAGTGTTTAAATTATATTTATTAATATATTAGTTAATAATCTATAATTGCTAAACTGATACTCTAGTAATAGCAAATTGTAATAGTTCTATTATAATTATCTACTATCTACATGTAAAGAACCAATATTTATAGTCTTACCACCAGATTCTACTACATATAAATTAATAATTCCTGCACCTGAATAAGGAATTATTAAAGTAGTGCTTCCAGAAGCTCCATAACAGTCACCACTATAACTAACTGAACCTGAATTACCACTATCTTGTCCAACAGCTTTTATATAGAAAGATGCGCCTGAAGTTGCTCCACTCCAACTTATTTTATAAGTTCGATTTGTACCAAAAGCTGATTCAGTATTAAAGGATCCCCCACTCATAGGTCCTTTAATTTGTGATGAACTATATGGATTTACACCTAAATTATAGACCCACCAATCATATGCAGTCATAGGCTTAATCTCACCACTTAATTGTGACTCAATAGTCACAGGCTCTTTTAAAGTACTTGCACTAGCTACTGTAGGTAAAAAAACCGCTGAAGAAGTAGTTACTACTGATGCAATTAATAGTTTAGAAATTAATTTTCCTCTCATTACAAATTCCCCCTTATAATTGTACTTTTAACATTTTATTCCATCAAGGACAATATATCATTTTTTTCGACTGCTGTCAACATACACCGTATATCTAAGTTTAAAAATACTATAAATATCGAAAACATTAAACATTATATATAATTAAGTGTATTCTTATACGATAGTAATATGCAAAATAGAAAACCGCACTACCATGAAATATGATATGCGGTAAAAACATCTTTTTATAATATTGTCTATAAAATTTAAGATTCTGAAAAGAACTATTCTAATTTAATTTTCAAAATTTTAATGAAAAATTTATAAATTATAAATAATAACAATATTAATAAGCCAATATTGACAATAACAATTGAATTATTAATAATTATATATAGAAAAGTTCTTATTAAAACTTTCTATATTTATATTTAGAACTTTTGATATAGCTAAATTTAATAAATAGAATCTATTAGGGAAAAGAAAATATATTATATTTAATAATATGCTTAAAAATAATACAATTATATCTATAATTGAAAATTTGATATTATTTTTAACATCCCTCTTAATGTATTTAGCTAATAATATTGTTAGTATTGATATACCTAAATATATAAATAATTTGCTAATATTGAATACATATAAATCAAGAATATTCATCTCTAAATTATTAGAAATTGATCTATAAATAAAAGCTATAACTGACACTCCTGTTTTTTCAACAAGAAAAAATGAAAAAGATATAATTATTATATTTTTAATTATGTCCTCTTTTTTCTCAAAATTCATACATGCACATTCATAATTTATAAATAAAACAAATGTTATTATCAGAAAGTAAATCAAATTAGAATTTACAGTATTTTCTGTTAAAGCAATACTAGAAACAAGCATAAGCATATAAGTAATAATTAATGTTAAGTTCATTTTTATAAAATAAAGAAGATTAAAACCATACAATTTTTTATTTGTAGTAAAGTCATTTACTTCGCTCAAAAAATCTGACTTCTTAAAATTTTCAATTGATTTACTTATAGCTTCTTTTTCTGATAACCCATTATTCATATGATCATCTTTAGAGCTATTCAAATGTTCTATTAGCTCTTTTTTCAATTCCTCCCGTTCAGAATATTCAAGATTAGTTTTTTTTAATAATTTATTTACATAATCTTTAAACTCATTCATATTAATTTCCCCCCATTAATTTATTCATTAAAATATTCAAATTTTTAACCCCTAAAATTTTTTCTTTTAAATATTGTTTTCCTAATTCTGTAATATTATAATATTTTCTATTTCTGTCATCTTTAAATTCCCAAAAAGATTTTATTAATTTTTTATTTTCTAATCTTTTTAAAGATGTATATAAGGTTCCCTCTCCTATTGAATAAGTATTATCACTTTTTTCTTTAATTTCTTTACTTATCTCATAGCCATATGATGTTTTTGAACTTAAGGTACATAATATCAATATATCAATAGAGCCTTTAAAAATTTCTATATCCATAAAACACCTCACACCTCCTCAAGAATTATTATAAGACAATATACATCGTATTGCAATATATATATTATTGAAATTTATATTGTATCAATATTTATATGTAATATAACAAATAGGTAAATAAAATAAACACTATAAGCTTCAAATAATACTTATAGTGTTCATGCACTTTAATCTACATTTTATTTTATATTGAATTTTGCACTACTTCCTCTTGAAGTAGCTATAACTTCTAATCTACCTTCTATTCTCTCTTTTAATTCTGGTACATGAGATATTATTCCTACCAATTTACCTGCATCTTGAAGTTCTAATAAACAATTTATAGAAACATCCAAGGATTCTGGATCTAATGTACCAAAGCCTTCATCTATAAACATAGTGTCTATATTTACTCCACCAGCATTATTCTCCACTACATCTGCAAGTCCTAGTGCTAAAGCCAAAGAGGCTTTAAATCCTTCCCCACCAGATAAAGTTTTTGCTGGCCTAGCCTTTCCTGTGTAGTTATCAAAAACTTCTATATCAAGCCCACTTTGACTACTAGCAATTTTACCTTCATCCGTTCTATTTAACTCATATCTATTAGAAGTCATTTTTCTTAATCTAATATTAGCTGCTCCTATGATTTCTTCAAAAAAAGAGGCAAGCACATATCTTTCAAAAGTAGTTTTGATGGTGGTAAATCCATTAGCTGCATTAGATAAATCTGCTATAACTCTATATTTTTCTTCAAAATCTTTTAGTTCTTCATTTATTTTTCTTATATTTTCTAAAACTTCACTATTATTTTTAATTCTAGCAAATACTTTGTTTCTTTCCTCTGTAATCTTTTCTTTTTCTAATATAAGCAAATCAAGTTCCTTTTTTAATTCTTCAATATCTACAATTTGAAGTTCTTTAGTTTGTAAAATTATTATTTCATATCTATCAACTATAGATTTTAACTCTTGTTTATAATTTTGAATAGCTGTATCTAAATTTGTTATGTCTTCAATACTTTTCTTACAAGCTTTATATTCGTCTACAGAATTAAATCCACCTTTTAATATACTTTCTAAATATTGATTATTGCTTTTTTCTAATAATTTTTTTTCTTCTTCTAATATTTTTATCTTTTCATCCTGTGAGGTCTTAAGTTTCTCATAGTAAGTTTTATATTTATTATAATTTTCTTCTGCTTCCTCAAATGATTTTTTAAGTATCAAAAATTTATTTCTAGTTTCATTTATAACAATATTTAATGCTTCTTCACTTTGTATTTCACTAGGTACTTCTCTTAAGATTCCTTCTAATTTTTCTTTAACCTTTTCATTTTCCCCATAAGTTTCTACTTTACTTTCTTCTAAAACTTTTATCTTTTTCTCTAACTGTTCTTTTTCTCTAATAAGATTTTCCTCTTCTATTTTTAGCTTATTCAACAATTCTGACTTAGTTTTTAATTTTATAAATCTATTATTTAACTGATCAATTTCAATTTTTATTGACTTACCTTTGCTAATTATTAATTCCGTAAGTTCACTTTCTATTGCTTCACCGAAATTTGCTATTTTTTCTTCCATTATTTCGTGCTTTTTCTTTTCTATTTCTTCTTTTTTAAGTTTAATTTTTTCTTGTAATTTATTATATTTTTCTAATTCCTCTCTATATCTCATATCAAGTTTCTCAAAATGATCTCTAGCTAGATTTATTTCTTCTTCTTTTGGTACATTCACATTATTAACTGCCTTTTTAGGATGACTTGTACCTCCACATACAGGACATTCTTCCCCATCTTTCAATGCCATAGCCATTATAGCTGCCTGTCCTTTTAAGAATTTTTCTTGTAACATATTTAATTTTTCTTTAGCTGCTTTAAATTCTTGTTCAACAGTATCATATTCTATTTTAAACTCTTTAAATTTTGCACTATAAGCTAAGAATTCTTTATTATCATCATGAAGATTTAATAACTTTTTTCTAATTGATTCTTTTTCTTTTAATAGAGAATTTATATTGGCGACTTCAATAGAAGCCGTAGTTCCTTCTTCTGTTTTTTTTCTTATATTTACTTCATCTATTTTAATCTTTTTTAACTTCTCATTAGAACTTTTTAACTCATCCTCTATATTCTTCAACATAATATTTAAACTATTTGCAGAAGTTTTATACTCATCTACTTTTTTTACTTTATCTATATAAGACTTAAGTGTTGTGCCATATTCTATAAGAGAATTCTTTTCTTCTTCTTTTGATTTCTCAAGGTTATACTTTTCCTCAGAGACTTTTAATTGTTTTTCGTATTCTACTAGTGTATCCTCTAAATTACTTATTTCTTTTATCCTATTATCTACACTATATTTTCTTTGAATATAATTTTCTTCTATAGGTTTAATACTTTCTGCATTTCTTGCTCTGTTTAAATCTTTCTCTAATTTTTCATAGATTTTCTTTTCATTTTCAAGTTGAATTTTTTTTAAGGTTATTTCCTCTTTTTCTCTTAATTTATTATTTACTTCTTCAGCCTTGTCTATTTCTTTAGATTTTTCACTTATCTTTTCTTCAATTTCTTTAATAGATTTTAATATATTTTTTTCTAAACCTTTATCTTCATGTAATAATAAAATTAAGTTTTCCTGAATTTTATCTATATTAGGGTTTTGCTCTAGCATTAGCTCTTTTAAAACTGTGTTTTCATAAGCATCAATGTTTTTTATATATACATTTCTTCTTTCATTAGCTATAGATGTATTTTTATTTATATCCTGTACTTTCCTTTTAAGTTTTTCTTGTATACTTCTATAACACTCTGTTTGAAAAATCTTTTGAAGTATATCTCCTCTTTCCTTGCTATCAGCAGTTAAAAGTTTTCTAAATTCTCCTTGAGGTATCATAATTATTTGCTTGAACTGTTTATTATTAATACCTAAAAGTTCTTCTACTTTTTTAGTAACTTTGTCAAGACCAGTTATAATTTTAAATTCATCATTGGTTAAACACTTTAACTCTGCCTCTCCCTTAAATTCTGTTGTGCCATCTCCTCTTTTCTTTTTAGTGAGCTGAGGTGGTACTCTTCTTAAAAAATATATATGATTTCTAAGTTTAAATTCTAATTCTACATAAGTAAGTTCATCTATATCTGCAAAGTCACTTCTAAGACTTTTTCCATCTCTCTCTGAGCCACTAGCGTCTCCATAAAGCGCAAAATTTATTCCATCAAAAATTGTTGTCTTTCCAGCTCCAGTATTTCCTGTAATTAAAAATATATTTCTATTCTCAAGTAATGTAAAATCTATAATTGTCTTATCTCTATAAGGTCCAAATGCATTTAAAGTAAGTTTTATAGGCTTCATGCTAATTACTCCTTTCTTCTTTTTGGACTTCTTCCATAATGGAGGACATAATTTCTCTTTTTTCCTCAGTAAATTCTTTTCCTGTTATGGAAATATAAAATTCTTCAAAAAGTTCCATCTTAGATTTATATTTTGCACCGTCTCCTGCGGAAGTTTTAATGTCTCCTAACCTCTTAATCCTATTTTCTCTTTCTAATGACATGATGTTAGGATAAATAGATTTTAATTTTCTCATCGGTTCTAAAAGTTCACCTTCATCTGTTAAAATAGCATGAATATAGTCCTCTAAATTAGTATCCTTATACACTTTCATATCTAAAAGATTTTCTAAATTTCCTTTTATTGTTCTCATGTCTCTTAGAGTTCTTACGGGTCTTAAATTTATTTCAACTTCCCCCTTGTCATCTAAACTAACCACAGTAACAGATTTCTTGTGATTACATTCTGAAAAAGAGTATTTTAAAAGGGATCCAGAATATCTAATTCTATCATCACTTACCTTTTGACATTTATGTAAATGACCTAATGCTGTATAATGAAACTCCTCAAAAATTTCGGCTTTTATGTAGTCAGTTCCCCCTATAGATAATGCCCTTTCTGATTCACAGGTTTCCGGTTCATTTATTCCTGTAACATAGCCATGAGCAACTAATACATTTCGTTCTTCTTTATTCATATTCTCTTTTATATAATCTAAAATAATTTTTGTAGCATCTTCATAATTTCTTACATCTACATTAAAAACCTCTCTAACTATGGCCGGTTCAACAAATGGAATTAAATAAAAATTTACAGGACCATGTTCATCTTTTAAAATTATCCTTTTTATATCTTTTCTAAATACACCCTCTATATATAATCCATTTTTTGAAAATATATCGCTTCCAAAATGAAGTCTATCTGCACTATCATGATTTCCTGCAATAGCAATAATAGGAGTTTCTAATTCCATAAGAATTTTATTAAGATATTTATTTAAAAGTGCTACCGCTTCCACAGGAGGATTCGATCTATCATATATATCTCCAGCAATAACTAAAACATCTGGCTTCTCCTCTTTTATAACATCACATAGTGAATTTAATGCATAATCTTGATCCTCAGTCATATGATATCCATGAACTAATTTTCCAATATGCCAATCCCCAGTATGTAATATTTTCATATAAATCTCCTCCTAAAAACAAACATTCTTTTTACATCAAAATTAAGTTACTATATTAACGTCTTATATCTCAAGTTATAATATCTTCTTTCTTAAGATATTATGTTATTCTAAATAAATTCTAACATCCATTTTATATTTATCAAATCTATATTATAAATTTATTATTAAAAATAACTCTAAAACAATTATGACATAAAAAAATCGTGACTAGATATCACGATTTTCTATATTATAATTATTTGCTAAAACAAGCTTAAATTAAACATATTTTTAATTTAAATTTGTTTGTTTTAAGATTCCTTATCTTCTGCTATATAAATGTATTTCTAACATATTATCATCACACTTACATTTTAAATTATAAGATTTATATTTATTTTCTTCATTGTAGATATGCTTTTGGAGCTCTGACTTTATTTTATGACTATGATATAGCGCTATTTTATTATCTTTTATTAACTTTATATAGTTTAGACTTCCTATAAAAATTATCATTAATATTGCTAATAAAATAATGAATAAATCTTTTCTTTTCATAAATATCCCCTCCCACTGTAAATATATTTCTAAAAATTCTTTAATTACTGCGGAAAGGGAAATTATAAAATTATTCATAGACAGTCTCAAAACCCTAATTATACTCTTCACTTTGACATATCTTAAATAAAATAACTAATTAAGACTACTTAAATTTAAAGTATTACTTCCTTACCAATAGAGAATAAATATAGATATCTTTCTTTAACTTTTTTCCCTAATATCTTTTCTAATGCCCTAGTATAATAATCAATTTGAACTCTATATTTTTCTACTATTGAAGTAGTATCACCATTAGGCACATAATCTGTTTTGTAATCAAATAGCACTATTTCTCCATCTTCTTCAAAGTATCCATCTATTATACCTTGAACTATTATATTTTCTTTTTCATAAATTTTTTTATCTAAGCTCTCATCTATTTCTGTACTACTTATTTCAATACTAAAAGGAGTTTCTCTATAAACTTTAGTTTTGTTATGTGCTATTAAAACTCTTTCACCTAAGCTGGTATTAAAAAAATTCAATATCTTTTCTACTCTAATAGACTTAGCTTGCTCTTCTGTAATCAGTTCTTTCATAACCATATTTTTAATTTGAGATATTATGTCTTCCTTTGAATTAATATTATTAAGATCTAACCTCTGCATAGCACTATGCATTGCAATCCCTTTTTCTGCAGGAGTTAATCCTCTTTTCTCCTCTAGAAATATAGGCTTTCTAACAATAGTAGGTATATAATTTGTATTGACAAATTCATCATTTAAGCTTTGATTATACGTACGCTTTAATTCTGATACAGTAAGTACAGTAGGTATCTTTGTAGAAGCTTCATATCTATATTTAAAATTAAGTCTTTTTTCTATTTCCTCTCTGTAATGAATATTAATTTCTTTTAATTCTATTTCCTTTAACTTTTCTTTAATGTCTATAGCCTCTAGCTTAGCTACGTCCTCTTCTATGTCTAAATCCTTATAATTCATAAGTTTTATATTCCACTTAGAATTATCTTGGACTACTCTTACCGATTCCTCGTTAATCTTTAAATAATTTCTTAATGATTCACCATCTTTATGCTTTATAATACAAGGCATAACCCAGTCTAAATAGCTATTTCCTTTTAATAAATATCCTTCTAAAATCTTATTTTCACTATTTCTTGCCACCGAAGTCCAATTTTCTATAGACTTATCAAAATCCCTACAAGTACCCGTTAATATCAATTTTTCCTTAGCTCTTGTAAATGCAACGTATAAAACTCTCATCTCCTCGGAAAGACTTTCTATATTGATTTTACTTTTTAATATTTCCTTTATAGTAGGAGAGTAAGAGATTCTTTTTTCTACATCAACAAGTTCAGGTCCAAAGCCTAAATCATGATGAAATAACACCTTTTTCCTACTATCCATACGATTAAAATTTTTACCCATAGCACTTAAAAATACAATAGGAAATTCTAATCCCTTACTTTTGTGAATACTCATAATTCTAACTACATTTTCATTTTCTCCTATGGTTTTAGCAGTTCCTAAATCACCACTACTTACTTTTAACTTATTAATAAAATTAACAAAATTAAATAATCCTTTGTAGCTTGTATTTTCATATTGTCTTGCTCTTTGAAATAAAATCCTTAAATTTGCCTGTCTTTGAATTCCTGCTGGCATGGCACCTACATATCCATAATATCCTGTATCCATATATAAATACCAAATAAACTCATCAATAGGAGTTATTAAAGCTTTATTTCTCCAATGAACTAGTTTTTCTAAAAACTTTTCAACTTTTTTCTTAAGATTTAAATCTTCTTCCTCATTTAAATAACTATTCATAGCTTCATAAACTGTAGTTTCAGGACTATTTATTCTTATATCTACTAAATTTTCTGCTGAAAATCCACCTATTGGAGAACGAAGTACTGCTAATAATGGAATGTCTTGTCTTGGATTATCTATAATTTGAAGAAGACTTATCATAATTTGAATTTCTAATGTATTAAAATATCCTTCTGAAGTATCTGCATATACAGGAATACCTAAATTTTTAAGTTCCTCACTAAATACTGGTGCGTACTCAGAGGTAGCACGAAGTAATATTACTATATCTCTATATTCTACATTTCTATAATTTTTGGTATTTTTATCAAAAACTTTGAAACCTTTTTCTATGTTAGTAAGCTCCTTAATTCTGTTTCCTACCGCTCTAGCTTCTATTTGAATATTAGTTAATGATTCGCTGTCTTCTTCTTCAATTTCTTCAATATCTTTATTTTTTTCAAAAAGCATTATTTCTACAGGTCCACCTACTATACCATCATCTTCTAAAGGCTTATAATCCGCTCCTAAATTTAGAGCCTCTTCCTCTGTATATTCAAGCTCTCCTACATTACTTGACATTATATGTTTAAATATAAAATTAGTACCATTTATAACTTCTTCTCTACTTCTAAAATTTTTATATAGTTTTATTATTATTTCATCTGCATCTTCTTCTTCACTATAAGTATTTTTTTTATGAAGAAACAGTTCCGGCTTAGCCATTCTAAACCTGTAAATACTCTGTTTAACATCCCCTACCATAAATATATTATTTTCTCCTAGAGGATTTCTTGAAATCATAGTTAAAATGTACTCTTGAACATAGTTAGAATCTTGATATTCATCTATTAAGATTTCTTCATACTTCTCTCTTAACTCTTCTGCAACTTTAGAAGGAATTATTTCCCCTTCATCATTCTTTTCTGTCAAAATCTCTAAGGCAAAATGTTCAAAATCGTTAAAATCTATTAATGCTCTTTCTTTTTTCTTTTTATCATAGACCTCTTTCATTTTAATCACAAGGTCCGAAAGTTTATCCATAAGAGGATATAAATATTTTAAGTCCTCTATACTCCTCTTTGAAGAAGCTTGAATTATCGTATTTGAAAGTTCACCTATTTTTTTCTTAGCATTATCTCTTATTTTTTTCACTTCTTCTTGCTCTATCTTATCTTTACATCCTCTTATTGTAGTAAGCTTGCCAAAAGATACATTTTCAAAGCTAAGCTTTAAATCTTCAAAGGAACTTGAGCTTTCATATAATCTCTTAATCATTTCATACTCTGGAATTATATTTTCCTGATAACTTAACAAAGAAGGAGTATTATTAACTATTTCCCTAGCAATATTCATAGAGCTTACAATGCTCTCTAATTCTATTCTCACATCTTTAAGCAGCGCTTGCCCTAACTTTGAATCTTGAAAGGAAAAGTTATCACTTACATTAAATACATCAGCTTTTTCTTTAAGCCAGTCTATAGGACTAGGACTACTCATAGCAAAGTTATAAAGATTTAATACCATATCAAAAAGTTGACTATCATTTTTATTGTTACAATAGCATTCCACTAGCTTTAGAAATAGCTTGTCATCTTTATCATACATCTCTTCAAATACTTCATCTAAAGCTTCTTGTTTTAAAAGAATTGCCTCTGTCTCATCTGCAACTCTAAAGGACGGATCTAAATCTATCATATGAAAATTTGTTTTTATTACTTCAAGACAGAAAGAGTGTATAGTAGTAATACTTGCTTTATTTAAAAGAGTTAGCTGCCTTTGTAAGCCCTTAGAATTAGGATTTTTATGAATCTCTTTTGAAATTGCTTCTCCTATTCTTTCCCTCATCTCAGAGGCGGCGGCATTGGTAAAAGTAACAACTAAAAGTCTATCTATATCAACAGGATTATCTCTATCTGTTATCATCTTTATGATTCTTTCAACTAAAACTGCTGTTTTTCCTGAACCAGCAGCTGCGGCAACTAATAAATTTGCTCCTCTTGTATTAATTGCAGCTAACTGCTCTCTAGTCCAACTTACTTTTGTTTCTTCTTTACTGCTCATTACTACTGTCTCCTTTCTTTTCTAGTATTTCTAATATTTCTTTATCCTTTTTTTCCTTTATTAATCTAAATTTATTTTCTTCAAAGGATAAATCAAATTGACATATAGGGGAAAGTTTACAAAAATCACATGGATTTTCCCCTCCTCTTTTATAAGGTTTTATACCAATTTCTCCACTGAGCATTTCTTCACAACTTTTAACTAATTCCTTTTTTACATGATTTCTAAGTGCATTGAATCCTTCATAAGATATAACAGAAGATGCAGCTGTAAGTTCTCCATCTTTTTTAATTCCTACTGGTATTACAGAAGAGTTGTTTCCATTATCCATAGTGTTATCCATTTCTCTCAAAATCTCTATGTCTTTAATTAGAAGACCCTTCATTTTTAATTCTTTTAGAAGTTCTTCCTCTATTTCTTTATCGCTTGCTCCTTTTTTAATAGCAATAATAGGATCATCTATCTTAAAGTACAACACTCCTGCTGGTTTTGAAAATGTATTATTTTTTTCCTCATTACTTAAAATTGCATCAAGATAGGTTAATAACTGCACTTGAAGTCCATAATAAACATCACTAAGTTTAAATTCTTTATTACCAGACTTATAATCTATAATTCTATAATAAACCTCATTATTACTTACGAATTTATCAATTCTATCTATCCTTCCCATCAGCCTTACAGTTTCTCCACTTGAAAGTTTAAGTACTATAGGCGGATAATCTGTATCCTTAAGACCAAAAGAAATTTCATAGCCATGTGGTTCAAATCCGCTTACTCTAAGTTGTTCAACAATTACTAATACAGCTCTAATTAAAACTCTTTTTAATCTTTCAGTTATATACTTATATCTAGCAGAACTATTTAAAATAAAGCTTCTATCTTCACTAACCATAAGTTCCACAATATACTCTATAGTTTTTTCACAGTATTCCTTATTTAGATCTCTCCATTTAAGATTATCCTTTTCAATTTTCTTTGAAAAAGTATCTAATACGTTATGCATAAAGGTTCCTAAATCTGGTGCTGAAAAATTATATATTTTTCTCTCTTTTGCTTTTAAACCATATTGAATAAAATAAGCAAAGGGACATTGAGCATACTTTTCAATTTTAGAAACACTAAAATAATTATTTCCGCCATAAAGTTTTCTTATTTTTTCACTACTAATAGCATTGATAATATTTGTATAAGAAAAACCTTCAAAAATAGTTTTACTCTTTTCTCTAAACTCTTCTTCTTCCATAAACCATCTATATATTTCCTCCCACAATGGAGAAATTTCATTATTATCAATAAATTTTCTTATTTCCATAATAAGTTCATTAAAAGAAGGGAGTTTCGCTGCCACCTTTTCTATGCTATTATGCTGCTCCCATAACTCTGATATATTACTTTCTTCTTTAATATTTTTAAATATAGATTTCATTCTAGGAATAATTATAGAAGGTCTTAGGGTCTTACCTTCAAAATTTGCAATAGGATAGCTAAGGCATAACTTTTCACTGGGCACAGCCAAGGTTGCATATATTAAATACTGTTCTGCAAAAGCTAGTGCTTTAGTGTCATTGGCAAGTTTAATACCATTACCTTCAAAAACAGCTCTATCCATATCACTAAAAATACCTTCTTCATTTATAATTTTAGGAAATACTCCATCATTAACTCCTATAACATAAAGTGCTTTTATTTCATGAGTTCTTATACGGTCTATATTACCTACTATAACCTGATCCAGTGCTGGAGGAATTAATCCTATCTCATGAGTTGATATTCCAATGGAAAAAATATCTATAAACTCGTCTAGTGGCAATATTTCCTCACCTAAAACCTCTACAAATTGATCCAAAAGTTCAATTAGCAAGTTCCATATTGAACTATACTCATTTACTGCTATTAAATTCTTATCTTCCTTAAAACTTTCAATCCATATAGTAAGCTTTTCATAAATTTCAATCTCCTCTAAAAATTCAAAAATTGCTTTACAAATATCTTTGACATAACTTCTATTAGTAATTTTATTTCTAAAGTTAATAAGTGGATTTATAAATTTATTTTTAATCTCTTTTACTGTCTCATCATTCCAATAATCATCATTTACATATCTCTTCTTACCTTTTATTCCGTAAGCTAATACATAGTTTTCTAAAATATCAACTTCATCATAAGTTAAATCTAAAAGTCCACTTTTTAAATATCTAAATACTGATTCATAACTAAAATTCTTTGTAAATATCTCAAGAGAAGATTTTATCAATATAATAATAGGATTATTATCTATATCTTTTTTTCTATCTAAAAAATGTGGAATTTCATATTCATCAAAAATAACTTTCACTATTTCTTCATATGAATTTAAATCTCTAGCAACTACAGCTATGTCATTGAATCTATAATTTTTTTCCCTACAAAGTGTTAATATTTCTCTAGCCACATACTCAACTTCTGAATATGTATTTAAAGCTTTAAAAATCTTTATATCCTTTGTATTACCCTCATACGGCTTGAAGTTTGCCCCAAAATAATTCTTCTCTAAATACCCCAATTCCTCTGAATTTATAAATCTATAGTTATATTCATTTCGTGGATTTCCCTTTAAAATTAATGGTTTATCATAGCCAATATTATTTTCTCCTGCTATTTTCAATATAGTTTTTTCTGTATAATACACAGTATAAAAAGCATCTGTATTATCTATTTCTCCTTCTCTTATGCCTTTAGCATCGCTGCCTTCATAAGGAAGAGTTATATTAACCCTTCTGCAATTTTTAAGAAGTCTTTCAATAATCTTATATTGTTGTGGAGTAAAGCCTGAAAACTCATCTATCCATACCTCCGCTCCTTTAAATAACTTACTTTCATCTACTTTCTCATAAAGTATAGTTAAATCGTCTTCTGGATCAAAATATCCTCTTTTCAATATTTCTTCATACTTACTATAAATTAATGATATATCTGAAAGTTTATCTGTAAGTAACGAACTATGACTTACGTCTTCTTTTAATATATTTAAGGTCTCTACAGAAACACTGTATCTTTTAAATTCATTTATCATTTCAGAAATAGTTTCTACAAAACCTTTTTGCCTTGAAGCTAAAGAAAATATTTTTAAATCTTCATGCACTTCCTTCATTATTCTATCTATAATCATTGCCTTACCTGTTGGGCTCATATGAGAATGAGTAATTCCACCTATCTCATTAAAAATGGTATATGCCATTCTCTTAAAGCTAAGTACATATACATTATTTATTCCCGTAGCCCCTATTTTCTCTATTAACCATTTTTCTGCTCTAAAAGAAATCTGCTCTGGTACTAATAAAATTAATGGATGCTCTACTTCATCCTCTTTTTTTCTTTTTATTTCCTCAATACAACGATAGCTTTTTCCACTACCAGCTCCTCCAAATATAAATCTTAAACTCAATATTTTCACATCCTCTGTAATAAAGTTGTAATTAGTTTCATAAATTTATTATGAAAAGGGAACAATCATTATGTCATTTAAAATTCATAGTTAATTTTTAAGCAATTATATCATTATTTTTCAAATTGTAAACTTTCAACTACATTATAAATTTAAATATGTATATTAAATTTGTATTAACTTACACACTAAATTTTCAAATGTATTTACTATATATTTTACCTTAAATTCAAAAACTTTTTCATTAAGATAAAAAAATTATTCTACAAAATTTTTAAATTTTACAATAAAACTCTTAAATAAAATAAATATAATTAAAATTTTTATAAAATTTCAGATAAAAAGAGGATTTATCGAATCTATATAGAATGTTTATATAGTTCTAATATTCTACAAATTTTTTATTTGATGAATTTTTAAAGAAAGTTTAATTCAATGGAGGTAGAAATATGAAAAAAATTGTTACTGTAGAAGAAGCTCTAGCACATATTCAAGATGGAATGACATTAATGATTGGTGGTTTCTTAGCTGTTGGAACTCCTGAAAGACTTGTGGATGCGCTAGTAGAAAAAGGTGTTAAAGATTTAACTATTATAGCTAATGATACTGGCTTCCCTGATAGAGGAATTGGTAAACTAATAGTTAATAAGCAAGTTAAGAGAACAATTGCTTCTCACATTGGAACAAATCCTGAGACTGGAAGACAAATGAATGAAAAAGAAATGGAAGTTGAACTTGTTCCTCAAGGTACACTAGCTGAAAGAGTTAGATGTGGCGGTGCTGGACTTGGTGGATTTTTAACTCCAACTGGTCTTGGAACAATTGTTGAAGAAGGAAAAGAAAAAATAACTGTTAATGGTGCTGAATATCTTCTTGAAACTCCGTTAAAAGCTGATGTAGCATTAATATTTGGTTCTAAAGTTGATGAAAAAGGAAACGTATACTATCACGAATCTACAAGAAACTTTAACCCATTAATGGCTACAGCTGCTGACGTTGTAATCGTTGAAGCTGAAGAATTAGTAAAAGCTGGAGAATTAGATGCAAACATAGTGATGACACCATCAATATTTGTTGATTACATCGTAAAGGAGGACAAATAATATGGATAAAAACATGATAAGAGAAGTAATCGCAAAAAGAGTTGCTAAAGAATTAAAAGATGGAGACGTTGTAAACTTAGGTATAGGTCTTCCAACTCTTGTTGCTAACTATATACCAGAAGGAGTAGATGTAACATTACAATCTGAAAACGGATTCGTAGGAATAGGACCTGCTCCTGCTGAAGGAAAAGAAGATAAAGACTTAGTTAATGCTGGCGGTCAATTTGTAACCGTTTTACCTGGTGCTGCATTTTTTGACAGCTCAGTATCTTTTGGAATAATAAGAGGCGGACATGTTGATGCAACTGTACTAGGTGCATTAGAGGTTGACCAAGAAGGAAACCTTGCTAACTGGATGATACCTGGAAAAAAAGTTCCTGGAATGGGCGGAGCTATGGACCTTGTAGTTGGAGCTAAAAAGGTTATAGTTGCTATGGAACATACTGCAAAAGGAAATCCTAAAATTCTAAAGAAATGTACACTACCATTAACTGCTGCTAATCAAGTTAACTTAATCATTACTGAAATGGCTGTTATGGAAGTTACTAAAGAAGGTCTTGTATTAAGAGAATTAGGACCTGAAGCTACAATTGAAGATGTAAAAAATGCAACATTAGCTGATTTAATAATACCAGACAATGTTAAAAAGATGGAATTTTAATTCCTTCTAGATATTAACTAAGATGTCACGGGAGTTTTTAAATTATTCAGAAGTAATAGTTAGAAATCTTTTAGATAAACTATTACTGAGTTATTCTGATATATGTAAATGTGAAAAGTGTAAAGCTGATATGATGGCACTTTCACTTAATTATGTAAAGCCTCGTTATGTAGTTTCTGAAAAAGGTAAATTATATACAAAGGCTCAAACAGAAATTAACCATGGAGAAATAGTTGCAATAACTACTTCCGTGCTTAGAGCAATAGAAGTAGTTTCGACTAATCCCAGACATGATTAAAAAAAGCGTGATTTTTATCACGCTTTTTTTAATAGGTAAAACCTATTCTATAGAATTTATTTTCTCTAAAACAACTTCCTTTATCATATTAATTTTATCTTCTGCTTCTTTTAAATTGTCTCCTTTAGAGTAAATATATATTTTTATTTTAGGTTCTGTACCTGAAGGTCTTACTGCATACCATGATCCATCATGAAACTTAAATTTTAATACATCCGAATATGGCATATTAGTTTCTTCTGGATTTGTATAATCTATTGTTTCAATTAACTTTAGATTTTCTATACTATGAGGATATTCCCTTCTATACTCTTCCATCATTCTTTTTATTCTCTGTTGTCCACTTATCCCTTCAAGAACAAGAGAAATTTGTTTTTCTCTATAGTATCCGAACTCTTCGTAGATTTCATTTAATACATCAATTAATGTTTTTCCTCTTTTTTTATAGTAAGCAGCAGCTTCACAAAGAAGCATAGATGCAGTTACTCCATCCTTATCTCTTACAAATGTGCCTACATTATATCCTATACTTTCTTCATATCCTAAAATATATTGATAATTTCCTTCTGCCTCATATTCATTGATTTTTCCACAAATATTTTTAAAGCCTGTAAGAGCTTCATCAGTATGAACACCATAACTTTCAGCTATAACTTTACCTAAATCTCCTGTAACAATAGATTTAACTATAACTCCATTAGAAGGAAGTATATTTTTATTTTTCATCCCTTCAAGGATATATTTAACTAATATAGCACCACTTTGATTTCCATTGAAAGCTACATATTCATTGTTTTTATCTTTAACCATTATAGCTATCCTATCACAATCAGGATCTGTTGCCATCAATAAATCTGCATTAACCTTTTTACCAAGCTCAATAGAAAGTTTAAAAGCATTCACATCTTCTGGATTAGGATATCCTACAGTAGTAAAATCTGGATCTGGATCCTTCTGTTCTTTTACAATATGAATATTGGTAAATCCTCTCTCCTCTAATACTCTAGGTACAAACACCATTCCTGTACCATTTAGAGGTGTATAAACTACATTTATATCTTTATCAATATCCTCACTTAAAGATAATGCTTTTACTTTTTGGAGATATAAATCATCTATATCTCTTTCTAAGAATACAATAAGTCCTTCTTCAGTTCCTTTTTGAATTTCCATACTAGGAATAGCTTTAAAATCATTTATTTGATTAATTTTATTTAGTATTCCATCTGCTATATCAGATAATATTTGTGCTCCATCCTTCCAATAAACTTTAAATCCATTATATTCTTTTGGATTATGACTGGCTGTTACTACAATTCCTGCAGTACATCCTAAAACCCTTACTGCAAAAGATAGCTCTGGTGTAGGTCTTAAAGAGTCAAAAATATAGGCTTTTATGTTATTAGCTGCTAAAACACTAGCAGCAGTTCTTGCAAATTCTTTAGAAAAGTGTCTACAATCATAGGCTATTGCTACTGATTTATCTACTGATTTATTTTCTACATCATTTATATAATCCGCAAGTCCTTGTGAAGCCCTAGCAATTATATATCTGTTCATCCTATTGGTTCCTGCTCCAATCTTACCTCTCAAACCAGCAGTTCCAAATTCTAAATCTTTATAAAATCTATCCTCTATTTCTTCTTCATTACTTTCTATATCTATAAGTTCTTTTTTTGTAGCTTCATCAAAGTAATCGCTTTCTATCCATGATTTATATATTTCTCTATACTTCATACTTCTAAACCCCTCTTTCCTAAGATATACCTTTATTATATCCTAGTATAGATTAAAAATTAATAAGATTACTTAAAGTAAAAAGTAAAATCGAAAATAATTATAAATTATTTAACTACTAAAATTTAAATAATTTATAATTAACTATTAAATTAATAGAGCCATTTAAAAATAAATTGAAAACTTCTCCTTTAAAGGAGAAGTCACAACAATTGTCAATTATCAATTGTATAAGTTTTATATTATTTTAATTATTACCTTAAAAAGCTATTTTGCTTATAAGTGTAGTAATAAAACAAATTACTATTGCAACAGCAGTAGGCATCAAAAATGATACTAATGCCCATTTATTACTACCAGTTTCTTTTTTAATAGTCCAAATAGTTGTGCCACAAGGAAAATGTAATAAAGAAAATAACATGGTATTTAATAATGTTAGATATGTCCAACCATTGTTAACTAATATATTCTTAAGTTGCTCTATACTATCATGTTCAATCATAACACCATTTGATAGATATCCCATTAAAAGTATAGGAAGAACTATTTCATTTGCAGGAAGTCCTAATAAAAAAGCCATTAATATATATCCATCAAGACCTATTAGTTTCCCAAAGGGTTGTAAAAAATTAGCGATATGCGCTACTATACTCATATCTCCAATCATTACATTACTTAATATATAGGTTATAAGTCCTGCTGGAGCAGCTACTACCATTGCTCTAAATAATACAAATATAGTTCTATCAATTATTGAAGTATATATAACTCTACCTATTTGAGGTTTTCTATATGGTGGAAGTTCTAAAGTAAAGGAAGAAGGAATTCCTTTTAATATAGTTTTAGATAAAATAAAGGAACTTATTAATGTAATCATCACTCCTAAAACAACTAAAGCCACTACCATTAATGCTGCTACTATAGAATTAGCGCTATCAGATGCAAAAGTGCCTCCTACAAAAATTATAGAGAGAGCTATTAAAGTTGGAAATCTTCCATTACAAGGAACAAAACTATTAGTTAATATAGCTATTAATCTTTCTCTAGGTGAATCAATAATTCTACAAGCAATAACTCCTGCTGCATTACAACCAAAGCCCATACACATAGTTAAGACTTGTTTACCATGACAACAAGCTTTTTTAAATGCTTTATCTAGGTTAAAACAAACTCTAGGTAAATATCCACTATCCTCCAATATAGTAAACAGAGGAAAAAATATAGCCATAGGTGGAAGCATAACTGAAACTACCCAAGCTAAAGTTTTATATACTCCTAAAACTAAGATTTCACAAAGCCATATAGGCAACTTTATTGTAATAAGTAAATTCATAAGTTTATCTTCAAAAGAAAATAGTATCTTAGCTAAAAGCTCCGAGGGCACATTAGCTCCTTCAATAGTTATCCATAAGATTAAAGTTAACATCAAAAGCATTATAGGAATACCTGTTGCTTTAGAAGTTAATATATTATCTATTTTTTGTTGTTGTAATATTTTATTTTTACTTTTATTAACAGAGTCTCTTACTATATTTTCACATTGCTTATATATATCAGATACAATTATGTCCCTTATCTTATTATTTTGTTTTTCTCTAAAATTTTTGATTTCCTCTTCAATTTCTTTATCGTCTACAATAAAATCTTCACTTACATATTTTCTTATAGATTGTTTTATACTCTCATCTCCATCTAACAATCTAAGTGCAGTCCATCTATAATTTATTCCACTATATTTTTTTTCAAGTAATGAAGATATTTTATCTATTTCATTATTAATATCTTCGCTATAATTTATTTTTAAAGTTTCTTCCCATTCTTCTTTAAATACATTTTCATATATAGCTTCTTTTAAATCTCCTATGCCTATTCCACTTCTTGCAGAAGTAGGTATTATAGGTACTTTTAGTTTTTTACTTAATTCATCTATATCTATTTTTATATTCTTCTTTTTTGCTTCATCCATAAGATTTAAGCAAACTAAGACTTTAGGAGTAATTTCTAATATTTGAAGTAACAAGTTTAAATTTCTCTCAATACAAGTAGCATCTAAAATTATAACGATTAAATCTGCATTTCCAAAGCAAATATAATCTCTAGCTACCTCTTCTTCTGTTGAACTAGCTAAAAGGGAATAAGTTCCTGGTAAGTCTACTAAAATGAATTCTTTCTCCTTATAATTAAAACTACCTTGAAAATTAACTACTGTTTTTCCTGGCCAATTACCTGTATGTTGCCGAAGTCCTGTGAGAGCATTAAAAACTGTACTTTTTCCTGTGTTGGGATTGCCTGCTAATGCAATAACACTTTGGTTATTCTTTTTCTTATTAACTATTTGAATATCCTCTAAATTTTTCTTTTTAGTAGAATCAAAGGTTAATCCCATAATATACCTCCTAAAGCTTTTCTTCACATACTAATATATTTTCTGCCTCTTCTCTTCTTAAAGCTATACAGGTATCTCTTATAAAATAAGCGGTTGGCTCACCTAAGGGTGCTTCTCTTAATACATATAATTCTGTATTAGGAACAAAACCTAAGTCTAATAATCTTTGTTTAGACAGCCCCTTTGACAAAATTTCTGAAATTACTACTACAGTTCCAACCTTAACTTCACTTAATTTTTTTAAATATTTTTCCATTTTTTTCACCTTCTTTGAATTTAATCTCTTTTCTATAATATGTAAAATAATGTATATGGCTACAATTACATATTTTATTAATTTTAAAGATGAACTTAAAAGAATAAATGCTTTTTTAAATACACACACTATGATTATGAACATAACAATATTTGAATTTAGAAAGAGGGTGTAATTATGAAAAATGAAAGTATTATGTGTATAGTTAGTGAATGTAAATATCACTATAAAGAAGATGATTATTGTACATTAGACAAAATAGAAGTTGTAAAGCATGAAAATAATGCAAAAACTATACAATGTACAGATTGCGGAAGCTTTGAAAAAGAACAATAATTAAAAACTATTAGTAATTAAATTTTAAATATGATAAAGGAGATATTATTATGGATATAAATTCAAGTATAGGATGTATAGTGAGTGAGTGTAAATATCATTATAAAGAAGATAACTATTGCACATTAAATAGAATTCACATTGTTAAGCATGAACCTAAAGCTCACGTAGTTGAAGCTACTGATTGTGGAAGTTTTGAAAAAGAACAATAATTAAAATAAAAATAGCACTATAGTGCTATTTTTATTTTAATTATTAATTTATAAAATTCTACTTTATATGATATAATTACCAATAGAATGTTAGTATTTTACATAAAATTAAAATTAAATTATTAATTTTAATTTTATGTAAAAGTTTGATGATTTATCTTAAATATTTATATTAAAAATCTAGGATATAAGCTCTTAAAAATGCATATGTCTTTAAGAGAATACATTTATATAAAACTTTATAAAATTTTAAAATGATTCTTATATAAAGTTAGTAATTTTGGTGCTTGTAACTAATTTGTAAACCATAGCAATCAAGATTTATTTATACTAAATGTTGATTGAGACCTATGAAATAAAATAACTGATTAAAGATAAACGAATATTTTACTATATCAAATAATTAACTGAGTTTTCTTTACTTAGTTATTAAAGAAAATAGATTAGCATACTGGCTAATTACTTTTTGAATATTCTTAAATATGTACAAACTATAAATTAAAAGGAGAGTTGTTATGTTAGAGGTATCATCACGTAGAACATCTAGACGAAAAAAATCTTCTAAACGTAGAAGAATAATTGTAGCTATTTTATGTGCTATCCTATTATTACTATTTCCATTTACTAATTCTAAAATAAAAAAATATAATGAAAAAAATGATAAATTAAAAACGGAAATAGAAAAACTGGAAAAAGAAGCTACTGATTTAAAATCTAAAAATAATAAATTAAGTCAATCTAAAACTGAATTAGAAAATAAAATTAAATCTCTTCCAAAGAGTTCAAATTAAATATTAAGGAGGATGCGTTATGGGGAAAAAGAGTACAGGCTTTAACATAAAAAAAATATTGCTATTATCTTTCATATTATTAACCCTATCTGTTACTATTTTTAGTCAAGCAAGAGTTATAATGGCCGTATCTCAAAATAAAAGATTACATAATAAAATTGAAGAAATAAAAGCTTCTAAAGAAACTCTAGCAAAAGAAAATGAAAATTTACAAATTGAAGTACAAAATAAACAAAAAAATTATGAACAAGCACTTTCAAAAGTTAAAATTGCTTATTTAACTTTTGATGATGGTCCTTCTAAGCATACTAGAAATATTTTAGACACATTAGATAAGTATAACATTAAGGCTACATTTTTTGTAAATCATAAAGATGGTATGGATGATTTATATAAAGAGATCGTTAATCGTGGACATGTTTTAGCAAATCATACTTCTTCACATAATTATAGTAAAGTTTATCGTACAAAAGAGAGTTTTGTAGAAGACGTACAAAAGCTTGATAATGAACTTAAAAGAATTACAGGGAAAGAACCTTCTAAAATTTTAAGATTTCCAGGTGGTTCAAATAATACAATAAGTTTAAACTATAATAATGGTGCAAATTTCATGAAGGAATTAGCCCAACATATGACTGATTTAGGCTACACCTTCTATGATTGGAATGTAGATTCAATGGATGCAGCAACTTTTAGACAAGATAAAAATGTAATTGTTAATAGAGTATTAGAAGATGCTAAATATGTTAAGCATGCCAATATATTAATGCATGATTTAGATCCAAAAGATACTACACCTGAAGCTCTTCCTGAAATAATTGAGGGATTAAAAGCTCAAGGTTTTATATTTGAATCACTAAACCATGAATCGCCTAAAGCACAATTTACAGAAGTTGTCGAAAAAAAATAATTTAAGCCCCAATATTGGGGCTTTTTAGTTTTGATATTTTTAATTATTTAATATGTTTTTTAATTCATTTATATCTGTTATAGGAGTTTTGCAATTATAATTTTCACATACATAAATAGTAGTTTTATTATCTATCATCTTTTTTGAATCTAAAATCATATTGCTTTCTTTTCCTCTTAAAGTTACTAAAGTAAAAGGATTATATTTATTACTTATCTCCTTTAAAATACTATCAATTTCTTCTTTCTTATCTCCTACAATAGTTATTTCTCTTACACTATATTCTCTATACATATAAGCTATTACCGAAAATAAATAATACATAGGATTTTCCTTTATTTTTCCTCCAAAAGCTTTAAAGTTTTTATCTACTATACTTATATATTTATCCTTCCCTGTAATATAATAAAGCTTTAAAAGAGCTAATGAGGCTACTCCATTTCCGGAAGGTATAGCTCCATCATAGATTTCTTTAGGTCTTACAATTAATTCCTCATCATCACTACCATATAAGAAGAATCCCCCATTTTCTTCATCCCAAAACAGCTCTATCATTTCATCACTTAATTTTATTGCACTTTCTAAATATTCTATTTTAAAAGTACTTTCATAACATTCTATAATAGCCCAAATTAAGAAAGAATAGTCATCAATGATACCTTTGTGTGCTCTATGTTTATCTCTATATCTAGTATATAGGCGTCCTTTTTCATCTATTAAATTATTTAAAATAAAGTTCAATGCTTTTTCGCTAAACTCTATATATTCTTCATTATCTAGTAGTCTTCCACCTAAAGCTAATGAAGCTATCATTAGTCCATTCCAAGAAGTCAATATTTTATCATCCTTATATGGATGAATTCTTTCTTCTCTATAATTAAAAAGCTTTTTTCTTATAGTCTCTAATTGTTCTCTGTATGGACTTAATTCTTTTAAATTTGTATTTATAAGGTTTGGTATATTAGCTCCTTCAAAGTTTCCATCGGTTGTTATATCATAAAGCCTAGAGTATAAACTAACTTCTTCTTCATCTAATATATTTTCTATTTCTTCTAAATCCCATAAATAAAATTTGCCTTCTACTCCTTCAGAATCAGCATCCTCTGCAGAGTAAAATCCCCCTTCTGAAGAGGCCATATCCCTTAAAACATAAGTAAATATATTATCTGCTACTTTCTTATAAAGTTCCTCTCCAGTCATTTTATAAGCTTCTGCATAGGCCATGGCTAAAAGAGCATTGTCATATAACATCTTTTCAAAGTGAGGCACTAACCATCTTATATCTGTAGCATATCTAGCAAATCCAAATCCTACATGATCAAAAATACCCCCTTTATACATTCCCTCTAAAGTTTTATCTATAATTTTTAGAACTTCCTCATCACTATTTTTTTCATAATATCTTAATAAAAATAATATATAATGAGTAGTTGGAAATTTAGGTTCTTTTCCAAACCCACCAAATTCTGCTTCAAAATGTTCTTTCAATTCTTCTACGGCTTTATCTATAACCTCTGTACTTAAATTTCCTTCCTCTATATTACTAGAATGATTTCTCATATAATTCAATAGGTTTTCACTAGCTTGTAATATCTTTTTATTGTCTTCTCTCCATAATTGATTTATAGAATTTAAAATTTCAATAATTCCTTTTATACCAAATCTACTTTTTTTAGGAAAATATGTACCTGCAAAAAAAGGCTTTCTATCTGGAGTTGTTACTATATTAAGTGGCCATCCACCACTACCAGTATAAGCCTGACAAAAATTCATATATATGCTGTCTATATCCGGTCTCTCTTCCCTATCAACCTTTATAGCAACGTAATTATCATTCAATACCTTTGCTACTTCCTCATCCTCAAAAGCTTCTCCCTCCATAACATGGCACCAATGGCAGGTAGAATAACCTATGCTCAAAAAGATAGGTTTATTTTCCCTCTTAGCCTTTTCAAAAGCTTCTTCCCCCCATGAATACCAGTCTACAGGGTTATGTGCATGCTGTAATAGGTATGGTGATTTTTCATTTATCAATCTATTTGCCTTTCTTACTTGTGTTTCTTCTTTTTCAGATAATGTCATTATTACCCCTCCATTTTTTCATATTTTGTTTTAGTATTCCAACGTTTCAATCTGAGTATTCAGTAACATAAAAATGTCCTATTGTTAAAATTTCACTTACTTTAGACCTCTTATAGATAACACTAAATATAGATAAACTACCTTAGAAATTAATATATAGCAAATATAGCTATACCCTTGAGTATTTCAATTCACAATTCACAATGCACAATTAAGGTGGAAATTATTTTTAATCAAAATATTTTCTTTAATGGATTTTTTAGCTAGTAATACAATTGCTAGCGTTTTATTGTAGATGTGAACAGTGTTCGCCAGTTCTTTTTAATACGTCTCATAGTTTAATATTTATTCAATAATATATGGCGAACACTGTTCGCCGCTACGATTAATCAATTCTAAATTTCTCAGTTACCACTGAGAAATATCCACAATTATGAACTGTGAATTTTGAATTTAGTAGTTTTAGTAACAATAATAATAAGTGTTAATTATTTTCAGATATAGATTAAATTTAAGAGTGGTATATCTATAGTTATATCTTTATAGTCATTTTTACAATTGTAATTCCTCATATTTTCTTCTAAAAGCATTTAATTTTTTACTTCATTTTTTAAATTCTTCTTATTTAGCTATTTTCTATATTTAACATAATATAAAGAACTTGATTAACCCCCATACAATGTTATGCTTATATTTGACATCATATATAACCTTTGATAAACACATATCCTTTGCTCAACTCCAATGAAAATTTTATAGAATACTTTACCAAGGAATAATATACAAAATTTCTAATTCCAAACATAAAAATGAACCTTTTATTATGTCGCGACAATATATATATGAAAGCATATTTAGAAAGGAGAGTTTAATTATACTGAAAGGAGGATTTACGTGAACATTGCAGATTTAAATAATCTTATTGAGTTGCATGGTAAAGCCATCTATAGCTTTTGTTACAATCTTACGAAAAACCAGCCTGATACAGATGACCTATATCAAGAAACATTTCTGAAAGCGATGGAGTTGTGCCATAAAATTGATAAAGATAATAATCCTAAAGGATTTCTCATTTCCATTGCAATAGGGCTATGGAAAAACAATCGCCGTAAATATGCCCGGCGACAAAAAATAGCTCCAATAGAGAAACTTAGTGAAGATATAAACAATGGTTACGTATTCAAGGATACACTAACCCCTGAAAATATAGTTATATCCAATGAACTATGCATTATGATACGGACTGCAGCAGATAAGCTGGATAGTAAATTAAAAATCCCTTTGTATATGTACTATACTGCTGAAATGTCAAACGAAGAAATAGCATCAGCACTGAAGATTCCGCTTGGCACCGTAAAAAGCAGGCTTCATAAGGCTCGAAGAGTCTTAAAAAACAATTTAATGGAGGTTAGTAAATATGAAGAACTCTGAGAAATTAGATCAACTGTTGAAGCAAGCTCTTTCTCCAACAGTTGAACCCAGTGAAGATTTAAACCAAAAAATTATAAATCAATTAAAGGAGAGTAATATTATGAAACCAGTTTATAAAAAAAGGATATCCGTTGCACTAATCGCTACTGTACTTACCCTTGCAATGTCTATAACAGCATTTGCTGCCTTACATCTTCTCACTTCAAAACAAGTTGCTGAGCATCTTGGAGATCAAAAACTTGCTCATGCATTTGAAAGCAAAAATGCAATTAAAATAAATGAATCAATTGTTTCAGGTGGATATAATTTTAATTTGCTTGGAATCGTATCAGGTAAAGGTTTAAGCGACTTTGAAAATTATACAGAGGATATACGTCCAGATAGAACCTACGCCGTAGTGTCAATAGCAAAGCAAGATGGTAGTAAAATGCCTGACACCCGAGATGAAGAGTATGGTAAAGTTCCATTTTTTATCTCTTCTCTAATAAAAGGCCAAAAGCCATGGTTAGTTAACATAGCCTCTATGAATGGCGGATATAGCGAATTTGTAATTGATGGAGTTATGTATAGATTAATTGAATGTGACGATGTTGAAATGTTTGCCGACAGAGGACTTTATCTTTGTATAAGCACTAGCAGTTTCTATGATGTAAATGCTTTTAACTATAATGAAGAAACTGGTGAAATCACTCCTAATGCTGATTATAATGGTGCTAATGCTCTATTCAACTTACCTCTCGATGTAACAAAAGCTAATCATGAAAAAGCTGAAAAATATCTACAAGAATTATTAAAATAAATAGAAGTAAATTTTAAAACTAGTGAAAAAGTAATAGTCAATCGAGAAAAATTTGCAAATACTATTATACTAATCGTATCTATAAAATATGAAAATCAGGAATCCCTTCCTATTCAATTATCAAGAGATGCTAATGAATCAATTATTAATAGGATATTAAAATTGTATTAACTTGTAGTTAGCCACAGGTGATGATATTCATCGCCTGTAATTTTCTTTAATATATTCTTAAATCTAATATGCTACATCTCTAATTGTAAAACATTTATTATTAGCTATCACATTCATATCTCATCAGTGTATTTACCTCACTTTGTAAACATAACTTCTATTTTCTCAGTTAATCTATTAACTCTATAAATTAACATAAATCATTATTATATTAAAATCATAATTAAATTAAATAATATAAATTACTCACTTTTAATTATTTAATATTATTTAACAATTTTTTATGATAAAATGTCGAAAAATATTTGCTTAATGTAATTATTAATGCTAAAATGAGTGTGTAAAATCGAATAATTGTGAAGTAGGTTTAATAGATATTTAATATCTATTGATTAAAAGGGAAGATGGGTTAAAATCCCACGCGGTCTCGCCACTGTAATAGATGAGTTCCTGCAATTATGCCACTGGGAAACTGGGAAGGCTGTAGGAATGTTGATGCTTAAGCCAGAAGACCTGCCTATTTTAATGTACTGATAACTCTACGAGCGATGGGGTGGTATAAATGTTTAAAAAATATTTTTTGAATAAATAGCCCTTTAACTGTTGTTAAAGGGCTATTATTTATGAGGAAACAGTTTATTTTATAGGAGGGAAAGATGAAAATAGCTATTGGGGTATGTGAAAAGATTAATGGAATATGTACAACCATGGGATGTTTTAAAGCTTTAAATAATAGAGAAAAACACTTTAGTACATATAAAAACGAAAATTTAGAACTTATATCCTTCTTTACCTGCGATGCCTGTTCGAATAATTCTGATAAAAATTTAATGAATATTGCTGAAAAATTGAAACAAGCAGGAGTAGAAAAACTTCATTTTGGTGTTTGTGTTGTTAAATGTGAAAGTCAAAGAACTAAAGAAATAAAGACAATATTTGAAAAGCATCATATAGAAGTAGTAGAAGGTACTCATTAAAAATATTAATAAATGTACAAGGGAGAGAAAAATTAAATGAAAAAAATAATAAGTACAATTTTAGTGGGGCTCATGGTATTGGGAGCAACTGGATGTAGCAATAAAAATACAGAAACTACACCTAAGACAGAAAATAAGGTAGAAGATAGTAACAAACACTCATCACATTATCCTGTTACAATTACAACTTATAATTATGCTAAAGAACCTGTAAAAGTTACATTTGAAAAATCACCTGAAAAGGTTGTTGCAGTATATCAAAATTCAATAGAGACATTACTTGCATTAGGATTACAAGATAAAATTATTGCTACTGCTGGATTAGATCATGATGTTAAAGATGAATATAAAGATGCTTTTAGCAAAATAAAATATTATGATAAAGTACCTACTAAAGAAGAAGTTATTGGATTACAACCTGATTTCATATTGAGCTGGTATTCTCTATTTGGTGAGAAAAAACTTGGTGATGTAGGATTCTGGCATGAAAGAAATGTAAATACATATATGTCTCAAAACAGTGGTGTTATTAGTCCAAATACTTTACAAAATGAATATGATGATATTTTAAACATGGGTAAAATTTTTGATGTAGAAGATAAAGCTAATGAAATAGTTAATACAATGAAAAGCGAAATAGACAAGGCTAAAGATTTTGTTAGGGGAAAAGAATCTGTTAAAGCAGTAATTTTAGAAGTACAAAAAGATGGCGTATATAGAATTTATGGTGAAGATAGTATAGGTGGAGACATAGCAAAACAAGTCGGAGCAGATTTAGTTGCAAAATCTAATGGTAAAATAGGAAATGAAGATTTAGTAAAACTTAACCCCGATGTAATTTTTACTGTTTATTATGGAGAAGAAATTGATAGAGATTCTGCATTAAAATCTATTATTGACAATCCTGCACTTTCAAGCGTTTCTGCTATAAAATCAAAACGTGTTAATCCTATAATGTTAAGTGAAGTTTATTCTAGTGGTATCAGAACACTAGATGGTATAAAAACAATTTCAAAAGGATTATATCCTGAGTTATATGGAAATAAATAAAATGAAAAAAAATTATAAAAATAATACACAAAACGGATTACTTAATGGAACACCTGCTTATATAGGTGTTTCCATTATACTTGTAATTATATTAATTTTTTCTATTCTAATAACTGTAACTATGGGTTCTGTAGATATTTCCGTAAAAGATGTATATGAGATTATAATGTACAAACTATTTAGCATTGGAAATCCGGAGCTTTTATCAAGTGGCCCTGTATATGATATTGTTTGGTTTATAAGGCTTCCAAGAATTATTTTAGCAGTTGCTGTAGGTATAGGTCTTTCAATATCCGGAGTAATTATGCAAGCAATTGTAAAAAATCCTTTAGCAGATCCCTATATATTAGGAATTTCTTCTGGTGCATCTCTAGGAGCTACATTAGCTATTATGCTTGGGGTAGGTATCTTTTTTGGCAGTAATTATGTAGGTATATGCGCTTTTATAGGTGCTTTTGCAATATCAATACTGGTATTAACCCTTGCAAATGTAAATGGAAGAGCTAATTCAACAAAACTTCTTTTAGCTGGTATGGCATTAAGTACTGTGTGCTCAGCATTTTCAAGTTTTATTGTATATTTTTCTAATAATAAAGATGCTGCTCAAACTATAGCCTATTGGTTAATGGGAAGTCTTGCCGGTGCAAAATGGGAAAATATAATAATAATTTTTCCACTTGTAATATTGGCTACATTATTTTTTGTTACCCAATATAGAACACTTAATTTGATGTTACTTGGTGATGAAGTTTCTATAACTTTAGGTACAGATTTACATAAGTATCGCCAACTTTATCTAATCATCATATCTATAATAATTGGTTTTATAGTATACTCATCAGGAATGATTGGATTTGTAGGACTTATTATCCCACATCTTACAAGAATGCTATTTGGAACAGATCACAAAAGAATTATTATATTATCAGCATTGATAGGAGCTATATTTATGGTTTGGGCAGATGTTTTATCTAGAATTATAATACCTGGAAATGAACTCCCAATAGGAATATTAATTTCCATGATAGGTGCTCCAGTATTTATATATCTTATGGTAAGTAAGTCATATGGATTTGGAGGTAATGCTTAATGGAAGTAAAAATTTTAAATTTAGAAGCTTATTTAGGAGAAAATCATATCTTAAAGGGATTAAACATTCATGCAGACAAAAAAGAATTTGTAGGCATTATAGGACCTAATGGTAGTGGCAAAAGTACACTTTTAAAATGTATATATCGAACTTTAAAACCTTCTGCAGGCGCTATATTTTTAGATAATAAAAATATCAAAGATTTTTCTATGAAGGAAAGTGCAAAAAAAATGGCTGTGGTGTCTCAACATAATAATTATAATTTTGATTTTTCTGTTTCAGATATGGTTTTAATGGGACGATCACCACATAAAAAGTTTATAGAAAAAGATAATGCTGAAGACTACAAAATTATGGAAGAGTCTTTAGCTAAGGTAGGTATGTCAAGTTATGCTAATCGAAGCTTTTCAAGTTTATCGGGAGGAGAAAAGCAAAGAATAATCCTTGCAAGGGCTTTAGCACAAAAAACAGAATGTCTTATTTTAGACGAACCTACAAATCATTTAGATATAAAATATCAGCTTCAATTCATGGCTACTGTAAAAGAACTTGGTATCACAGTTATATCTGCTATCCATGATTTAAATATTGCGGCTTTATATTGTGATAAAATTTATGCTATGAAATCAGGAAAAATTGTTAGCTATGGAACTCCAAAGGAAGTTCTAACTGTGGAACTAATAAAATCTTTGTATGAGGTCGATGCTAAGGTTATGGTGGATAAAGAAACTGATATTTTAAATATTATTTATAGAGCGCCTTAATAAAAATGATTCACAATTAAGGATGAAATTATTTTTAGGCAAAATAATTTCTTAAAATTGATTTTTGACTAGTAATGTAATTTCTAGTTATGTGGCGAACACTGTTCGCCGCTACAAAGAATCAATTCAAAATTTCTCAGTTTCCATTGAGAAATATCCATAATTGTGAATTGTGAACTGTGCATTGTGAATTACTTTAAGTTGTGAATTAAATAAAAACCCATCTATTTAAATATAGATGGGCTTTTGTTTTATGATGATGCTCTCATTGGCTCATCACAAGATTTATCGTCATATTTAATATTAGTTTTCTTCTTAAGTCTAACTTCTGGCTCTCTAGGTAATCCAAATTTAGGAATAATTCTATCAAGTCCAGTTAAAGTAAGTAATAATAATGATACTACTGTAACCACTGCCATTATATTATATTTAATGAATGAAAATGGTGTAAATGTATACAATGGGTATACAGCATTTGAAATAGCTACGTAAAAGCTTAAATATACATGCCATGGAATTAATTGAGATCCAAAAACTCCTAATGAACTAGAGAATATAGAGTTTCTTATTTTTAACTCATATATAGCTTCTTCACTACCTTCAACATTATCATCTACTAATTCTTTAATTATAGGTCCTATAGTTACAATTTGGGCCATTTCATCTGCAAGCAATGCATTACCAAGTATTGATAAACATCCATTCCAGAACATAAGTTGTCTAACATTTTTAGAGATACGTATAACAAGCTTTGATATTGGCTCGAATGCTTTCATTTTTGCCATTATACCTCCAAATGCACCAACCCACATCATCATAACGATTACACTTTGTCCAGCTTCAGAAAAACCACCTTTTACTAACTCTAAGAACTCTGGTAATGCAGTAGTTCCTGCAAATGATCCAAGAATAAATGAAGATATTATACCTATAGATAAACATGCTAATGTAGATATTCCTTTAGCAGCTGCTATTATAACAAGGATTAATGGTATTACCATATATAAAGGTACTCCATTTTTAACTTGATTTAACAAATCTACTGCTGCTGGTCTTTCTTGTCCTAAAGTAGCCCAAACCTCTTTTGGAATTGCATCTATTGCAGAAGCTGCATTAACAGTTGAATCATTTGGAAGATTTAGAACTACACTTAATATGTAGAAACCTATAGCTCCGATAACGAAACACAAACCAGCCCAGCCAACTTGTCTTTTTATTCTATCAATTATTTCTACTTTTTGAATCTCAGAGCTAACAACTGTTGTGTCAGATATTAATCCTATATTATCTCCAAAACAAGCTCCTCCTGCTATAGCAGCTACTGTTACTAGAATATCTCCTCCAACTATGTGAGAAAGCCATAGAAAAATTGGTGCACATGCTGCAAAAGTTCCCCAAGATGTTCCTGTTGCTATTGACAATATTCCAGTAACCGCAAATCCTGTAACAGCAACAGTTCTTGCTGTTAGTCCAAGTTTTAAAGCTACATTAACTATAGCTGCGCCAACTCCAGTCGCCATAAACGCTGCTGCCATCGCATACGCAAACATTAGTATAAAGAATACTAATTGCATAGATTTAACGTTTTCAACTGAGCAGTCTACAATCTCATTAAATTTGATTTTTTCTGTTACATATGCCATAATTGCAGCCCAGCAAGTTGCAAGTGGAGCCGCTATTAAGACATCCATTCCGCCCATCATCAAACCTACTAAAACTGCAATTGGCGAAAGTTTCATAATCCCGCTTAAAAAAGTCAATTCAAATTCCTCCTTTTGTCAACAAAAATCGTCAACTTAAATGAAAATATTTTACATATTTTTCACAATTAAAATTTTTGTATAAATACATTATATTAGTATAAATAAAATAATTCAATATTTTATAAGAATTCTAATAATTTGTTAATAATTTGTATACATAATATGAAAAAAAACATTTCTTTCAATTAAATGGTATAAAGTATTATTATAAATATAATTTCATAATAATATGAGTATAATTTTAATTAAAAAATTTTTAGAATATAAAATTTAAAATATAAACTATTTGTATTATTGTATTGTAATACCTAATATGAATAAATAAAAATGCTAAAAATAAATTTCATAATTGTGAAAAAATTATGTTTTCAATAAATTTTAAAGTAAATTATCCATAGTTCATTTTTTTGTTTAAAAAAAATTCACATAATTTTATGTCTCAAATATTTTTTATACATTTATCGTTTATAATTATAATTAAAAGTTTAAAATTTATCAAGGATTTTTTCAATAAATTTTAAATTGTTTTAAGTTTCTTACTATAATCATCATATTTTCCCTATTATATTGACAAAGTTTATACAATTACTATAGTATTATTTAGTCAAAATTTAGCGAAAAAATTTGTTTATAAATTTAAAAATTTATATAACATTGAAATTTTATGTAAGAAATGGTAAAATTAATTTAAGTATATAAAAAATAACTGTTCAAATGTAAGAGGTATATTTAATGTCAAATAAAAAAGGAATTAAATAGTGATCTAGCTATAATTAATTCTTACGATGGAAATATTCTACAAATGAACAAGCATATCAATTAGTTGTTTTTTCAATATAATTTATATTAAGGAGAGATTTTTATGACAGAAGTTTCTTACAAAAAAAGTGAAAACAAATTTATTAGTAAAACATTTCTTTACATGACTATGGGGTTAGTTGTAACTTTTGCTATTGCATATTTAGTATCAACTAGTGAAGCTTGTATGAATTTAATATATTCTAGTGGTGCTTCACTTTTTGTAGTATGTGCTATAGAAATCGGATTAGTTGTAATAATAAACAAACAGTTAGAAAATATTTCTACTAATACAGCTCTTGCATTGTTTTTATTATATTCAGCTGTTAGTGGAATAACTTTTGCAACAATATTTGCTCTTTATGACTTAAGTTCTATTATAACGGTGTTTATTATAGCTGCGATAATGTTTTTCTGTTGTAGTATGATCGGTTTAACATCAAAAAGAGATTTATCAACTATCGGTAGAATTTGTATTATGGCACTTGTAGGAATTATTGTAGCAAGTATTGCAAACTTTTTTATAGGTTCAACTGGACTTTATAATTCAATAAGTTACATAGGATTATTTTTATTCTGCGGCTTAACTGCATATGATATGCAAAAAATTAAGCTTATACATCAAGATTCTTATGAATTTGATAAAGAAAATCTAAATAAATTTGCTGTAATTGCTGCTCTAGAACTTTACCTTGATTTAATAAACTTATTTATTTATCTTTTAAGATTAATAGGAAAAGAAGATAACATAAAAAAGATCCTAAATTTTTGTATTTAGGATCTTTTTTTATTAATTAGATAAAATAATATAAATATTATTTATTTTAAACTAAAGAATGCTCTATCATTTTTAAGATACGAAATTATAATTATATATTTGCTAAAACTAGTATTTGAATAATCAACTCTATTCACAATTTCAATTATTTTATAGTTACTCTTTAAAAGTAAATTTCTGATCTTTTTCGCTTTTTTTAAAAAAAGAATAATTACACTCCTATATATTCTTAGATACTTATTTTAATCTTATCAAGGATTTTATCCAATATATCCAATAAAAAATTTCTCATTCTAACCAATAATATAGTAAAATATCACTGAAGTTAATATCGTTCTATGCAGAAAATTGAATCTTCATATTAATACTTAATAGTGTTAATCTATAAAAACCATAGCAAGAATTGCTGAATAGTGCTATGTGGTACAATTTACCTGCTGCTAAAGATGGATATGTATATCTTGTTGATAATATGAAGTGGAATTCTGAAGATGCTTTTACAAGAGAAAAATTATTAGAAGAACTTCCTAAAATTCTAAGAAAATAATTCTTCTGGGCCTTAAAACTCAATGAATTTACATAGTTTTAATTAATATGCAATTTAATTTTTTATTTAATTATAAGTTTATAATTGTACTAACTTAAATTTACTGCATTGCCAAATTAATGAATAATAAAATAATCATATTTGTAATAATTCATGTAAAAACCATAACCAGTTAATATATTGACTAGTTATGGACTTCACATGAATTGAACTACAAAATTAAAAATAATAAATAATTCTATCTAATATTATTCCAAAGCATAAAATCATTATAGCTATGAACATTAATACATTTTGAAATTGAATTATCCTAAACTTTTCTTTCCATTGTTTCTCATATATTAATGGTCTCCTAGAATCTCGTTTTAGTATAAATCCTGAAAATATCAATAATCCAAATGCTCCTATAATAAATAAGGTGTTTTTCATAATATCTAAGGTGATTTTAATATTGTTTCCATTTACTAAAATAGAGCATAAGCCAGATATTATTATTAATACTAAAGAAACAATTATACCCACCATAAGTGATTTAATTATATCTTTAAAATAGCTCATAATTTTACTCATAATAGAATCTTATCTCCATCCTTTTCACATAAAATACTCCAACATATTTATTAATTATTTATTAGTTAATAACTAGTATAAATGACATGCCACTAAATGGTTTGGAGCTACTTCTTTAAGTTTTGGCGCTTCATTCCTGCATATATCTTTCACATATTTACATCTTTTCGCAAATTTACATCCTTGTGGCGGATTGATAGGACTAGGTACATCCCCCTCAAGCATAATTCTTTCTCTTGACCTTTCCACAAGAGGATCTGGTATTGGTATGGCAGATAATAGTGCTTGAGTATATGGATGAACTGGATTTTTATATAACTCTTTGCTGGCTGTAAACTCCACAACAGCTCCAAGATACATAACTGCAATTCTATTTGATATATGCTTAACCATAGCTAAATCGTGAGCAATAAACAAATAGGTAAGCCCCATATCCCTTTGTAATCTCTTTAAAAGATTTACAACTTGTGCCTGTATAGATACATCTAAAGCAGATATTGGTTCATCACACATTATAAATTTAGGTTCTACTGCTAAGGCTCTTGCTATACCTATTCTTTGTCTTTGGCCTCCTGAAAATTCGTGAACAAATCTATTAGCATGTTCTTTATTAAGTCCAACTAATCCTAATAGCTCATTTACTCTTTCTGTTCTTTCATTAGAATTTGTTGCTAATCCGTGTATATCTATACCTTCAGCTATTATATCTCCAACAGTCATCCTTGGATTTAAAGAAGCATAAGGATCTTGAAAAATTATTTGTACTTCTTTAGCAAAAAGCTTCTTTTCTTTTCCTGCTATTTTGTGTACATCTTTTCCTTTATAGATAACACTTCCATCGGTTTTATTATACATTCCTGTACAGGTTCTTCCGCAGGTTGTTTTTCCACATCCTGATTCTCCAACAAGTCCTATAGTTTCACCTTCATATATATCAAAACTTACATCATCTACTGCTTTTAAAATAGCGTTTTTACCTACTTTAAAATATTTCTTAAGGTTTCTAACCTCCATTATTAAATTATTCTTTGCTTCCACTAATAGACACCTCCACTTTAAAACCATTCTCTACTTTAGGAGCCATTGGATGATAAATCCAACATGAAGCAGTATGTTCTTTCTCAAACTCTGTTAATGGCGGTTCTTCCCTTAAGCATATATTCATACAATATTTACACCTTGAGGCAAATCCACATCCTTTAGGAGGTTTGATTAAATCTGGCGGTGTACCTTGTATTGATACCAACTCTTCATCGTTTTCACTATCGAGCCTTGGTACCGCTTTAAGCAATGCCCAAGTATAAGGATGCTTAGGATTATAAAATATCTCTTTATAGCTTCCTTTCTCCACTAATTTACCAGCATACATAACAAATATCCTATTAACTAAATTTGCCACTACCCCAAGATCATGAGTAATTAATATAATAGACATTCCTAGTTTTTGTTGCAGATTTTTTAAAATATCTATTATTTGAGCTTGTATGGTAACATCTAAAGCCGTAGTTGGTTCGTCTGCTATAAGTATACTAGGACTGCAGGCAAGTGCTATTGCAATCATAGCCCTTTGTCTCATCCCCCCGGAAAACTCATGGGGATATTGGTTAATTCTCTTATCTGCATTAGGTATACCTACTAACTCTAACATTCTTCTAGCTTCATTCAATGCTTCTGCCTTACTTAATTTTCTGTGAATCATTAAATTTTCAGCAATTTGCTTTCCTACTTTCATAGTTGGATTTAGAGCCGTCAATGCGTCCTGAAAAATCATACTGCATTCTTCACCTCTAAAATCCTGCCATTGCTTCTCTGAAAAATTTAATATATTTTTACCTTTATAAATAACTTCACTGCCCTCTTTTATTTCTCCTGGCGGAGATTGAATTAAACCCATTATAGATTTTGCTGTAACCGTTTTACCGCATCCTGACTCTCCAACTATTGCAATACATTCTCCTTTGTCTACATCAAAGGACATACCTCTAACTGATTGAACTTCCCCAGCATAGGTGTGGTATGATACTCTTAAGTTCTTAACTTCCAATTGTTTTTTCATAATTTCCCCTCCTATTATTGACGAAGTCTTGGATCAAGTGCGTCTCTAAGACCGTCACCAAGCAAGTTAAAGGCAAGTACTGTAATACATAGTGCAAGTGATGGAAATAAGAGTTGCGTTGGATAAAATGCCATAACATCTCTTCCATAAGCTATAAGTGAACCCCAACTTGTATTTGGAGCTTGAAGTCCTATACCAAGAAAACTAAGACCTGCCTCTGCAAAAATATATGATGGTATACTAGATGCTATATTTAGTATCAATACTCCTATGGTATTAGGAATAAAATGTTTTACTATAATTCTCCTAGGAGATGCTCCTAAAACCTGTGCTGCTAAAACATACTCACACTCTCTTAACTGCATTAACTGCCCTCTTATAAGCCTAGCTGTACCACACCATGAAGTAATGGTTAAAGCAATAGTTAATGGTATATAACCATTACCGAATACCATCGTCATAAGAATTATTAACAATAGCTCTGGAACACTTGTTATTACCTCTATTACTCTCATCATAACTTCATCAACCCATCCGCCAAAATATGCCATTATTCCGCCATATAGTGATCCTAAAACTACTTGTATTATAGTTGCTACAACCCCTATGGCAATAGATATTCTGCCAGCAAACCAAACTCTTGAAAATAAATCTCTTCCTGTTCTATCTGTACCAAACCAATGTTTTGCAGAAGGAGGTAAGTCTCCTAATTCACTATTCATTTTTATGAATTCTTTTCCATTGATATATGGTCCTACTATAACCATAATCATTAAAAGTATTAACACTGCTAAAGAAGTCATTGCCACAGGATTTTTCTTCAGTCTTCTCCAAGCATCTTGAAAATAACTTATATTAGGTCTATTAATGACATCATTGTCTGCATTTTCACATCCAATTACTTTAAAATCATCAGCCTTAAATTCAGCCATACAGCTCCCCTCCCTATCTCTTTCCACCAGTAATTCTAATTCTTGGATCTACCACAGTGTATAAAATATCTGTTATAAATATACATATAATATACATTGCTGTGATGATTATGGTATGTCCCATAACCATTGGTAAATCTTGAGCTTGTACTGCTGTTATATAGTAAAGCCCTAGTCCTGGTATTGAAAACACTCTTTCAATAAAGAAAGCGCCTGTTATACATAATGCTAATGTCATAGGTAAATAGGTAACTAATGGTATAAAAGAATTTCTAAGTATATGTCTTGTTACTACTTTTCTATTTGATAATCCCTTAGATCTAGCCGTTAATACATAATCTTGATTGATTACATCTAACATAGAGGTCTTTAAAAGTCTTGAATAAGATGCAATATATCCAAAGCATCCAGAAAGTGTAGGTAAAATTGTGTATTTCCATCCTCCAAACCATAAGTCTTTGCCTTTAGGCCAGCCTATTATTGGAAACCATTTTAAATTTCCTGCAAATATTTTTTGAAGCCCTAGCGCAAAAATAAAACTTGGAACAGATATAAATAGTATTGCTAGGGTAACTATGGTACGATCGATCCATGTTCCCCTATTCATTGCAGCAAGAATTCCTAATATAAGTCCTAAGCTAAGTCCTACTACAACTTGTTGTATACCAAGTCTTGCAGATGCAGGAAGTTTTTCTTTTATTATAGATTTGACAGTCTGCCCTGGATAAACTATTGATTGTCCAAAATCTCCATGTAATATTCCATTCATAGTTTTTAAATATCTCTCACCAGCAGGCTTATTATATCCATATTTTTCATACATTGCTTCTTTTATATTATCTGGCAATCTTTCAACTTTTTGCATAAGTGGATCTCCAGGAATTGCTTCAAGCAGAAAGAATGTGGCTGTTGCTATTATAAATAGTATAAGCAGCATCTCTAAAAACCTTCTAATGGTATAACGAATCATAAAGCACCCTCCTTATTTAATTAATGCACAGGACTTTTTAGACCCTGTGCATATATATTGTTAATTTCTACCTTCAGTATATGCCCATCTCCACTCGTAATCTGGTCCAAATTTAGGAGTCATAAAATTCTTAACATAATTTTGTGTAAATCTCCTTGTATCTGTATAATATAGTGGTGATACTGCAGCTTCCTCTTTCACTAATATATCTTCAAGCTTTTGAAGTTTTTCTAATCTCTTGCCTTGATCTGTTTCTGTTAAAAGTTCTTTGCATATCTTGTCATATTCTGCATTGCTGAATTTTATATCATTATTACCATTATTAGTTTCAAACATATCTAAGAAATTTATTGGATCATTGAAATCTGCACTCCATCCAAAGAATGAAATATCGTAATCTGAATCAGCTACTGCTTTTTTCCAAATTCCATAGTCAGGTGCGACTTCAACATTTACTTTTACACCTAAATTCTTTTCAAGTTGTTGTTGATACCATTCATGCTCTTGTTTAGAAGCACTTGTAGTTCCACGTGCAAGATATTTAAGTTTTATTTGACTTAAATCCTTAGTGTCTTTTCCTAACTCTTTAAGTCCTTCTTTAAATAATGCTTGTAATTTTTCAGGATTATTTTTATATTCATCTGACATTTCTTTCAATGACTCTGTAGCCTTTTCTCTATAGTTATCCTCCCCTATATCTATAGCCTTTGGAACAAAAGCATAAGCAGGAGTAAATCTTCCACTAAGTGTATTCACATAATCTTCTCTATCTATTGCTAATGATACCGCTTGCCTTATTTTGTTATTACTCATTATTCCACTTGGACCGCCTTTAACATTAAATCCGAAATACCAATTACCTGGTGATTCTCCTGTTGCTGCTTGGAATTTACCTTCTTCAGCCATTTCTGTCCACTTTTTGATATACTCTTGTGTAGAACCTGTGACATCTAAATCGTGAGCTTCAAACAATTGAGCTTGAGTTGAAAATTCATCAATTTTGTTCATTTCAACTTTTTCTATAAATACATTTTCTGCATCCCAATAATCTTCATTTTTTTCTAAAACTAATGAATTATTTTTAATTAGATCTGTTATTTTATAAGGTCCAGAATAAACTTGTTTTGTATAATCTGTATTCCAATTTTCTCCGCCTTTTTCAATAATATCAAGTCTAATTGGATAGAAAGATGAATGGACTAATTTCTTTTCAAAGTAAACAGTTGGTCTTTCAAGTGTTATAACTAAGGTATTATCATCCTTAGCTTCAACCCCTATATCTTCCACTTTCCCTGTTCCCTTATTATATGCTTCTGCACCTTTTATATCATATAAAAAATACGCATAAGGAAATGCATTGTTTTTATCTAATATTCTTCTATAAGAATCCACAAAGTGCTGAGCAGTAAGTTTTACTCCATCACTCCAATTCATGTCTCTTATTTTAAAAGTATAAATAAGCCCATCATCAGAAACGGACCAGCTTTCTGCTGCTGCAGGTTCTAGTACATCCTTCCCATCTACAACTTTTGCCCTAACTAACCCTTCCTGAGTTGCCGCAAGTATTGTATGGGAAGATGTATCTTGACATTCATTAGGGTCAAATGTTTGAGGGTCAAATAATATAGTTTTTAAATATTGTTCCTCATCTTTTTTACCTTCAGTTACTTCTGTTGTATTTTTGGGCTCTGTTTTTTCCCCACTATCAGAGTCTTTACTACAACCAGAAAATGCTAGTACAGATCCTGCCATCACAATAGCTGTCAAAATACTAAGCCATTTTTTTAATTTCATTTTTTTACCCCCTCTTTAAAGTAAAATATATTTGAAACTCTGAAGGGATACATTTTATTTCCCTCAGAGTTTAAAATAAAACTTTAGAATTTTATATTTTAGGTGGTTGATGTAACTAGTAAATTTTCTATCTTTACAGAGCAAAAATCATCAATTACAGGTGTTTTATATACATTAATTAAAATTATTTCTAAACAATTTTATATGGTTTTTACTTAAATCTTAATTTTATATTTTTCAGTTTTCTCATAAAATTATCATTTATTAGTATTTATAAGTTCCAATTTATCCTTAAAAATTTATATATTTTCTTCTATTATTTATTACAGAAAAGCTTCACAAATTATCATAAAAGTAAATTACTACCTATTTATATTTATTTAATTATATGTATCAAATTTAGTATATATCCATAAAAATAATATCTTGCTTACAAATCTTTAATTTTAAATACAAAAAATTAACAATATTATTATTCTTAAATTAATATATACTTTTAAACTATAATAAAACTTCTTAGAAAAGATATATAAAATAGACTCATAACTATGAAATTCCATAATTATGAGTCTATTACGTTTACATATTATACTAATTACCTTCAAAACTTTTAAACTATATATTCTTTAACTATATCAACAATATTTTCTTTAGTTATATTTTTATCCTGTGCTACAATCTCTCCATTTTTAGTATATATTAAAAGAGGTGCTTCTACAGTACCAAGCCTTGAAGCAAGACTTGCATTTTTATAAACGTCAATTTTGCTTACTTTAACTATGTCTGACATTTCTTTTTCTACTTCTTCTATTTCAGTAAGCAATGTTCGACTCTCTTCATCAATTGGAGACCATAAATATATTAATCCTATTTTTTCACTCTGCATAATTTCACTTTCAAACACTTCTGATTCTGCGATATATTTTTCTGCCCCAACTCCTGCTATAGCACCATCTCCAACTGCTGTAGCAACTTGCTTTAGAAATTTATCTCTAACATCCCCTACTGCAAATACACCTTCAATATTTGTTTCCGTTTTTTCATTTGTCGTAATATAACCTTGTTTAGTTAAAGTAATTTGCTCTTTAAATATCTCAGTGTTAGGCACATAACCTATAAATAAGAAACATCCATCTACTGAAACATTTGATAAATGCCCAGTCTTAGTATTTTTTAAAATAACTTTATTTAATCTATCTTCTCCTTCAAAAGAGTTTACTATAGTATTCCACATAAATTCCATTTTGGGATTTTTCATGGCCTGTTCTTGAGCTATTTTATTTGCATCCATAATACCTTCATCATGAATTACAGAGACTATAACTTTTTTTGCAAATTTAGTGAGAAACATTCCTTCTTCTATCGCTGCATCGCCACTTCCAATAACCATAACAGTCTTATCTGTATAATATGCTGCATCACAAGTAGCACAAAAAGATATACCTTTGTCATATAGGAATTTTTCTTCATTAACCGCATTAGTTAGTCTTGGCTTTCCTCCAGTAGATATGATAACAGTTTTAGCATGGTAAGTTACTCTAAAAGTTTCTACTAATTTGTCCTTTCCTTGAAGATTAACAGCTTTAACATCTGTTAGTTTAAAGTTAACTCCAAAATTTTTAGCTTGTTTATGAAAAAGATTCATAAGTTCTGTTCCAGTGGTTCCTTCTGGAAAACCTGGGTAATTTGCCATCTCATTTGTATAAGTAGCTAGTCCACCAACTAAGGATTTTTCTATTAAAAGAGTTTTAAGTCTTGCTCTTCCACAATATATTGCTGAAGTTAAACCAGAGGCTCCTCCACCAATGATTACTACATCATAATATTCATGTTTTTTCTCCACTATAAATTCCTCCCCACTGCCTATAAATTCTACTTATTATATAGATAGTTAAAACATATGGTGGCATTAAGCCACCACAATATGTTACATAAAATATTTAACTAATAGTTTACTTCCAATCCATGCGCCAATAAATATAAATATCCAATACATCCAACCATGAAGAGACATAGATGCAATTCCACTAAATAACGCTCCTATATTACATCCAAAAGAAATTCTTGCGCCATATCCCATTAGAAGTCCACCTAATACTGCTGCTATTACTTGTTTCCATGATTTTATTTTCTTTATTTTAAATTGAGATGCAAGCAATGTAGCTAAAAATGCACCAACTATAATTCCAATGTTAGAAATAGAATGAGGATCATTTAAAAAACCTGCACTTAAAGCTGCAGCATGACCCTTTTGCTGAAAGTAAAACCATTTTTCTGGATGACCACCTATTAATTGATATAGCCAAGCTGCCCAATAAGAAAGTGGAGTTGTTACCCCCCACGCCTTACCAGTAGACGCAAACATTGCAATATTTATAAGTGCTAAAACAACTGCTCCAGCAGTATATGACCATGGGTCTTTTAAAAATTTTTTATAGTAAACGTTCTTTTTAATATCCATAAAATTCACCCCATATTAATTTTTAAGGGAAAACTATTTTGTCTTTTCAATATAAACTTCCCATTGACCGTCATCTACTTCTTCTATATCAACATTATGTCCTTCTTTTCTTGCCCACTCTGGTATATTTTTCATAGCACAGCTATGATCTATTTCAACTATAACAACCTCTCCTACTTTCATATTGTCCATTTTCTTTTGAGTTTTAATTAGCGGTACTGGACAAGCCTCACCTAAACAATCTAATCTTAATTCTGCCATAATAAATTCCTCCCTTTAATTATTAATTTACTTAAAATTTATTGTAATTTTTGATTACTCATTTGATTTCTTATTTCCAAACCAGTCTGCAAATATATAAATTCCTAGTAATAGTGCAAATTGTAAAAATATTGCTAATGGCCATCCCATTACATCCGGTAAAAATACACCTTTTTCAGGCATAAACCTATCTGACCACCAACCAAAATTCTTTGCTCCCCATAGTGATCCGATAATAAAAAATACTAGCGATAACATTTGCATTGTAAAACCTTCTCCAACTCTCATTAGAGTACCTGAAGCACATCCCCCTGCAATCACTGCTCCTATCCCAAACATAATAGCACCAACAGCTACATGTACACCTATAGGTGATATATTTCCTGGCACCGGTGCTCCTTTTGAAGCTGCTGCATATTGTATAGCAGCAAATCCAACTGTAGCAGTAGCAATTGCGATTACAACTGCCTTAGTTAACGAAGTTCCTCCCGTTAGAACTGGATCTCTCAATGAAGCTGTAAAACAAAACCTTGATCTTTGAAGTGTAAACCCCGCTGTAACACCAAAAACCCACATAAGAGCAGATTTAGGTGAATTGTTAGCCATAAAGAATCCTACTCCTCCAATAGCAATTAAAAGTGCTACTCCAAAAGGAATTTGATTTACCTTTTTCTTTTTAGGTTTTCTAGTTATATTTGTTTTAATTTCAGCCATTTTTCCACCCCCCTTAAATTAAGTTAGTTAATTAACAAACTTAGCGATAATTAATTAACTAGTTGAAATATTT
>NZ_JBSVQM010000025.1:0-56558 GCF_054863625.1 Clostridium sp. Marseille-QA1073 | reverse complement strand
GAATTGTTTGAAAATTTGAAAATATATACTATACTTTCTGTACATACTTAAATTTTAATTAGAACTTATATTATTATAGGGGGAGATTATATGATTACATTTCTATCATCAATAGTAATTCTTATTTTAGGTTATTTTATTTATGGAAAGTTTACTGAGAATATGTTTGGAATGGATGAAAGTCGTCAGACTCCAGCTGTAAGACTTGAGGATGGTGTTGATTTTATTAAGCTTCCACCAGCAAAAATTTTTTTAATTCAATTTTTAAATATTGCTGGGCTTGGTCCAATATTTGGTGCGATTTCAGGCGCACTTTGGGGACCAGCAGCATTTTTATGGATAGTATTTGGTTGTATTTTTGCAGGTGCAGTACATGATTATCTATCTGGTATGTTATCAGTTAGACATGATGGAGCTAGTATTCCAGAAGTTGTTGGAAAATATCTTGGAGGTGGATTTAAGCAATTTATGAGAGGATTCTCAGTTGTGCTTCTTATTCTTGTTGGTACAGTATTTATAACAGGACCAGCAGGTTTACTTGCTAGTTTAACTCCAGATAAATTAGATAAAACATTTTGGTTATATATAATTTTCGTATATTTTATATTAGCTACTGTGTTACCAATAGATAAGCTTATAGGTAAGATTTATCCTATATTTGGTCTATGCTTACTTGTTATGGCTATAGGAGTTGGTGGAGGAATAGTATTTGGAGATTTTAACATTCCAGAGTTAACAATTCAAAATTTACATCCAAGTAATCTACCAATATGGCCAATGATGTTTGTAACTATTGCTTGTGGAGCAATTTCAGGATTCCATGCAACTCAATCACCGATGATGGCTAGATGTATTGGAAATGAAAAAGAAGGTAGAGCTTGCTTTTTTGGAGCTATGATTGCAGAAGGTATTGTAGCATTAGTATGGGCAGCAGCAGCTATGACCTTTTTCCATGGTACAGAAGGATTAGCAAAAGCTTTAGCTGAACAAGGTGGCCAAGCGGGAGTAGTTCATATTATATCTACTTCGTTACTTGGAAAGGTAGGAGGTGTTTTAGCTATACTTGGAGTTATAGCTTGTCCAATAACTTCTGGAGATACAGCTTTTAGAAGTGCGAGACTTACTATTGCGGACTTTTTAAATTATAAGCAAGGACCTATTAAAAATAGATTGATATTAAGTTTGCCGTTATTTGTAATAGCTTATGGATTAACTTTAATAGATTTTAATATTATTTGGAGATATTTTGCCTGGGCAAATCAAACATTAGCTATGGTAGTTTTATGGGCAGGAGCTATGTACATGGTTCTTAATGAAAAGTCTCATTGGTTTGTATCTATACCAGCAACATTTATGACAGCAGTTGCGGTTACTTATATACTTGTAGCACCAGAAGGATTTAAAATAGCTACCTCAATAGCTTATCCAATAGGAATAGTGATAGCCGTAGCATCTTTAGTTCTATTCTTAACTGTGTCAAAAAAGAAACTAATGAGTAATAATATGGAAAAATATTCTAATATGTAGAAAAAACCCCTAAGGTATAGTTTATACTTTAGGGGCTTTATCGATGCACAATTCAAAATTCACAATGCACAATTGTGGATTTTGAATTGATCCTGTAGCGGCGAACAGTGTTGGTCACATAACTAGCAATTGTATTGCTAGTTAAAAAATCTATTCAAAGAAATTATTTTTCCTAAAAATAATTTCCTCCTTAATTGTGAACTGTGAATTGTACATTGTGCATTGAATTATTGGTTATACATTAACTTTTTATGTGGCTTATCTATATTTATAATAAAATAAAAGTATAAAACAATTTGTAGAACAAACCATTTTATACCTTTATTTGCAACATAACACTTAAACTTCTTAAACTTTTATTTTAGAACATAATTTCTAAACTTATTAAATTTTATGGAATATATTGCTGTTCTATTTTTGTTATTTTATCATCTTCAGTATATATCCAACATAATAGCCCTCTTTCATGATCATCAACTGCTTTCTTTAGAGTTTCATAAGATACAGGCTCTACTTCCGAAGCATTAGATACATCTCTAAGCAAATATTTGCATATCTCAAAAACTGTATTTTCATCAATGGTATAAGTTGTTATTTCATCACTATTATTTCTTATATAATAACTATCCGAAACGTATAACTTTCCAGTATCATCATCACGAATTACCTTCTTACTATTGTCCTTTATTGCTTCATTTAATGCCTCATCATACATATAAAATTCTACTTCATCTAACGATATATAGTTATCATTTACCTCTTTAACCCATCCTATTTTCTTTTCTATAACTATAGGATTTATATTTAATTCCAAATTAACAACTCTTCCATATTGTTCAATAGTACCTTGATAGTAAAAACTACCTGGTGTACTTGTATCAACATCATTATTATCCCACTTAATAATTCCATTTACATCTTTACCGTTTATATTTATCATTATATCTTTAGGTAATTCATAGCCATTATTTTGCTTAACTGAATCTTCAAGATTAATTGCCTCAAAGTTTTCTTTTATGTCCTCTAGAATATTTTTCATATTATCAATATCCACATTATTTTTTATAGCCAATTTTATTATATAATAAGCATCATCAAATCTGTTTTTCTCAATATACTTATCTTTTATCTTAAGATAAGTGTCTTTATTATTTATCTCCGCAGAAATTGATTCTTCATAAGCTTTTATAGCTTTTTCATAATCACCTTCATTCAGATACTTATTTCCAAGTTCCATACTTTGTTTTACTTTATTTTCTTCTGCTTTAGCCTGTACACTAACATCAGGGGCTATTACTACCTCTTTTTCTTTTGGTTCACATGCTATCATAGATAATGTAGCAGTTAATAATAAAAATAATGACAATAATTTTTTTATAGTATTCTTTTGCATAAATACTCCCTCCTTGCTATATATATTTAGTCATATTTAAAAATATCAGTTCAGTATGACTTTGGCCTGTTATTTTATCTCCTATGCTTTAAATATTATCACTATGTTTTTACCAACTTTTACAGATTTGTTGCCAAGTTGTTGCCAACAGAAGGAATTTTTGTTCTTACATTAATTAATTGTCCATTATATATATTCATTATGCTCTTTTAATATCTCACTTCATATATAATCCTAATCCCCTACAATTGTGAATTATAAATTGTTTAAATTCTCCATTGATAAACTTCAACCCCTGGGGAACCCTTATACAATTGAGAATTCACAATGCACAATTCACAATTGTGGATATTTCTCAGTTGCCACTGAGAAATTTAGAATTGATTAGCTGCAGCGGCGAACAGTCTTCACCATATATTATTTAATTATTATATATCTAAAAAAACTAGCAATATAAAATTGCTAGTCAAAAAAATTCATTAAAAGAAATTATTTTGCTGAAAAATAATTTCCTCCTTAATTGCCAATTGTGAATTGTGCATTGATATAACCCTGGGGTGCAGTATGATATGGCACAGTATCTGCAACATTAACCAATATTTTAATACCATCGCACATCTCCATAAATTTAGTATAATCTCACTGGTTCTTGTTCTGAGCTATACTGAACCTCAGAGAACTCTTATACAATTGAGAATTCACGATGCACAATTATGGATATTTCTCAGTAAAAACTGAGAAATTTAGAATTGATTTTCTTTAAAGTTACGCAGTAATTTTTTATAATTAATTTCCTAATCGTGGCAACGAACAGTGTTCGCCACACAACTAGCAACTGCATTGCTAGTTAAAAATCTATTAAAAAAATTATTCTGATCAAAAATAATTTCCACCACAATTATGAATTTTACATTGTGAATTGTAAATTAAAATACCATAGAGATATACATTAAATTTTAAGGTAGTTTATCTATAATATAGATATCATCTCAAAGTTAAAAATATGTTACTTTATATATTCAATAACCTTATCAACAAACAATATACCATCTAAATGATCAATTTCATGGCATAAACATTTTGCTAAATCTCTTGTACCTGTTATTGTAATTTCTTCACCATTTTCATTTAATGCTTTTACAGTTACCTTATATGGTCTTAAAACATATCCCCATTTATTAGGAATACTTAAGCATCCCTCAATAACTTTTTGAGAGCCTTCCTCCTTAATTATTTTAGGATTGACTAGCTTTATAAGACCTTTCCCCATGTCAATTACTACAAGTTTCTTAAGAATTCCAACTTGACAGGCAGCTAGCCCACCGCCATTTTCTGTATTATACATAGTATCAGCCATATCATTAAGTATTTGTCTTACTCTATCATCTACTACTTCAACTTCTTTACACTTTTTTCTTAAGATGTCGTCTCCTAACTGTCTAATATTTCTCAAAGCCATTTCTCTAACCTCCTTTATTTTATGTTTTATGATTTTCTTTCACTTTGTTCAAAAAGGAATATCTCCTCAATAGAGCTATTGTACAATTTTGCAATATCATAAGCTAGCCAAATAGATGGCTCAAATTTTTCTGTTTCAATTGCATTAATAGCTTGTCTTGACACACCTACAAGTTTTCCTAATTGCTCCTGAGTAATCCCAAGAGCTTCTCTAAATTCTCTTACTCGATTTTTCATTTTTCACTTCTCCTATGTAATGTTAACCTTACACGACAACTATATATCTATATAATTTCCCTGTCAAGTAAACCTTACATAATATATATAATTTTAATTTCCATAAAAGAAATTTTTCATCATAAATTAAAAATTAAGAATGAAGGATAGGAATTACGGATATTTCTCAGTAAAAATTTAGAATTGATTAACTGTAGCGGAGAACAGCGTTCTCCATAAACCCCAAATCCATTTCCATTACCAAATATTGAACATATAAAAAATGGCGAACAATGTTCGCCGCTACAAAAATCTATTTAAAGAAATTAATTCATAATAATTAATTTCCACCTTAATCGTGCATTTTGCATTGTGAATTGTGAATTCAATAGTTTCAATTATAAGACTAAAAAATATCAATTATTATATATATATATATTAATTTTAGATTTAATATATACTCTCATGTATTTGTATAAACAATACATAAAATTTTTCTATTGGAAAACCCAATTAGACTGCATATAATGCCCATGCTATAATTTGTGTGAGTTTAGAATAAATTTAAACAAAAGGGGTTAATTTTTATGGTAGATAAAATAAGTATTAAAAAAGTAAAATCAGACGCTGAAGAGCATTTTTTTAAAGGAGAATTCTACTGCTCAGAAGCAATAGTAGCTTCTATCAAAAACAATTTTCAAATTGATATGCCAGATGAAATGATTGCTATGGCATCAGGTTTTCCAGTAGGTATTGGTAAATCAAAATGTACTTGCGGAGCAGTTAATGGAGCTGTATTATGCCTTGGATATTTCTTTGGAAGAACTAAAGGAAGCAATCCTCAAGATCCTAGAAGTGTAAAAGCATTGGAATTAGCTTATGAACTTCAAGATTCTTTTAGACAAAAACATAAATGTTTATGCTGTAGTGTTCATACAAAAGGAATGGACATGGCATCTGGTGAACATAAAGCTCAATGTATAAAATTCACAGGCGAAATGGCAGAAAAAGCTGCTGAAATTATAGTTAGAGAATTAAATATTGAAAATATAGATGAATAAGGTGGGATAATTCTATGGCTCAATTTATAAAGAAAATTCCATTACCTCTAGCTGGAGTCATGTTATCTTTAGCAGCGTTAGGAAATCTTTTAGCTTCCTATGGACCTATATATAAAAATCTTCTTGGAGTATTATCTGCAGTAATTTTGTTATTAATAACTCTTAAAATTTTATTTTATAGTAAAGCTGTAATAGAAGATTTGAATAATCCTGTAATTGCCAGTGTAATACCTACTTATTCTATGGGTATTATGCTATTATCTGTATATATTAAAGATATGTCTTTTAATGTTGGACGGGCTATATGGATTATTGGTGTTTTAATTCATATTGGACTTATATTATTCTATACAATGAAATTTGTACTCAGTTTTAACATTAAAAAATTATTTCCAAGTACCTTTGTTGTATACGTCGGAATAGGTGCAGCTGGAATAACCGCTCCAGCATTTAAATTAGCTAATATAGGACAGTTTTTCTTCTGGTTTGCCTTTATATCTTTTATTATTTTACTGCCTATTTTAATTTATAGAACAGTATTTATTAAAGAGATTCCTGAACCAGCACTTCCTACTATAGCAATTTTTGCTGCTCCTGCTAGCCTTTGCCTAGCAGCATATTTAAATTCTTTTAGTGATAAAAATATGCTTATTGTTGGAGTTTTAGCTGTGCTATCATTCATATTATATCTAGTAGTATTAGTAAATCTTCCAAAACTTTTAAAACTAAAATTTTACCCAAGCTTTGCTGCCTTTACTTTCCCAATGGTAATTAGCGCGGTAGCATTAAAAGGTACTAATGTATTTCTTATAAAAGCAGAAAAAGGAATAGATTTTCTAAAATATATTATAAAGTTTCAAGAAATAGTAGCTGTATTAATTGTATTTTATGTATTAATAAAATACATAGGATTCTTAACGCAGAAAAAATCAGTCCAAACTAATGCAACTATTTCAAAATAAAACTAAGTACCCAAAAATAATATTTTTGGGTACTTTTTTTATCTAGTAATATAATTGACAGCTTTCTTCACCTCTGGGGAACAGCTTAATCAATGGAGAATTGAGAATGGAAAATTGACAATTAAGGTTGAAATTAATTCTTACGAATTAATTTCTTTAACTATTTTTTATTAGCAGTGTTATTAGTAGTTTTTTATAAGAAGTTACTGTGTAACTTCAAAGAGAATCAATTTTAAATTTCTCAGCTTCTGCTGAGAAATATGCACAATTGTGAATTGTGAACTGTGAATTGTGAATTAAATATATCTATATATTTCTAATTTCACAGTGCATATGTTCTTCCGCTTCATGACCTTCCATCACATAACCTTGTCCTTTAGAACAAAATATAGAGTTAGAGGTATAGTCACTATCCCTATCTTTGTTGTATGCTATTTTCTTAACTACTTCTTCAGTATTATGGCATATATCATACCCCTCAAAAATAAAGCTATAGCTACCTTTTCCTTTAGTTAAAGCTACAAATTCTAAAGGATAATCCATAAAGGTGGATACTGGCCCTCTCCCTTTTATTACAGCTCTTTCATTATGGCTTTCTGGTCCGCTAAAAGTACCATGTAATCTTTGTATGTCTGATATAACTTTTCCTACCTCATCTAAATTAATCTCAAACTTAAAATTATAATAAGGTTCTAAAAGTATGTTTTCTGCTTTTTCTAGCCCCTGTCTTAAAGCTCTGTATGTAGCTTCTCTAAAATCTCCTCCACTGGTATGCTTGTTATGAGCCCTTCCTATTAACAATGTGATTTTTAAGTCAGTTATTGGTGATCCTGTAAGTACTCCATTATGGTCTCTTTCAAATATATGAGATGAAACAAGATTTTGATGTCCTAATGATAAATCATCCACATGACATAAATTTTCAAAAACTATACTACTATTCCTCTCTCCTGGTTCTAGCTTAAGATGTACTTCTGCATAGTGTCCTAGCGGCTCAAAATGTCCACAACCTATAACTTTATTACTTATAGTTTCCTTATAGAGAATTTCACATGGGCCAAAATCTATTTCCATTTTAAATCTATCTTCTACATTCTTTTTTAAAATTTCTAACTGAATAGTTCCCATAATATGAATATGTATCTCTTTTAGTTTTTCATGCCATACAACATTTAAAGATGGGTCTTCTTCCTCTAACATCCTAAAACATTGTAATAATTCCTTTACATTTAATTTTTCAGAAAATATTACCTTAGACTTTAATGTTGGTAATATCTTATAGCTTGTCTTTGTTTTTAGCTCTCCAAGACCTTCTCCAACTTTAGCCTTTGTTAATCCAGTTACTGCAAAAATCTCCCCTGCATGTACCTCTTCTATCGACTTGAATTTATTTCCATTATACTTTCTTATTTGACTAACCTTTTCACTAATTTTATAGTCCTCATTTTCATAACATACTTCATCTCTTACCTTTAAATTTCCTTTTAAAGCTTTGATATAAGTAATTCTCGCACCTTTTTCATCGTGACGTATTTTATATACAATACCACTAAATTTTTCTTCACTTTCATATTCTGTATAAGTGAGAGTATGTAGATTTTCTATAAAGTCTTCTATTCCAATATCTAAAAGTGCAGAACCACTAAAACAAGTAAATATTTCACTTCGTTTTATCAAATCACTCATAGTATTTAACCATAAATTATGATTATACCCCTCTTCTAAATATATATTAAAAAGCTTTTCATCTCTTTCAGCAATAAATTCAATAAGATCTTCTTTCATATCTCTATCAGCTAAGAGTTCATCAATAAAACATGTCTCCATTGATAGTTTTTCTTTTATCTCCTTTACTACTCTCTCAATGTTTGCCCCTTGTCTATCAACTTTATTGATAAAAAAGAAAGTAGGTACTTTATATTTTCTAAGAAGCTGCCAAACTGTTTCTGTATGTCCTTGTACTCCCTCCACTGCACTTATTACTATAACTGCATAGTCCATAATTCCTATGGCTCTTTCCATCTCGCAGGAAAAATCTATATGACCAGGAGTATCAACTAAAAAATAATTATCATCTTTATAAGTAAAGCTTCCCTCATCTGAAAATATAGTTATACCTCTTTCTCTTTCTATATCATGGTTATCTAAAAAAGCATTTTTATGGTCTACTCTTCCTCTTTCTTTTATACTGTGAGTATGATAAAGTATTTGCTCTGAAAATGTAGTTTTCCCTGCATCTACATGAGCTAATATTCCAATAGTCTTATTCATAAAAAAACTCCTGTCTAAAAATCTATAGTTTTACTTCTATTAATCTATTATTATTTAATCTCTTATAAGTTTCCATACAGCATAGATTATTAACTGAACTATAGTAATATACAACATAAAATAAAAAAATTCCGATGAAAATACAGAAACCACTTGTTTTATGGTATCGAAAGGATAAATAATTAAGTCAAGTGTATGCAATCTTAGAAATCTCCCAATATAAATAGCATAACTTGATAAAATAGCTACTGCTACAATAAACATATTGCTGCTTATTTTTTTAGTTATATCTCTAATAGATTTATATACAAGTTTTAAAGATAATAATCCCATACCTATACCAAATATGATGCCTGTAGAAAGATAACAAAAATGTTTCCATACATAAGGATCTGATGTAAATATATAATCTCTCATAGGATCAATGTAATCTAATGTTGCTAAATGAAAAAAATCAGTAATCAAATATGGAGCGTTAGGATAAAAGAACAGCCATAATAAAAATACTACCCAATATATTAATCTATTGCTCTTTTTTTCTTTATATTTCATGTTACTAATTATCACTGAAAGTTCAAATGGTATGTATGCTAGTGATAAATTTAAAATCATAAAATTAAATCTATCAATAAATAAAAGACTTATTAGTATATATCCCCAAAATAATACTCTAAAGGCATATATATTGAACTTCTCTCTATTCTTTGTCTTAAAATTCTTTAATATTTCCATCGATATTCTCCTAATTACTTTTATTTAAAAATTTTAGTTTTTTATTTATTTTCATTGTTTTAGCTAAATAGTTACAAAATCAATTTTTCCCATTTATTATTATATTAACATTTTATTTGAAAACTGTATAATACTATTCTCTAATCACTGTTATATTAAATATTAAAAATCTTAAACTAGATTTTCACATATAAAAAAATTCACCATATTTCTATGATGAATTTTTATCCTATAAGCCCTATACTTTTTTAAGCATAAAAGCTACATCTTCTTTAATTCCATTACCTCTTCTTCTGTAAGGTTACGCCACTTACCAGTATCTATTCCATCAATTTTTATATTAATAATTCGAATACGTTCTAGGCGTACAACTGTATATCCAAAAGTTTTGGTCATTCTGCGAATTTGTTTATTAAGACCTTGTGTGAGAATGATGCGGAAAGTATCTTCTGTAATTCTACTCACTTTGCAGGGTCTTGTTTTAACTCCACAAATTTCAACCCCTTCAGACATTCCTTTTATAAAAAAATCATCAAAAGCTTTATCAACAGTTACTATGTATTCCTTCTCATGTTCATTTTCTGATTCTAAAATTTTATTTGCAAGCTCTCCATCATTTGTCATTAATATCAGTCCTTGAGACGCTTTATCCAATCTACCCACAGGAAAAATATATTCTTTATAATTCATAAAATCAATTATATTATCCTTCACTTCTTTTGCTGCGGTGCAGGTTATTCCTACTGGTTTATTTAAGACAATATATACTTTATCTTTCACTTGAATAGGCTCATTATCAATGAGGATAATATCCTCCTCTTCCACCCACTGACCTGGCTTACAAAGTTGACCATTTACTATTATTCTATTTTCTTCAATAAGTCTATTAGCTTCTCTCCTTGAGCAAATACCATAATTGCTAAGAAGTTTATTTATTCTCATTTTAAAATCCTTATCCTTTCACTTTTGCTTATTATATGAACTCTAACTTTTTCTTTAGCTCATATCAATTTTTTTATAACACTTTTATAAAGATATCTTATATTCATTTAGTTCGCAATAAAATAATACTATCATTTAATTAGTTTATTAATTTATTTGTAATCAATTAGTTTTCCGCCTATTTTCTCTAAAATAGGTATTAAAATTAATAATAATATACCAACTACAATGGTAGATATAATTACTTCATTTAAATTAATAATACTGTTATTCAGTGAGGAAACTATAATTAAACTATTGAAGGGCATTATAAGAAGAACTCCTGTAATTAATCCTGGAGAATACTTCTTTAATATAATAGTTAAAATTAAATGAGGAAAAATAATATTAAACATCATTGATCCTATAAAGCCAAAGAAAAAATATTTTAATATTAAATTTTTAGGAAAAAATATAAATAAGCCTGTTGCTAAATATGCTAATATTGTAATTATCAATACAGCAAAATGAAATTCATCACCACTGACTTGCTTGCCAAATTTTTCTGTATATCTTGACCACCGTGGTATCCAAAGTGCTTCTTCTATATTATGCAATGTTATTGAAAAAAGAAAAAGTAAATATATACTTGGTGTATTCATTATATTTTATACTCCTTTGACCCATATTTTTGTAAATTAAATATTTTTTATATCTAATTCATATTACTTTTCATAAGTTTTTTATTATCTATTTATTTTAATCACTATCATAATATTCCAAAACATTATTTATTGAAATATTAACTATCTGTTTAATATTTGATAGTGGAAATCGATTTAGATTTTATGACGAACACTGTCCACCGCTACAATTAGCTAATGGGAAATGAGCAATTATTAAAAATTTTATATCAATATTTAATACACTACCACGGCTTTTTTCCTTCAAGCCAGCCTTGTTCTTTCCAATAATTCTTGTCAGTCTCATTCCAACTACTCTTTTTCTGCATACCTTTCATAGCAGTAAATATAATTTTTGTGAACAATCTAGGCTTCAAAGTATTTGATTTTGCCACAGTTTTAGAAATTTTGTCAGCAAGATTTCTAATTTCCTTTATAATTTGATCTTTAGTTTTACTATTTACCTCTTCCCAGCTCATAGCTCCAACATTTTTCTTATATGAGAAAACTCTTTTTAATCCCCAAAAATTAAGAGATTTTTTCATAATTTTATTAGTATATGAGGTTCCAGCACCTGCTGCTGTTGATAAAACCAATCCTATTTTATTGAACATTAAAGGCTCAGGCCTATGAGACATCCATATATAGCCAAAGTGATCTAGCAAAGCTTTCATTTGACCACTAACATCACATACGTACACTGGTGATGCCAAAATAATTAAATTTGCTTTAAGCATAGATTGTTTAATATTATTAACTGCCGTGTAATGTGGGCAAGTATTTTCGCCTTTTAAAAAGCAAGAAAAGCAGCTATTGCAAAAATGCGGCATATCCTTTGGTAAGAAAAATTCTGTTACTTGTACATCTGCAAAATTTTTTAAAAGTTCCTGAACACAATGATATGTACTCCCTTTATGCATTGTTCCATAAATGACAGTTACTTTCATGATATTATCCCCCTTATTTTCTTTTCTCACTATTTTTCAATATAAATATTATTTAAAATCTACTTAGCAAGTCAAAATATTTTCTTTCCTCTTCCTTGTTATTCTTCATTATAAAAAGTATTCCTTTTAAGATTTACTTTATATTAGAATTATAAAATTGAAACTACTATCTTAATAAATTAATATATATTCTAATAACTAAATATTCTTAATTACATATAAAAACTACAATAAGGTTTATTTTCACGAATCTTACTACACTGCTGTTGTCCTTATCAGATTTGCAGTTAAATTATGTTATAATAATGTGATGATGTAATTTAATTATAACGAAAGAAGGGGTATGATATGAAAATGTATAAATGTAGTATTTGTGGTTATATCTATGATGAATCAAATAATGAAAAATTATTTGCAGAATTAGATGAAAGCTGGGCATGTCCTTTATGTACTGCTCCAAAGAGTATGTTTGAACAAATTAATAATGATAAATCTGAAGCGAACACATCTATTGAAAGTGAAAACAAGATGGACTCATTAGATTATTTAGGGGAATATACAAGAAATAGTGATGATATAGAAACACATATGGCTATTATACATGAGATGGCTAAAACGGGGAAATCAGTTATATCTCCTATGAGAACACAATTACCTATTATTTCTTGGGATGATATTTTAATCTTAGGGGCACAATTAAATCCATTTCCTTTAAATGAACATGACTTTGTAAATACACAAACTATTATAGGTAAAAAAGCAAAGAAACCTATGGTAATTGAAAGTCCTATTTATATTACACATATGTCTTTTGGTGCATTATCTAAAGAACTAAAGATAGCATTAGCAAAAGGTTCAGCAGAAAATAAAACTGCTATGTGTAGTGGCGAAGGTGGTATTTTACCTGAAGAAATAGATGCTTCTTATAAATACATATTTGAATACGTGCCTAATAAATACAGCGTTACAGCAGAAAACTTAAAAAGAGCAGATGCTATAGAGATAAAAATTGGACAAGGAACTAAGCCAGGAATGGGTGGACATCTTCCTGGGGAAAAAGTAACAGAAGAAATTGCTAAAATCAGAAATAAGCCTATGGGAGAAGATATAATAAGTCCTTCTCGCTTTGAAGAAATTAACTCAAAAAAAGACTTAAAAAAATTAGTAGATGATTTAAGAGAGTTATCTGATGGAAGACCAATTGGAATAAAGATTGCAGCAGGCCATATTGAAAGAGATATGGAATTCATAGCTTATGCAAAACCAGATTTTGTAACAATTGATGGACGTGGAGGAGCAACAGGAGCTAGTCCTAAATTACTTAGAGATGCAACTTCAGTACCAACTATTTTTGCGTTATATAGAGCTAAAAAATATATAGACAAGCATAATCTTGATATTGATTTAGTAATTACAGGAGGACTTAGAGTTTCCTCAGATTTTGCAAAAGCAATTGCAATGGGAGCTGATGCTGTAGCAATTGGTAGTTCTGCTATGATGGCAGCTGCTTGTCAACAATATCGTATTTGTAATGGTGGAAAATGTCCAGTAGGATGTGCAACTCAAGATGAGAATTTAAGAAGTAGATTTAAAATAGAGAAAAGTGCTAAACGTGTAGCTAATTTCTTAAATGCAAGCTTAGAAGAATTAAAAACATTTGCTAGAATATCTGGTCATAGTGATATTCATGATTTAAGCGTAGAAGATCTATGTACAGCTAACTCAGAAATATCAAAGTATACAAATATTCCTCATGTTTAATAATAAATCAGGACCACCCGTAAAACGGGTGGTTTGCTTTAGCCCTATAAGGGCATATTACTAGCTGTTCTGCTCGCACGCCGAACGGTTTGCCAACCGCAAATTTTTACTAACTACCCCTAAAGGGGTTTATTTTATCTGCTCTTCTTTACTGGCTCACCCGTAAACGGGTCAATATATTCTTTTAAACTCAATTGCTCATATGCTATATCTTCTTGTATTTGATTTTTTATATATTCTTCAATTACTTTTTTATTACGCCCAACTGTATCAACATAATATCCCTTGCACCAAAATTGTCTATTTCCATACTTATATTTTAGATTAGCATGTCTATCAAAAATCATAAGAGAACTTTTTCCTTTTAAGTATCCCATAAACTGAGCTATGCTTAATTTAGGTGGAACACTAACTAACATGTGTATATGGTCCTTGCATGCATTTGCTTCTATTATTTCTACACCCTTATGTTCACATAACTTTCTCAATATTACTCCAATATCAACTTTTATCTTTCCATATATTATTTGTCTTCTATACTTAGGTGCAAACACTATGTGATATTTACAATTCCATTTGCTATGTGCTAAACTGTTATTGTTCATTATGAACTCCTCCTTTGTATTTCAAGTATTGGTCGGCAAACCTAATACTTATTTTACTAAAGGAGGATCTTTTTTTATACTCATAGCTAAAAGCTTTTTAGAACCACAGGTATAACCTGTGGTATTCTTTTATACAAAAATAAACCCTATGAAAATCATTAATTATATAGATTTTCATAGGGTTTTAATTCTAATATATATTTAATTAATAATTTTTAGCTTCCATAGCAAAATAAGCTTGTGGATGAGCACATACAGGACACATTTGTGGAGCTTCTTCTCCTTCATAGATGAATCCACAGTTTGAACATTTCCATATAGCTTTTTCTTCTTTTTTAAATACTTTTCCTTCTTCTAAATTTTTAAGAAGTGCAAGATATCTTGCTTCATGCTCTTTTTCTATTTTACCAACTTCTTCGAAAAGAAATGCTATTTTATCGAAGCCTTCTTCTTTAGCTTCTTTTGCAAATTTAGCATACATATCTGTCCATTCGTAATTTTCTCCAGCAGCAGCATCTTTTAAGTTTGCAGCTGTATCTCCAATGCCATCATGTAATAGCTTGTACCATATCTTAGCATGCTCTTTCTCATTTCTAGCAGTTTCTTCAAATATTTCTGCTATTTGAACATATCCTTCTTTTTTTGCTTTTGAAGCATAATAAGTATATTTATTTCTTGCTTGTGACTCCCCTGCAAATGCTTCCATCAAATTTTTCTCTGTTTTTGTTCCTTTTAAGTTACTCATAAGTGTAATACCTCCTACCATCTTTAAAATACATTTGTATAGCAAAGTTTTCCTTTACGTAGATTATAACAAATATATGCTTTTGCTACAACAGTGTGAGGGTTAAAAGGAATTTAATTCACAGTTCACAATTATGGATATTTCTCAGCAAAGGCTGAGAAATTTAGATTATTAGATTAGTAGTATAGAAAATGATCTATATACAATGAAGAAATAAAAAAGATTTCATAAAAATGATATAGATCTATAAACAATGCCTTAAACACAAAAAGTTAAATTTTTTATATCTATAATATTAGCATAAATCAACCTAGTTTAATTTCAATTATTTATTTCTTACCCTCTCATAAAATACCACTTATAATTAAGCCATACTAATTTTTAGGAGGTATTCAAATGAAAGTTTATAATAAACTCGTAAGAGATAACATACCTGAAATAATAGAAAATGCAGGTAAAAAGTTTGATATACATTATGCTAGTGCTGAAGAACTTGTTTCACTACTTGAGGCAAAATTACAAGAAGAAGCCTCAGAATTTTCTCAAGATAAAAATTTAGAAGAACTTGCAGATTTAATGGAAGTTATATTTAGACTTTCCTCTGCTTTAGAATATTCTGAAGAAGATCTTTTAAAGAAAAGAGAGGAAAAGAAGCTTGAGAGAGGCGGATTTAAAGAAGGAATTGTTCTTGAGAGAGTTTATGAGGATTAATAATTAACAATAAAGCACATGATATCTTTTCTTAAACTATAGGAGTTAGATATATGTGTTTTTATAGTATAATCATATTTTTGAATAATATTTTTATCTACATTGATTATTTTTACTTATATTTTAAACTATATTCTATACTCTAGCTTTCTTACTTTTTTCTAATCTCTCTTTATAAAACCTACTAGTTCTATAATCTATAACATCCTTCTAAATTCTTAAGAAGTTCAAGATATCTTGCTTTATGTTCTTTCTCATTTCTAACAGTTTCTTCAAATATCTCCGCTATTCGAAAATACCCTGCTTTTTTTTGCTTTTAAAGCAAAATGATTATAACAAATACATCATTCTGCTACAATAGTGTGAGTTTTAAAGATAATGCAATTCTTATAATACCAAGTTAAACCTGCTTCTATAATAGTATTTCTAGCTCTATTTTTTGTATAAATGCTTTACTACATTATATATAAGTAATATAATGTAGTAAAGCATTTATACGTACGTAGGAGGTATTCTATGAAGAATAATTTCTTTTACACCTTCCCTGCGATCAAGGGAAAACAGGCAGCTAGGGACTTTTTTGTTATAATGTGTCCTCTGTCGATTTTATCTAAATTATTTATATTTAGTGATGATGATTTGCCACCTGAACATAGATCTCAAAGAATTCTTAATAAAGCTAGAATTCCTGAGATTGCATCATATATCGTAAACAATCCAAAAGACTATGTCTTTTCATCAGTTACTGCCTCAATCGATGGTGAGTTTGAATTTTCACCTTTAAATAAGAGCTTTGATGAAAAGATAGGGAATCTTAAAGTTTCTATGGACAGTCGATTGCTTATTAATGATGGTCAACATAGAAGAGCTGCTATTGAGGAGGCATTAAAAGTTTCTCCTGATTTAGGTAATGAAACAATTTCCGTTGTTTTATTTATTGATGAAGGTCTCAATAGAAGTCAACAAATATTCGCAGACTTAAATAAACATGCAGTTAATGTATCTAAATCCATTGGAATTTTGTATGATTCAAGAAATCCAATAGCTATGATTACAAAATCACTACTTGAAGAAAATAATTATTTAAAACATTATACAGATAAAGAGAATCCTTCTCTACCTAAATTTTCACCTAAGTTATTTACCTTGAGTAGTATCAATGAAACCAATAAAAAATTAGTAAGTAAATTAAACATTAATGATCCTAAAATTGCTGACTTTGTTAAGGATTTTTGGAATATATTATGTGCAAACATGAAGGAATGGCAGTTCGTATTTAATAAAGATACTAATCCTCATCTTTTTAGAACCGATTATATAAGTTCTAATGGTGTAGTTCTAGAAGCTCTAGGTTTGGTTGGAAACTACTTATATATAAATAATACATCTAATTGGAAAAAGATTCTTTCAAATGTTAAAAACATAGATTGGCACAGAACTAATTTAGAAGACTGGGAAAATAGAGTTATAGGTCCAACTGGGCGCATTGTTAAGAGTGCAACATATGTAAGATTAACTAGTAATCTAGTAAAAACTAAGTTAAAAATTCCATTAACAAAAGAAGAGTTAAAATTGGAAAATAGCTACAAAAGAGGAAGTTGATTATGAGTACAAAATTACAGGATAAAATAAATTATATTCTTGAAGAAATGAAGATGGTCTATAAAAATGATAAAAGACCTTGGGTTATAGGGTATAGTGGTGGTAAAGATAGTACCACTGTAGTTCAGTTAGCATTTATGATGTTACAAAATTTATCTCCTGAGGAAAGACATAAGGATATTTATGTTGTTTCATCAGATACACTAATAGAAAATCCTATAATTCTTGGATACTTAAAGCTAAATTCTAAATTAATAAATGATGGTGCTAAAACCCAAGGGCTTCCATTGTATACTCACATAATGCATCCTGATTACAACAATACATATTGGACTAATATAATTGGTAAAGGCTTACCTACACCTACATCTATAAGATTTAGATGGTGCACTGAACGTCTTAAAATTAAGCCATCAAATAAATTTATTGAAAATAAGGTAAAAGAAAATGGTGAGGTTGTTGTACTTCTTGGAGTTAGAAAATCTGAAAGTATAGCAAGAGGCATAAGAATTAGAAATAGAGAAATAGAAGGTTATCTTTTAACTCCCCATGGATCTCTTCAAAACACTTATGTATATAATCCAATTGTAGATTTAACTACAGATGATGTTTGGAGTATATTACTTAGCAATAATGGGAATACCCCTTGGAATACAAATAATAATGACTTATTTAAATTATATATGGGAGCAGATGGTGGCGAATGCCCATTTACTGTGACTAATGATAAAGAAACTCCTTCTTGCGGCAATTCAAGATTTGGATGTTGGATTTGTACAGTAGTTACTGAGGATAAATCTTTAACTGGATTTATTGAAAACGGTGAAGATTGGCTACAACCTTTATTAGATTTCAGAACATGGATTTTAAACATTCGTAATAAACATGAACATAGAATGCAGTATAGACGAGATGGAAATCATTATTACAAGAAATTATACTTAGAAAAACTTCCTTTATTAGAAAATTATACTTTAAATGACGATCATATATTTGATGATGAAAATGGTCAATATTATATAGATTTTAAAAATTCTAAGACTTTAAAACAAGAAGGTAAGATATTTAACTCTAGCGATAAGGACAAGGTTTATCTAGAACTTTTGCCACTGACTGATAGTTTACAAATAGAGTCATCAAAAATACAATCTGATGATAAAGGTGAATTTGTAAATGTAGTTGGGTATGGTCCATTTAATTTTAAAGCTAGAAAATTAATATTAGAAAAGCTTTTAGAAACTCAAAAGCTTATGAATGAGGAATATGAAATTGAACTTATAACTAAGGAAGAGCTTAAAGCTATTGATAAAATATGGGATGAGGAAGAAGATTTAACTCGTAGAACATTAGTTGATTTATACTATGATGTTACCGGTGAGAAACTCCCTTGGGATGATTATAAAAAGCCTATTTTTGATAATGACACTTTAAGTAAAATAACAACGTTATGCGATAAGCATAAAATTGATCAAGATTTAGTTAATAAGCTTTTAATTGAAACAAATAAATATAAGCACTTTACAAATAAAACTATATTAGATAGATCAATTACTAAAATCCTTAATCAAAGACATTTGCATAAATCAATTATTGAGGAGATATAAGATGATAATTAATAGTATTACCCTTAAAAACTTTAGATCATACGAAGATGAAATTACCTTCTCATTTTCTCCTACAGATAATAAAAATATCATTTTAATTGGCGGTGAAAATGGTGCTGGTAAATCAACTTTGTTTGAGGCGATAAAATTATGTATTTATGGTCCTACTACTTATGGATACTTAGGGCAAAATCATAATTACTTAACTAAGATTAAAAATAATATAAATGACAATGCTTTTAAGAATAAAGAAATAGAGTGCTCACTTGAGTTAAATCTTTCTTTCAAAGAAGGTACTGAAATAAAAGAATATTGTTTGAAACGTTCCTGGACTTATTCTAATCAAAAATTGAATGAAAAATTTAAAGTATATTTGCATGATAAAGAATTAAGTGACGAAGATAAAGTACATTTTGATAAATATTTAAAATCTGTAATTCCTCCATCGCTATTTGATTTTTTCTTCTTTGACGGTGAAGAATTAAGTAATTTTTTTACAGGTAAGAATGCAAATGTTCATTTAAAAGAATCTATTCTTGAACTATTTAACTATGATACTTTTGAAGTGTTAAAAAAGCAACTATTAACTTACCAAAGAGCACAATCAAAATCAAATGAAAGGTTAGAAGAAGCACAAATAAACTTTGATAGCCTTTCTTCTGATATCAATAATATAAATACAGAAATTAAAGAATTAGAAAAAGATCTTAGTTCAAATGAAGATTATCTTGATAATTTATTAATTAAAAGAACTAAATTAGAAGAAGATTTTAAAAATAGCGGTGGACTTTTAGAATATGAAAAAGCCACTTTAAATTCTGAAATAGCTAAACTTGAAAATGAACGTACTGATATATATCAATCTATTAAAGATTTTTGCAATGATACTCTACCATTTTTATTAGTAGTTGATATTTTGAAATGTACTCAGAAACAAATATGTAAAGAAGAATCTCTAAATTCTTATAACAGTATTAAAGATAAGCTGTCAGGTACAATTATAAAGCAGTCACTATCTAAATATCACCTAAATCATGATGAATCAGATAATATTTATGATGAAGTGGCAACTACAATACTTTCAAATATGTTTGATACAAAAGAGTTGGAAAATGTATTAAGCATTTTACAGCTGTCACCGGAACAAAAAAATTCAATAAATTTTACTATTAATAATGTGTTATCAAAAGAGAATTTATATAAGATAGAGATTAATAATAAATTTATTAGAATTTCAGAAATAACCTCGAAGCTGAAAGCTTTAAGAGAGAAATTAAACTCAACTATTTCAGAAGATATATTAAATGGTTACTTAGAATCAATGCATTATATAAATGAAGAAATAAATGAAATCCAAAACAATTTAACCATTACAAAATCTACTATTGAGAGAAAATATGAAGATTTAAAAAATAAAGAGTATCATCTTACTAGAGCTAAAAATGAGTATACTTCTCTACTTCAAAATTCTAATGTCTTAAATATGTCTGCTAGTCTTATTTCATATTTAGAGGAGCTGCTTAAAGATATAACTATAGATAAAATAAGGTTGATACAAGAAGAATTTATTAAAATATTTACTTTAATAATTAGAAAAGATAACTATATAAATAGTATTGTTATTGATGATAACTTTAACTCTACACTTTACATAAATAAAGAATATTATACTACTGATATATTAAATATAATAAAGAATATCGGATTTAATGGATTAGCTAAAAAATATGGCCCTAAATTTTTAGATGATTTATATAAGTATTACAAAGTAACAAATAATAGAGAACTTGAAGAGAAATTAACTAATGATGTTTTTAATTCAATCAATTTAAGCACAAAAATAAATATAAATGATTTTTCAAACGGAGAGAAGCAAATTTATATTCTTTCTTTAATTTGGGCTATAATTAAAAGTTCTGGTGTTGAAATACCATTTATAATTGATACACCTTATGGTCGTATAGACAAAAGTCATAGGAATTCACTAACTACTACTTATTTACCAAATATAAGTAAACAAGTAATTATTCTTTCAACTAATAAAGAAATTGATGCTGAATTATATGAGGTTCTCAAACCTTATGTATGTAATGAATACTTACTATTATATAATACAAAATCAAGAAAAACTGAAGTTAAAAATGGATATTTTGAGGTGTAAATATGGGATTTAGATTAAAGACATCAAAGAGAACAAAAGAAATATTTGAAGAAATAGGAAAAAGCTCTAATCTTAAACCATTTGCTTTAAGTAAGATAGCTGTTTCAATGTCATTAAACGAATCCACTTCTATTGAAGAATATGAAAATACAGATACAAATGGACTTGAACTTCAAAGAACAACTGTTACTGGTGAGTTTGATATAATATATAAAGCACTTATAGAGACAAAGCTTGGAAGACATATAAATGATGATGAATACTATCCATACTTTATGAAGTTACATATGGATAGAGGAGCTGAACTTCTATATAATAAATATAAATATGCAGGTGGTAACTTAGAAAAATTCTTAACTAACTTACTGCAAAAGGGAGATGCTAATATATGATATATTTAGATAATAGTTCAACTACTCCAATTGATCCTGAAGTATTAGAAGCGATGTTGCCTTATCTAAAGGAAGAATACGGTAATCCCTCTAGCAGATATTATACATTAGCTGTAAATGCTGAGAAAGCTGTAGAAAAAGCTAGAGAACAAGTTGCTAATTTAATAAATGCAGAATCAAAAGAAATAATATTCACTGGTGGTGCTTCTGAAAGCAATAATTTTATCATTAAAGGTGTAGCTGACTATAAAAAATACTATGAGGAAAAAGGTAATCATATAATTACTTCTACTGTAGAACATAAATCAGTGCTTCAAACATGCAAATTTTTAAATGGTGATGTATTTTGGAATAAATCAGAAAAATCAATAGCAAGTCAATTTTTAAAGAAAAAAAGTGCTAAAAAAAAGGTAGACCGTGGATATGAAGTGTCTTTTCTTCCTGTAAATGAATATGCTCAAGTCCAACAAAATACCTTTAGGGATGCAATAAAGAAAAATACTATACTTGCATCTTTCATATGGGGTAATAATGAAATTGGATCATTGAATGATATAGAAAACTTATGTGCTATTGCTAAGGAAAAAGAAATACTTTTTCACTCTGACGCTACTCAAGTATTAGGAAAAATTGATATAGATGTTAAAAAAATTCCTATAGACTTTCTTTCTGTATCAGCACATAAAATATATGGTCCAAAAGGCATTGGCGCTGCATTTATTAGACAAACTAGCTTGTCTGACTACAAAATGACATCATTAATACATGGTGGTCTACAAGAAAAAGGATATAGAGCTGGAACCTCCGCCGTTCATAATATAGTAGGCTTCGGTAAAGCCTGTGAAATTGCTAAAAGAGATATGAATGAATATATTAAAAAAATCTCAAAATTAGAAATTGAAACTAAAAAAATGCTTACTGAAAAATATCCTGGAGTTGAATTCCTAGGAGATCCAGATAACCATATCCCTGGAGTTATTGGGATGTTAATTCCTGATATTGTTAATGATATGATGATTAAAGATTTAGCTGATAAAGTAGCTATTTCCTCTGGTTCTGCGTGTGGCATTGGGGAACCTTCTTATGTTATTACTGGAATTGGTCTTAAAAATAGAAGTAATAATTTCATTCGATTAACTCTAAGTAAATTAAATGTATTAAATAAAATAAATCTATAGAGAAAATTTCTCTATAGATTTATTTTATTAATAGACTCTATTCTTTATTAATCTATTCAATAATAATTATTATGATGATGTAGCAATCTCTTTAATAACATCTGATACTTTAAAATATTCATCTATATCATTATTAACATTTGGGCTCTTATAATAACTTAAATATTCTCTTTTATCTAAAGAAAAGAACTTCATGTTTGCTTCTTTATTAACAACATTTTTTTCAAAATTATACCACTCTTTTAGTATATAATCAGTTAATTGCTGTATTTTATTTTTATTCATCTTATAAGACTCTATACTTTTCATTTCTTTTATATACATACTTACAGTTTTAACTACTGCATATTTTCCATATCTAAGTGCCTCACCGAATTGATTATCTCCTGATTTTTTATTTTCTTTTTCAAGTTCAACTAAGTATTTATATACATAATATGCTATCATTAACTCATCAAACTCATTTACAGATGATAATATATTATTAAATGTTGATTTCTCAAATAGCTTATCTCCTGAACTTGCTCTTGCTTTAGCTGCATCTCCCTTATATGAAAGGGCTGATCTTAAAAAATCACTTCTATCTATTATAAGATCCTTACTTAAATACCCATCTGCAATGGCAGTTTCAAACTCGCCTTTTTTTCTTTCATAAAATAAAGAATATTTTTCATATATATGCTTTTGTATCTCTATTTGAATCCATTCATTAGATCTTCTATCTGCTTCCTCCACTTTACTTTGCATATTAGTCGCATCTGATATTTCTTCTATGAATTTACTATATTTGCTACTTTCTTCTTCATTATCACAATTTACAGTAATTATTTTTAACATAACTTTCTTATTTTTATATAACTCATCTACACCTTTTGTTTCTATGATCTTACTTAACGTATATGCAGTTTGTCCTCCATTTATAAATTGAGGATTAGTTATAATAATTTGTGCATTATTCTTTCTACCTGTACTATCTGAAGTATGTAGATCATCACATAATATTGTTATTCCATTATTCAATATTGCAAAATCTTCATCTTCATTATTTACTACTGAATCTCTAATCTTTTGATTAACTTTATTTTTTGATAAAGATAAATAATTCCTTGGATTATATTTTAATATAGAGTTCTTATATTTTTGCATTACTTGCCCTATTTCAACTACAGGTACAAATATAATAGTTACATTACACTGACCAAATGATGTTTGGAATTTTTCTGATAAACGATTTATATTCTCTTGGCTCAAATTTATTGAGATTTCTATGTTATTCTCATTATAATATGTACTTGTACAAATAGGATAAACTAACTCATTATAAGTTTTATTAAAATCAAATACTTCATATGGTAGTCCTCCGATCATATTCCCTATTTGACTCTCAGAATACTTCTTTAAATTACTTAATATTATTACCTTATAATCATATCTTGCAATATCTTTAATACTCCTTAATTCTCTTTGAAATGTTTTAACTTTTTCATTAAATTCATTTCCAAAGCTATCTGTTAATTCTCCATGAATTATTCGTTTATTCTCCATTTTCACAATTTCTTCCAAGGTTATTTCTTTTTCCTCAAAATTTTTTTCATTTGTTCTAAATTTTGATTGAATCATATAGATTAATTTATTATCATAATCAATGTAATATGCATCAAGCCCACCATCCCCAGAACCGTCAGTAATTAATTCATGTCTTTTTTCAAATTCATTTATACCAAACTTAACTTTTAAATATAAATGCATAAACGCCTTAGATTTTGCAGCATTTTTTCCCTCTTTAGAATCATCTTTATATGATTTATAGCTATTTGGTGCTGAATCACATATTTTTTCTAAAATATTATTTAATAACTCGTACTTCACCTTTTCTTCTCTCTTTCATAATATTCTATAGTATACCCAATACATATTTTAGCATTAATGGTGCTATTTTTCTATATAAACTTTTAATAGCACACATGTACTTAATCTTAGATTTAAGTACATGCGTATTATTATCAATCTATCAACTGCCAGAATGCTCTATCCTTCATATAAATAGCCCTATCAATATCCCCCATCTTAACTAAACTATAATGTTTAGCTAAGCTCTTTATCTTATTAGATAGCATTTCTTCTTCTTGTTTACTTTGAGTATTAAAAATATATTTAACAGCTTTACTACTAAGATCATCTACTTTATGGATTACCCAAGTTAAAATATAATTTGAATAGTCATTTTCACCTGTGGAAAAATGACTAAGTAATTGAGTTGAAAGTACAGTTCCTACGCCAAACTCTCTACCTTCTTTTAGTATTTTCTTTAATGAAGCAAAATTCTTACTTAAGAAGTTATCTGCCTCATCAACTAATACTATTTTATTTAATTGTCTTAGACTTCCATCTATTTTGCTATGACCGTATGCTTGCATTTGAGAATAGAATAGATCTAATGTTATTGCTACAACTAAATTTTGTATTCCTGGATCGTATCCCGATAAATCTATTACAGTTACTCCATCTATTAAATCAAAAAGGCTCTTAGTTTCTGATGAATTTGGTTCAAAAATTTCAAAATCTATTAAATTGCTAAATGCAGCATATAAACTATCTTCTTTTAGGTCTTCTTTACTTACATATATATCGTATACATCCTTAAAAGTTGGTGCTGGATTGCTCCAGGTATTAGGATCATTTTTAATTATTCCTTTTCTCTCATAAGCCTCCATTATCAGGTCTCTTAATAAAGTTTCTTGTTTTATTCCAAGGCCAAAAGCTTTAGCTAATGTTTCTTTTAACCCATTAGCTGTATGCAACGGAAGCATTGGCTTCGAGTTAGCTGCTTTAACAATCGATAATGGATTAAAAGGTAGGCGATATAGTTCAAATACGTTAGCATTGGTAGCATTCATAAAATCTTCTTTTGATTTATTATAGTCACCTTTATAGTCAAAGATTAATATTCCAACATTCCTTCCATCCACATTGTATTTAGCCTCTCTATGAATTTGAGTTATCATTGATTTTGTAAACTGAGTCTTGCCAGTCCCCATTGTTCCAATTATCCCTGTGTTAGTATGAAGCAATTTATTAGTATCATTAGGGCACCAATAAATCTCTCTATTATTTTTTTGATTTACGCCAAATAGAATTTGCATATTTCGATCTTTTTCTATAGATGCAGCTATCTCTTTAGATTGAGACTTATATGTTTTTAGTATTTCATCAATTTGATCTTGATAAGTTTTCACTTTTGGTATTTGCATTTTTGAATATTCTATTGATGATTTTGCTCCTAAAACTCTATCTTCAACTTCTGTACTTAATTCTCTTTTATCTTCATCATTTTTTGTATCTTCTATTTTAAATAAATCTATATTCTCTGCATTACTTTTCATATCTTCTATTTTAGGTAAATTTACGCCATATCTTATGTCTTTTATTTTAGGTAAGCTTACCTCATCTTCACCTTCTTTTACTATACCTTCATTTTCTAATAATTCACGTATTTCTCTTATGCTCTTAGTTATAAAACTAAATCCGTCTTCTTCGGACATTTCAATAATCATAACACCATCTTCTAGACTGACATTATTAAAAATATTTCTTCTTTTAAAAGATATAACAGCTGCTTGTCCAATAGATTCTTCCATAGAATTACTTATTTCATATTCCTCATTAAGTAATTTTCTCCTTAAATCAGAATCAATTATACTTTTCCAATTTTCTTCATCACATACATTATAAAGATTAAGCTTTTCTGCACTTGTTATTACTAATTGCATTAAAAAATTACGATATACCTTTTGACTACTATTAATAGTTCCATTTTCACTCGGCAATAAAGTTTCACTAAATATCTTTTTAGTTGATTTTACTTGTTCTACACCTTTTTGTATGTATGAAGAATTATTTTCTCCTATTTTAACCTCTATTGGATAGTAATGAACAAATATTTTATCCTCTACATTTTCTATACCAACTAAAAGGATATCGTCACTAGTAACACCATTCTTATCAAATCCTAGATTTTTCGCTGAAAAAAATCCTTCATTTTGTTTAAGCCCCGATCCACCAGATACCCTTAGAACTTCTTCTAAAGATATTGGAACCCATATAATATTATCTTTTTTAAATTTAGCAAGTGCTAATTTTATTGCTGATAAAATACTTATTTTTTCTTTAGGGAAATGCGATTTACTTGATAATAATCTTAATAGCCAGTCCCCATTAACAGCATTAAACATATTAATTATCATTGGTGAATAATCATATTCACTTTCAATTCCTTTTTCAGTTAAGAATTCTTTAATAACTCTTTGATAAGGTTTTGATTTTCTTGTAACAGTTATTGCATCATATCCACCTGCTGTAGTATATTGATCACTATAATGTATAATCAATAAATCTTTTGCTTCTGGATCATTTTTAAAAAAGTTTAAGTCGACTTTAGGATCTATAAACGTTACCCAATGACTAGCCTCATAAATATTGTCTAATACGGTTTTGCTTTTGCTTGGCATTGATAATGCTTTACATTGGTTAATATTATAAGGTTCTCCTCCAATAGCAGCATTTAAAGCATTCAAATTTATTGCTACCTTAATTAAATCATTATCTGTATTCGTATATTTAGTGCCAAATCCAGTTCTATATGAATCTCCTAAAAATACTGATGGTATACCAGAAATTAATCCATTTAATATTATTCCTGATGGAATATTATCCATAGTTGATGTTATAATTTTTGTGTCATTATTCATTTCTAAAAATGTAATATGAGCATATTCTATTCCATCTTCAATTTTTTTTGAATAGAAATGAACTTTATCTCTATACATATCTAACACATCTTCTTCAGACATACTATCTATGTTCAAATCTAATCCATAGCTTGCTTTTAAATTACTAATATCATCACTAAACGCCACCTCTTCAAAAGCATTTGTAATGTTTTTATTTGAATATATAAATAAATCAATCGGTAAAACCTCTTTAGTTTTATTTAATCTTAATTGCTTGATATAATACTTAAATATACCTTGAAGAATTTCTTTGCTATCACCTGTATTTATTAAATTTATTCGTATAGGTGCTTTATTTCCCATACTGAACATATATTTAAAGTGCCCTACAAATTCTTCTATCTTCTCATGAACTAATTTTGATACGAAATCTCTTGAGCTTTTATATCTTGGAAGAGATTCATCTACATAATACTTCCATTCCGGAGAATTATATTGTTCCATTGGGATGTAAAGTTTACTATTCTCATCTACTATATATGGTAATAAGTATGTGGACGTAAATTTTTTAATAATCTCGTCATCTATGCTTTCATTTTTAACTTTCTCAACCATATGAAGTTGATATGCAATATTTAAAGGGTGAAGTGAAGTAAGCATTAATTCTCTATCCTCAACCTCTCTCTTTATAACTCCAATTTTAAATAAGTTCTTTTGTTCTTTTGTAAGGCAAGAACTTTCTTCTATGTCTTCTAATGCTTCTATATATTTTTTTATAAAATTTCTATATAAAATTCTAAGTTCATCATTTAAGTATGCTAAGCTTGGCAATTTATTCGAAATACTAAAATATCTTATAATTTCAGTATAAGCTTCTCTTAATTCAGTATTTAATTCTAAATTTATAGATTCTAATCCATCTACAGATTCAATAAAGTATATTCCTTCACTTTCTATTATCTGCTTTTCTAATTGAAGATTTCTTCTAAATTCATCCCTAGTAAAATATTCTTTTGTTCCATGCTGTAATTTATTCTCTCCTGTTAATACAAAATCACATTGCTTCTCTCTTTTTAGTTTCCAAACTTTTAATCCTTCAATTGGAACAACTTTTTCACTGGTTCCAACTATCCCTATAGGAATTATACATTGATTTATTTTTAAATTAAATCTAGCAAGATCACTATCATTCTCATACTCAAAATTCTCACTAATTTTTAATATCAATTTTTCATTTTCATTAATATCAATTATGTCATTATTATATTCAAGTTCATATTTAGATAAGTTTTCGGCGTATTCATTAAATACTATATTAGAATCATTTGTATTTACTGAAATATATTTATTTTTTCCTTTCATAATGATTGAATATCTTGTTTTTATACTTTCCAGGTATTTCTCATTACAACTTAACATTACGATTTTAAATTCAAACTTTATATTTTTATCATTTTTGTAAACTATCTTATAGAAATCAGTATCTGCTTCTGATTTATGTATTGTTGCCTTTATTTTTTTTCCTGATATACTTACACCTACTGATCCTTTCATTGATTTTTTATCTAAAAACTCACTTTTTAAATAATCATCAAAATTAAATTCTAATTCTATAGTTTCTCTATTATCCTCATTAAAAACTATGATATTTCTAATTCTTGACTTAACTTTAGATGTCCCCTCTTCTCTATCCCATTCTTGATTAGATGATTTATATTCTAAAGGCTTTATTTTTTTCTTTTCTTCTACAGATTTACTTACCTCTTTATAATCTACAGATTTCCAATCTTCACCCTTTAGTTTATCTATTCCTTTTTCATCAAAATATCTTTCTAATTGCAATTCTGGATTACCATAATTATGTATCTCATCTACCCTACTATAATAAATTGCATTTATAGCAAGTCTATTTTTTAACTCTTTTCCTTCAAGGTTTTTTAATTCACTATCATAAAATAATCCAAAATTTTTGTATTGATTTTTTTCAATGCAAGTTTCATTAATTATTTCTAACAAATCTCTATATTCAAAAACTGACACATTTTCTCCTAAAAGATCTTTTTTCTTTCTTTCTAAATCTAGTTCTATAATAGCCCTATCAACTTCACTAAATTCCGAAATTTCCAATTTTACCCTTATATCTCTCTCAATTGAATTTATGTGAAAAGGCATTCCATCCTTAGTAAATGATTCCGTTCCACCGATAATACTATCAAGATTAGTATCATGAATAAAGAGTATAGCTTTATCTTCATATCCTGGTTCTACTCCAACCATATTCCTAAGTCTAGTTAAAAAATCTGGTTGAACATTATTGATAGTTGCTGATACTATAAGCTTTACTCCATGAAAATTTAAAAGATATGAGTTATATTTAACTTCTCCTTTACTATCTTTATAAATATAATTATCACAAGATATATTATTTCTCAATTCGTCATACAATGCTTGTACTTGTTCTTGTTTTTCAAATTGAATATTATACTTTGCTCCTGGAGTTAGAGCATTAGCACTAAAAAATTCTACTATTTTATCTGACAAATAGCTATAAAACTGATCTAACATATTGCGCATCCCCACTATCTGATTTCTTTTCTAATAAATTTAATTTTTCATATAATTGTACTATTTTAATTTTCGAATCTCTATCAAAAAATATTCCTCTTTTTTCAAATTCATTAAATAATATACTTAACTTTAGTTTTTTATTATCATTAATACATATCTTAGTAATTAAAATTATATCTTCTTCAGTTAAATTTAAATTATATCCAAGTGATCCCCTTTTCTTAGAAAAGTTTTCATATACAAATTTTATATACCAGTTCTTGTAAGCTTCATTGGCTCTACTTCTACTTGATTTATTAAACTGATATTCTATTGCTTCAAATAATTTATATACTTTATTGAATGCTTTATTTCCACTATCTCTATTCTTTTCTTTAAATTCATTCCAGTCCTTATCAGTTATACGACTTGTATACTCTTGATAAAGCAGCTCAATTTGCTCCGATATTTCTTCTTCATCCATTAAGTTAAATAGATTACACAACTCTACATAACCTAGCTGTTCATTTAACCCATGATGATTTAAAAATTCTAAAGTAATGGCATGAGAAAATAATGAATTTACACTATTTTTAAGTAGATCCCATCCAAATCTATAGGCTGTTCTATTTTTAGATGTGCTTTCCCAACTCAAAGTATAATATATAGCTTCAGGAGAACTTAAATCTGCTTTTTCAAAATTAGATAACTTCACTGCTAATTGAGATACATAAAACATATAGTAATACTCAAGAAATCTCTTTAAAAAATTCTTATATAATTCTTCATTTTTTATAAGAAATTTAAAATCTTTAATAAATAAATCCTTTACAAAAGGTAAATAACATTTATAGTTCTCATTTATAACTGTTTTATTCTTCAATTCTGGTAAAGCATTTAAGACTAATTTATACAATATATTTTCTACATCTCTACTATAATGTTCTATTACCAAATTCTTTAACTCATCATCAAAAAATATTGAATATAAGAACTTAGCAATTTTTTCATCTGAATTTGTTGATGCTATATAATTAATAGTTTTTATATCAAAATCTACTAAATTTTCACTATTTATAAACATTGTCTTAACTATATCCCTAAATACTTCTTTACTAGTTACTCCTTCAAATTCGCCTATTTCTTCTACAATATTTTCAATAAATTCATTAAAATTAAATTCATTCTTTAAATCTTTATCACATATGCACCTTGAAAATGCACCTACAACACCATTAAAATTTGAGACTAATGTTTTTTCATTAGCTGCATATGGTAGTAACTTAAATTGATTTCCTTGACTATGAGTTAATCCATTATCTTTAAATTTAAATGTATTTCTAACTTTTTCAAAATCTATTTTGTATTGTTTTTCTTCATTCATATTTTATATCTCCACAAATCTATAAAATTCAAATTCAGTATCATATTCTAATTTATATCTTTTATTAAAATCTCTATTTTTTTCAGTAAATATAAGTTTTTCATTTTGAGAACCTATCTCCTCAAGTTTATTAATAAATTCCACAAATTTAATAAATTGATTCTTATCCTTTTTATTAGGTCTATATCCATTAACTACTTGCATTAATAACTTGTATAATGAAAAATCTATATCTATTTCATAAGCTTTTTCGAATTTTTCACTTTTATATTTTAATTTTAAAGTTGTAATAAACTTTTTAATATCTATTTCATCATTCTTAGGTAAATTACTCGTGTCCACCTTTAATTGTAAATCCTCACTTATCTTATATTTGATTTGATTTTTTCCCATAAAAATATTGATTTGATCTTTTTCTGCTTCTCCGTTCCATTTAATAATTCCATTTTTAACATTATCATATAAACTTTTAAGTCTTTGTTTATCTCCTTTATTCCAGAAATACAAACCTTTCATATAATTCTCATAAACACAATCTTTTAGTGAAAATATTTCTCCTTTACCACAAATATAATAACTTCTTATAAATAATTTTAATAATTCAAATCGTATATTTTTGTCCTCTGTTTCTTCAAAGTCTATTTTATTAATTTTATCAATATATCCATTGGGATAATCAATGTAATTTTTAAAATAAGACAATATATCTTTAGAATTATTAAATTGTATTATAAAATCATCTATATCTTGATTCCTAACATTTAAAGGATCTACGCTGTTTAATGCATCAAAGATAAATGACAATTCTTTGCTATTAAAAATTATATTTGGCATAAGAGATCTTACATACTCTAAATTGTTAATTTTATAAATGTCCTTTTTAAATATAGGAGAATTAACATCAATATATGATCTAGGAACTATTAACTCATACATAAAATTCAATAATGCTCTTGTAGAAATTATTATTTTTTTCTTGATTATACATTGAACTAATAAATCTACTATTGATTTTTGTACCCTTTCATTACTTAGCAATTCATAATTAGCCTTAATAGGACAACATGCGCAATTGCTGCAATCAGTGCAATATTTTTTATATGATTTATGAAAAATATTGTACTCTGATGAATCTATAATTTTAGTTATTAAAGATTCTATGTAACTAGAACAAACCTCTCCGTCTTTTAAGGTAAATATGTGATAATCACTAAAATTTACAAATTGAAATGAGTTATTTTCATCAAAGCTACTATCTTCAATAGTAGTCTCTAGAATTTTTTTATCCTGAACATATTTTTTTAGAATAGAAAATCTTTCACCATACTTTGAATCTATAAAATTATTTAACGTTCCAAGGTTAATAGCAAGTATGAATTTTTCATTACTTTTTTCTATGTTTTCATCACTAAAGTTATCTAAAACTTCATTTAATGTATCCATAGACGTCTTATTTGGCTCTAAGCTTTCTGTAGCATCATTATGAAGAGTAAAGTTCTTCATAATATCTGGATAGTTATTGTTAAAATAAGATATAATATGCGATTTACCATCTCCAACACTACCACAAACTAAAATTAGCTGAGCTTTGTTAGATTCATTTGCTTTAAATATTAAGTTTTGTAATTCTTTTTGTGCTTCTCTTTCAATATGCATATATCTTTTAAATGGTGTAAATTCACCTAATCCTTCAACTGCTTCTTTTGAAGATTCTTTTAACCTAGATAACTCTTGTACTAAACATTTCTTATCTAGTTCTTTATTATCAATAATACTTTCAATTATAAGATCTTCAAAAATATCTTCTGATTCTAATTTTCCGTCCATGTCAGAATCGGCTGTCACTGCTTCGTATTTTTTATCTACTACTTGAGTCTTTGCTATTAAATCTTCCATTTGTGTCATTAGCTTTGACATCTTTTCTGTATTAATATCTGAAGCTTTATTTTCTAACGGCATTGGACTTTTATATGGAATAGCTTCAAATTCATAATCAATATAAGTTCCAACAAACCAACAAGTTATTTTGTAAATGTTTTTATGTATATTTAAAGCTATCTCCAAATCATCTTCTAAATTTGTATGTGCAGCTTTATTGCCTAATATTCTAACTGTATGAAATAGTTTATCTATTTCTCCTCCTAATACTTCCTCTTCTTCTAGCTTTCTTAATCTCTCAGCTTGCGTCATCATATTTAATAACCCATATCCCTCTAGCTTGGATATTTCTTGAGTTAAATTTTCAATAAAAGTTCTCCCTTTAATAATCGAACTATGTGGAGACGTAAATAATGTTTTATTAATATCTCTTATATAATTATTTAAATATCTATAATCTTTATCTAAATAATTGAAAACATCTTTTTCCAATTATAACTCTCCCTTCCTACCACATAAACTGTTTTTAATATCTACTTAACTAGTCAATCTTTTTATTCTTTTAATTCAGATTATTACTATTATTCTACCATAAATAGATAATACTTCATATATTAGCATGTTTTAGAATGAACATCCTTGTTTAACATACTTTTAAAAGCTTCTTCTAGGAAAAGCAAAAATAAATTTACTGAAACTGTAGCTATGCCCTGTATCAGATGACTCAAGCATCATATGTATAAAATAAAAAATTCACCATATTTCTATGATGAATTTTTATTTTACTGTTCACATTTATCTTATACTGTATAGAAATTAAAAAACTTCTCTTTCTTTTGTAATAATTCTTGAAGGTTTCCACTTTCAACTATTTGTCCATTTTCCATATATATTATCTCGTCATATAAGCTTAATAATTCTTCACTCATTTTATGAGTAATTGTGATTAATGTTAGATCTTTTATATTTAAAAGCTTACTTTCTATATCATAAGCTGTTTGCATATCTATAGCTGATGTACCTTCATCTAATACAAGTATTGGTGTTTGTTGAATTAGAGCTCTGGCGATTGCAATTCTTTGTCTTTGTCCGCCTGAAAGATTACTGCCATTTTCACCAACTAGATAATTTAATCCATTGGATGTTTCTTCTATAAATTTATTTGCACCACTTAAATTTAAAACTTTATTTATCTGTTCTTCTGAGAATTCTTTATATAAGCAGATATTATCTTTTATAGTTTTATCGAACATATAAACATTTTGATGTATAATAGAAATCATTTTGTTTAATTGTTCTATATTTAAATTCTTGATACTATTTCCATCAAATTTTATATTTCCGCTAAAATCAGAATAATATCCAAGCATTAGTTTTATTAAAGTAGACTTACCGCATCCACTTCCCCCTACTATTGCATATTTCTTGTTTTTATCTATCTTTAGACTTATATCATTAATAATAGATCTTCCATTACCATAGCTAAAAGACAGGTTTGATACCTCTAAATTATTATTAAAATGTGGTTTATCTTTACCTATAAAATCATTATCTTTATAGGCAGAAAATTCATCGATTCTTTTAATTATAGGTTTAACACTATTAAGCTTAGGAAGATTGCTCATTATCATTATTACAGGTTGTACAAAAGTACCTGAAAGCTGAACAATAGCAATAAGCATTCCCATGGTTAAGTTACCCTTTATAACTAAATATGATGATAAAAATATAGCTACAAATTGTGTTCCCATGCCTAATGTTTGAGATAGAGATTCATTTATTACAAATATTTTATCAGCTGCAAATTTTGCATTAGCTAAATTATTATTTTCTTCTTCAAATTCTTTACCTATACTATCTTTTAAATTATATGACCTAATAACATCATATCCAGAAAATATATCCTTAAGTTTAGAAGTAAAGAATGATAGTCTATTTGAAAGTTCCAATTGTTTCTTTTCTAAAGCTTTTCCAAAAAGACTTGGTACTATAAAAATTAATAGCATACTTATGAATATTCCTAATGTAACCAATGGACTTAAATATAGTAAGAGAATAACTGTTACAATAAACATAACACCATATTGAAAAATTAAAAGCAACGGAACAATGTAATTCTCTTCTATTAACTTCATATCATTTGTTAATACTGAAATATAATCCGCTGTATTTTTAGAGTTGAAATCCTTATAGTTTCTTCTAAGTATCCCAAAGAACGCCTTGTTTCTTAGCATTTTTAATAAATTTCTAATAAACATTTTACTTAAAATATCATATATAAAATATAGTAATCCTATAAGAATACCATATCCTACTGAATATATTAATATCCTTTTAAAACCTTCCATATTTCCAGCAGTAACATAATCTATAGTAGTTTGGATAAATAATGATAATCCTACCAAAGCTACTGATGATATTACGCTGAATATAACCGTTAATACTAATAATAGCTTATTTTTCTTAATACATTCTCTCATAGCACTTCTCCTAATTTAAATAAATTCAATTATATAATCATCTAATTAATTAGATGATTATATAATTCATGTTATTATCATATTATTAAATTAGATACTTGTCAAATAAATTTTATAATCATCTAAATTACTTAAAATAAAAGCTATATTAATGAACTCTGTTAATATTTGATAAAACAAATAAATATTCTATAATAAAATAAAGAATATTTGTTTAGAGATATTTATATGTCATTAAGAGAATCACTACAGAAATTAATAAATTAAATTTAGTAGACCTACATTGTTTTTAAAAATTTTATCAATTTACTTTCGTTATTGTCAGTTAGGAAAAATGATTATTGAAAGTTGTTTACTTTCAATTAATGAAATTTTTACTCATCAAAATATATGAATTTTATCAAATCTATTATTAACTGACATTGAAAATCTTACCGAAGAATATATTACTAACACTAAAAAGATAAAATTTATAAAAAAGTGAGGTGAAACATTTGGCTTTACATTATCAAGAATACGGTGATAAGAATGCTTCCTTGATGCTATTTTTACATGGTGGCGGAGTAAGTGATTGGATGTGGGATAAGCAAATTCAATACTTCACTCATTATCATTGCATTGTTCCAATCTTACCTGAACATGGGTTAAACAATTATGAAATTAATTTTTCTATAAAAGGTAGTGCAGAAGAATTAATTAAATTAATCGAAGAAAAAGGAAGAGGAAAGAAAGTAATTCTAATTGGTTTTTCATTAGGTTCTCAAGTAATTATTCAAATACTAAGTATGAAACCAGATTTAATTGATTTTGCAATAATAAATAGTGCTTTGGTCAGACCAACTCTATTCACCCAAAAATTAATAAAACCTACTATTAAATTATCCTTTCCATTAATTAAAAATAGGTGGTTTTCCAAACTACAGGCAAAAACATTGTATGTAAGTGAAGACTATTTTGAGAAATATTATGAAGAAAGTTGCCAAATAAAACTGGACACTCTTGTTAGAGTACTAGAAGAAAATATGTCCTTTGAAATACCTAAAGATTTTAAAAAAGCAAACGGAAAGATATTAGTTACTGTGGGTAAAAAAGAAAAAGCTATTATGAAAAATTCTGCAAAAGATATTGTAGAAGCTAATTCAAATTGTATAGGCGTGATTATATCTAAAATTGGACATGGGGTTTCTTTAGCAATGCCCGACTTCTTTAATCATATGATAGAAGCATGGATACATGAAAATAATTTACCAAAAGAGTGTAAAGTGATAAATTGATATTTGTCGTTATTATTGATGTGAGTTTTAATCAAACCAAAAAACAAAAGGACTTCATAATTGTGAATCCTTTTGTTTTAAGTGAAAATCAACAATACTATTTAACATAGCCAAAATAAAAAAATCTCCCAGTTATACTGAGAGACTTTCCTATAATAATGTACTATTAAGTTCATCTATAAAATTTTTTAATCCAATTTTATTTAAATTGTAGTATACCTTACCTTGCTTTTTTTCAACAACAACCATACTACGCTCTAATAATGATCCCATATGGTATGAAACTGTAGCTGGAGTAAGATTTAAAGCTTCAGCTATCTCTAAGCTATATTTAGGTCCAGCTTTTAAAAGAGCTATTATTTCTAATTTACTTTTGTCACTTAAGGCTTTTAATTTTAAAACAAGCTCTCCTTTGTTTCCCATAGAATTAATGCACTCATTGTATGTAAGCTCAAATAATACTCCTACAAAATATGTATTTTTAAATTCAAATAATGAAGTTCCAAATGCTAATGTAGGAATTATATTAATTTTACTATTATCATTTTTTATAATATTATTTAATACCTCACATTTATCTGAATTAACATATTTAATATAATTACTTATTAATTTAGATAATGGCTTCTCAACAGCTTTATAAGCTTCATTATAAGCATTTCTATTATCTTCTATTGTTTTAATTAGTGATTTATAATACTTCTTAGGATCATTTAAAATAATCATTAACTTCCATTTAGTATTTTCTTTAAGGTCTAATTCTTTTATAAATTCTATTATATTATTTAATGTACTAATAGAATCTATAGTTCTATCTTGTTCAAATTGCTCATTATAAACATCTAAAATTATAGCTTTAAACTCTTCATTTTTCATATTATCTATGGAATTTATTAAATCTTCATTATTAATTAGAGTAAATGCAATTAACAAGAAAATATCTGTATCATCTTCATCAAAAAAGAATACTTCACTTTCATTAACAACCTTATGTTTATTAAACGTCTCTATATATTTATCAATAATCTTAAGATTTTTCTTTATAAATAGTTCTCCATTAATTCCATTATTATTAAGATCTTTTATTAATAGATTAGTAACTTCATCGTAGTTCTGGCTCATATAAATCAATCCAAATATTTCACAAATGGGATTTAATTTATCAAGTATTTTAATTCCCATATTAATCACTCCCATAAATTAGTTTACTAGAATATCCATATTATATCACAAAAGTTAATTTAATATATCTATCTGTAATATTTATAACATTGACCTGTGTAATAAGCCCTTTTTCCATTATTTATGGTGTATAATAAACTTTGGGGTTATTTTTTACTACATATGTATGCATGCTTAAATCTTAACTTATTAACCTGTTAATTGAAAATTAAGAATTGGGTATTGAAAATTAGAAATGGATTTTTAGTTTCTAACTAATTATATAGTTTGCGAAGTTGCTTCCAATACTTAATACTTAGAGTTCAAAACTTGTATAGTTATAAAGGTATAAGTCATATAAAAAACACTAGTCCTTATAGTGTTTCATTATTTATTTAAGTATGCCTAAGTTAAAAATGTAGTTTATACCTCTACAATATATCTTTAGGAGGTAGGTAATGAAACGAAAAAATGATTTTACTAAAGGAAGTGTGCCAAAAAGCATACTAAGCTTAGCATTACCAATGACTTTAGCTCAATTGATCAATATACTTTATAACATAGTTGATCGTATGTATATTGGTAGACTTCCAAATGCATCAACTTTGGCTCTTACTGGTATTGGAGTTACATTTCCCATTATTACAATTATAATGGCATTTGCGAATCTCTTTGGTATGGGTGGAGCACCACTTTGTTCTATTGCGCGAGGTAGAGGAGACAATGAAGAAGCTGAAAAAATTATGGGTAATTCCTTTGCTCTTTTGATTATCTCTGGTATATCGCTTACACTATTAGGATTAATTTTTAAAAAACCGCTGCTTTTTCTTTTTGGTGCTAGTGATGCTACATTTTCCTATGCTAATGACTATATTAGTATTTATCTACTAGGAACTATTTTTGTTATGATTAGTCTTGGAATGAATAGCTTTATTAACTCTCAAGGCTTTGGCAGAATGGGTATGATGACTATTCTTTTAGGTGCTATTGTAAATATTGTCTTAGATCCTATTTTTATCTTTGTATTTAACATGGGAGTTAAGGGTGCAGCCTTTGCTACCATAATATCACAATTTTTATCATCACTTTGGGTATTAAAATTTTTAACAGGAAAAAATACAATATTAAAGCTTAAATTTAAAAACTTTAAAATAGATTTATCCATATTGAAAAGAATTGTTTCTCTTGGATTATCTACCTTTATTATGGCACTTACTAATAGTACCGTTCAAATTATTTGTAATATTACTTTACAATCTTACGGTGGAGACTTATATGTAGGTATTATGACAGTGATTAATTCAATTCGTGAAATTATTATGATGCCAGTAAGTGGTATTACTAATGGATCTCAACCTGTCTTAGGATTCAATTATGGTGCAAAAGAATATAAAAGAGTACGAAGTGGAATTAAATTTATGTCTATAGTTTGTATTGTATATACAACTTTAATTTGGCTCACTTTAAGAATGTTTCCAGAGTTTTTTATACGAATATTCAATAGCGAACCTGAACTAATTCAAAAGGGTATTCCTTCAATGAATATTTATTTCTTTGGTTTCTTTGCTATGTCATTACAATTTGCAGGACAATCTACCTATGTTGCCTTAGGTAAATCTAAACAAGCAGTATTCTTTTCACTGCTTCGTAAAATAATTATTGTAGTTCCTCTTACTTTAATTTTACCAAGAATGTTCAACTTGGGGACTACAGGAGTATTTTTAGCAGAACCAATTTCAAACTTCTTAGGCGGAACAGCTTGTTACGTAACAATGCTATTTACAGTTTGGCCATCTCTAAAAGAAGAGAAAAGTGATTGTATGAATTTATGAGAAATCTTTCATTTAAGTAGACAATTTGAGATTAATTTTTGTAGCGGCGAACATTGTTCGCCATTTTTTATATATTTAATATTATTAAATTTTTCTACTTGATTCTCCGAATATGCTTTACCATAATAATATATCTATCAATTTTAGTATTAAGATAATATTTTAAAATAGTATTTATTGAAATATCAATTTCCTGACCAACATATGGTAATAGAGTCCAATTTGGGTTTTCTGGAGAACACTGTTCTCCCCTACAATTTATCAATTCTAAATTTATAAGCAGTTGCTGAGAAATATCCAAAATTATGAATTGTGAATTGAATTAAGAAACGATTCATTCTTTTTAATAATTTTCATTTTATAATTTGTAATGAACCGTCCCCATATTTTTAAAATATTAGCTATCTATCCAATATCTGATAATGGGAATCGACTTAGATCTTATGGCGAACACTGTTCGCCACTACAGTTAATCAATTTTAAATTTCTCAGCAGTTGCTGAGAAATATCCGTAATTGTGCATTGTCCATTTTTAATTCTCCATTGATTAAACTGTTCCCCAGAGGTGAAAAAGCTAGCAATTGCATTGCTAGTAAAAAATCTATTAAAGAAATTAGTTTTGATCAAAACTAATTTTAAACCTTAACTTTCTCTTTAGAATCAATGTACCTGTGAATTGAATTAAATTGTTAAATCATGTCCAGCAAATCCTTTATTCTTCCATTTACCTCTCTTAAAGAAAATTACGGTTATAATAGCTCCCATTGTCCAGGAAACAAGCAATGAAATAAAAGTAGATTCTGGTCTACCTGTAGGATAAGCTGCACTACGGGTTAAATAAGCAATGCCATATGCAACTGGTACACGTAGAACTACTGTAGTAATTATTGAAATCCACATAGGCGTCATTGTATCTCCAGCACCTCTCATTACTCCTAATAAACTCTGTGTTACTGCCATTGCAATGTAACCTACTGCAAGGATTTTCATCATATGCATACTCAAATCAACTAGTTCTTTAGTATCTGTAAATATCCCCATAAGGTATTTACCAAAAATTAATATTAATATTGTTATCACAGTAGAAACACTAACAGCAATTATGGTACCATCTTTAGTTCCTTTTTCAACTCTATCCATTTTTCTCGCACCAATATTTTGTCCAGAATAAGTTGTCATGGCATTACCAAAGGTAAAGTTAGGCATCATAGCAAAAGCATCTACACGCATAACAATTACATTACATGCAATAACCATTTCTCCAAAGCTATTAGTTAGAGATTGGACAGCTATCATTGCAATAGAAAATATTCCCTGTGTGAGGCCAGATGGTAGTCCGAGTTTTATAAGCTTACTAGAATACTCCTTTTTTGGTTTTAACATTTTAAGGCTAAAATCAAAAGTGTTTTTCATTCTTGCTAATTTAATAACACAAAGAACTGCTGATATTCCTTGGGCAATAACAGTAGCAAGAGCAACACCTGGAACGCCTAGTCCCAGTCCTGCAACGAACCAAAGATCAAGTCCTACATTTAAAACTGTAGCAATAAGTAAAAAAACAAGCGCTGATAAAGAATCACCAAGTCCACGAAGAACTCCTGCTAATATATTATAATAAGCAAATCCTGCAATACCAACATAATAAATAATAAGATATTCTGCACACCAATCTATTATAGAATCTGGTGTATTAAGAAAAGAAAGTAATGGACGCGTTACAATAGGACCAATAATCATTATTATTACTGATGCAATAGCAGTAAGTGTTATACAAACACCAATAGTGTGTGATAAATGCTCACGCTCTTTTGCACCAAAATATTGAGCAACCATAATACCTGCACCTGTTGCAATTCCAACAAAAAGTACAAGTAGAAGATTTAATATTGGAGCTGCACTACCAACAGCAGCAAGTGCATTGTCACCTACATATCTACCTACAATAATAGAATCTGCAGTATTATAAAATTGCTGAGCTATATTACCTATTAACATAGGTATTGCAAATTCAACAATTCGTTTCCAAGGTGTACCCTCAGTCATATCTTTTGGAGCAAATAGCTCTGAAATTCTCCCCATATCTCTACCCCCTAAATAAGTCTAAAATATAATAGTAATTATATTTTACTTAATATTCTGACATTTACATAATTATTTCTAATATAAATTAAAATTAGTGTATATTAGATGTAATTCTTTATCAATTTGAAAAATACTTCTAAATCTTAATATATTTTATAAACTTGTTCATTAATCCTCTCCAATCGCCTAGAATTGCTTTTTAAAAGCTATTTTTATAATATTCGTCATAAAAATACTCATTCCTGCAATAATTTATTATATTAATTACTTACAAGGATGAGTACATTTAATTCACTTTACACAAACTTTTTTTTACAATCACATTATATCTAACTACCTACATTTCTCACATATACCATATATGTTAATATCAATACTTCTCACCTTAAAAGCTTTATAATCTTCTCTTTTTAATATCTCTTCTATATCTATCTCTGGAATATAATCTATAATTTCTCTACAGTCTTTACATATTAAATGTACATATAACTTAATATTATGTACTGGAATTTTATTTAATTCATATTTTTTAATACCATTATCTAGTGCAATACTTTTAATAAAATCAAATCTTTTAAAGATTTTTAAATTACGATATATTGTTGAAAAACTTGTTAGTTCATTTTTAGATTTTAAGATGTCTTCTAATTCTTTTGGACTAAAATGACCTTTGGGATGTTCTAAAAAAATTTCTAGTAACTTCATTCTCTGTACAGTTAAATTCTCACTATTTTTCTTTAGAATATCAAGGTAATAATCTATTGTATCAATCACTTATATCCCTTCTTTCCATTTAAAGTGAATGAAAATACAGAACTTTTTACAATAACTATAAAGAAAATGAGAGGTTATTCAAATTCCCCTCTCATTTCTTTATAGCATATAATACTATTTAAGTTTCTTTATATTTAGCACTCTAGTTGCATTTAAGATTGCAATTACAGATACTCCTACATCTGCAAATACTGCTTCCCACATTGTTGCAATACCTGCTGCTCCCATAAGAAGAACTATAGCTTTTACTGATAGCGCAAATACAATATTTTGTTTTACAATTCTTAATGTACGCTTTGATATTTTCATTGCTGTTGCTATTTTTGATGGTTCATCAGTCATAATAACTATATCTGCTACTTCTATTGCTGCATCTGATCCAAGACCACCCATAGCAATACCAATATCCGCTCTAGCTAAAACTGGTGCATCGTTAATTCCATCTCCAACGAAAGCTAGTTTTCCTTTTTCTGATTTTTGTCTTAATAATTCTTCTACTTTTTCAACTTTTCCTGCTGGAAGTAATTCTGTATATGCTTTATCAAGTGCTAGTTCTTTAGCTACTTTCATACCAACACTATTAGCATCACCTGTTAACATAACAGTTTGCCTTATATCAGCTTCTTTTAATTCTCGAATTGCTTTTGCCGCATCTGGTTTCACTTCATCTGCAATTACAATATATCCTGCATACTTATCATCTACTGCTACGTGTACTACTGTTCCTACTATCTCTCCTTTATAGTAAGGAATCTTTATCTTTTTCATTAATTTTGTATTACCAGCATATACTGTCTTGCCTTTTACAACTGCTCGAACTCCATGTCCAGAGATTTCTTCAACATCTGCTATTTCTGATTCATCAATTTTCTTATTGTAAGCTTGTTTTAAAGATATTGAAATTGGATGGTTTGAATAATTTTCTGCATAGGCAGTTAACTCAAGTAATTTTTCTTTGGAAATGCCTTTTGCATTTATCTCTTGCACTTTAAATACACCTTTTGTTAATGTTCCAGTTTTATCAAACACAACCATTTCTGTTTCAGCTAATGCTTCTAAATAGTTACTTCCCTTTACTAAAACACCACTTTTAGAAGCAGCTCCTATTCCTCCAAAGAAACTTAATGGTACAGATATAACTAATGCACAAGGACATGATATAACAAGGAATGTTAATGCTCTTGAAACCCAATCGCTAAATGTAGCTCCTTCTATTAAAAGAGGTGGTAATACTGCTAATATAGCTGCTACAATAACAACTGCTGGTGTATAGTATCTTGCAAACTTTGTTATAAAGTTTTCTGAATTTGACTTTTTACTACTTGCATTCTCTACTAAATCTAATATCTTACTTACAGTGGATTCTTCATATCCTTTTGTAACACGAACAGTTAAAACTCCATTAATATTAATACATCCACTTAGTACTTCTGAGCCTACAGATAACTCTCTTGGAACTGATTCACCAGTTAATGCTGATGTATCAATCATAGAGTTTCCATCTATAACAACCCCATCTAAAGGGATTCTTTCTCCTGCTTTAATTACAATTATATCATCTATCTTTACTTCATCTGGATCCCTCTTTACTAATTCACTGCCACGCTTTACATTTGCATAATCAGGTCTAATATCCATTAAACTAACAATTGATTTTCTTGATTGATCAACAGCATAATTTTGGAATACTTCACCAACTTGATAGAATAACATTACTGCTACACCTTCTGGATATTCTCCAATAATAAAGGCTCCTACAGTTGCAATGCACATTAAGAAATTTTCATCAAATACTTGTCCTCTAAAAATATTCTTAACTGCTTTTAATACAACATCTCCACCAACAATAATGTAACTGATTAAATATAATGCTAATTGAAACTCTGATTTTGCAAGTAATGCTATAACGAATAATGCCCCACCTAAGATTATACGAGTAATACGATTTTTATTATTCATAGCATTTTCCCCCTCTTTAGATTTTCTTTACGATAATATCTGGTTCCATTTTTTTAATTACTTCCTTAGATGCCTCAATAGCTTCTTCCATTTTGTCATCATCTGCTTCTAAGATTAACTTTGTTGTCATGAAATCTACTGTTGCATCCTTTACTACTGGTAATTTTTTAATTGCATTTTCTATCTTTGCTCCACAATTTGCACAATCTAATCCTTGTAATCTAAATTTCTTTTGCATAATTAATTCCCCCTAAATTTTATTACTTTATTAATAATTTCTATTGTGTATTTATTATTAAAAATATATATTTCTTTTTTCTTTAAAATTTATGAGCTATGAATTTTTAAAATGTGCTATAAAGAATAATGCCACTTAAAACTCTGCAAGAAGTATGCTTTTTATTCTTTATAGTATATCACTTCTCTTTAAATTTTCTTTACAATAATATCTGGTTCCATTTTTTTAATTACTTCCTTAGATGCATTAATAGCTTCTTCCATTTTGTCATCATCTGCTTCTAAAATTAATTTTGTTGTCATAAAATCTACTGTTGCATCATTTACTACTGATAACTTTTTAATTGCATTTTCTATCTTTGCTCCGCAATTTGCACAATCTAATCCTTGTAATCTAAATTTCTTTTTCATAATTAATTCCTCCTAAATTCTATTGCTTTATTAATAATTTCTATTGCGTATGGATTATTTAAAAAGTATATATTTCTTTTCCCATTTCTCTTAAAACCTACTAATTTTGAATTTCTAAGTATGCGTAATTTATGAGATATTGAAGATTGTTTATTATTAAGTAGCCTTGCTAGCTCACAAACACACATTTCTTTTTCACTTAGTGCATATAAAATTCTGATTCTTGTTGCATCACTTAAAACCCAAAATAATTCTGATAAGTTGTTTAAAAGATGCTGATTTAAGTGCTTATCATCTCTTTTGTTTACCATTAGTATAATAATCCTTTCATCAACAGTTGAATGAGCGCTCAACTTATGTCTTTATTATAGTTGAGCAATCACTCAACTGTCAAGCATAATTTTATAATTTATTAAATAAAAAAACTGTTACAGTTATATCTTGTATAAGTGGTGATTTAAACTTTCCTTTAATATCAACACTTATACAAGATATTTGTTCTGTAACAGCCTTCTATATCTTTATATTTTTCTTAATTGTTTTCTATTTTTCTATAATGTGATCTAATGCTTTTTCTAAAATATCTTTTACATGTTCATCATCAAGAGAATAAAATACATTTTTGCCACTTCTTCTTGATTTTACTAAATGAGCTTCCTTCAGAGATCTTAGTTGATGTGATATTGCTGACTTTGTAACATTTATTAATACTGCTAAATCACATACACACATTTCATTCTGTATTAAAGCACATAATATCTGAATTCTAGTGCCATCACCCATTATCTTAAAAAACTCAGTTAAATTACGCATTGCATATTCATTTGGCATATTCTTCTTAACTTTATTAAGTATATCAACATGAATTACATTGCAATCATGTGCCTTTATCATATCACTCATTAATAAATCCTCCTGCTAAAGTTAATTATAATTAATATTATGGTGAAGTGATTCCATATTGTCAATTAAATAGCTTATTTGTAGACGGAATTAAACTTTAGATAAGTTACTAACCATAATTCTTAACTATAATTTACAATTGATAATATTTATCCCAAAGATATCTTTTATTATATCAAGTATTCCTTTTATTATGCAATTTTATGTTAACCAATATATACATCCTTATGTCAGTATAAGTTCTACGACTATTGGGATACTTTAATGGATAAGTATAAAATAAAAAATGGATTGTTACACAACTAGCTTAATTGATTAATTGTGCAACAACCCTTTTATATTTATTATTAATGATTTTATAGTATTTTTTAGAATTTGATATTAGATTTAGGTATCAGTTCTAATTAACTCAAATCCTATAACAACTTACTTATCTTATTGAAAATAGCTTCGTTTTCTTTAATTTTTCCTTCATTACCTACTACACAGCAGTAATGCTCATCCATTCCAGATTTAATCATTTTTGCATAGGATTTTATATCTTCAATAGTTGTATTTAAAATTTCATCTCTTTCTCTTTGAATATCTTCATAGGTTATATTGCAAATATAGTCTCCAACTGCTTTTTCACCTTTTTTATCAGGAGTCAATGGTTTATATACTCTACCTACTGTTCCAATTATGAAATTCTCCATATCTTCCTTTGAAAAGTCTACGTCTTCCAAGAACTTGTAAGTTTCATTATATACATCTATTGTTCTTGCAAGGTTTGGATCACGATAGGAGAAAAAGGCTAAATTGCCATCATTGCTCATATCAATGTAACAGCCATAAGCTCCACCTTGAAGACGAACTCTAGGATATAAGTACTCACTCTCCAATATGTTTTGAAGAACTTTCATCTTTCCTGAATACCTATAATCAAGCTTTGCAAAGTTGAATCCCTTAACCACATATTGTACATTGCTAGCAGTTATTAATCCTTCCACATCTTTTGCTTGTTTGTATTCAAATTTAGGAACTTCACATATAGAGTCTTTAATGTTGTCTAAAATTATATTTATACTTGAAAGTAATTTTTGGCTTTCAGTTTCTTCTCCAACTATTGAAACAATTAAATTATTTTTATTAAATATAGTTTCATATACCTTTATAAGGTTACTTTTAATTTCATCACTATTATCTTCAAAATTCTTTTCTAAATTGCATATAAACTCATAATATGAAGCACCATTAATCCTATTTTTATATTCTTGAGCATAGGAGAATTTAGAAAATGCTTTATTCATTGCAATTTCGTGACCTGCATTTATAATCCTCATTTGAAGTTTTGATTTTATCTCTTGAATAACTTGTTTAATTCTATTCATATCATCAAATTTAGTAGTAGTTATTATTTCATTGATTAACTCTAATAACTTAGGGATATTATCTGAAATTACCTTTGACTTAATAGTAAATTTAGGATGATATACTCTATCGTTATTTTTCTCAGTATAAATCTCATTTTTAAAAGTTATTCCACCTGTATTTTTATAAATTTCTGTAATAAGCTCAGAATAGGTTTTTCTTTCCGTATCAAGTTCCCCTAAAATATCTCCTAAAAGCCCTAAATAAGGAATATATTCTTCTTCAATAATTTTTCCATCAAATAATAAATTTATATATGCTATTTTATTTGTGTTAATATGGTGTTTTAGTATAGTTATTCCTCGCTCTTTTATAACTTCCTGAGGAATTTGTTCTGCTTTTTTATCTATCTCTTCCATAGGCAGTTTAGGAATAGTTTTCTTTTCTTCTTCGGTATCAACTTTAACTTGAGCTTCTTGTAATTTTTTATTTCTATCTATAAGCTTTTGTAAATCTTCTTCCGATAAAGAAACTCCATACTTTTCTAGCTTTTCTTCTAAAGCTTTATTTTTTTCATTTTCTAATCCTTTTTTAGGATTTAAAACTACTAGTGAACAATGAGAATTTTTCACCATATTCTTTTCGATGAAATTCTCAAAATATCTATCTTTTATAGCTTCTTTTATATCATTAAGGCTCTTTTCATATTTTAAATGAGCAAGCGGATTTCCGTCATATATCCAGCTATTTAGTACCTTTTCATTATATTGAATTCCCTTATTAGCAATTCTCCATGGATCAGCTTCACGAAGATTAAATTCAACTGTATTTATAGCTGCTTGTAACTGATTTTCATCAATACCATTTTCCACAAGATCTTTAAGAGTGCTTAAAACAATCTCTTTAAATTTATCTTTCATGCTGCTATCAGCATTTTTCACAACTATCGGAAATAACATCTGTTTTGTTGGGTCCATATTCATTTCATCAATGGTAATTATACATTCTCCTATTCCTGCTTTAAGTAGTGCTTCTTTTATAGGAGATGCAGAAGATTCTATGAGCATATTATAAAGTATTTCATTAGTTAAATATGTCATAGCATTGCTTGTTTCCTCAAATGCAAAACTTAGAGCTAAGAAAGCTTTATTTTTTTCCTCTTCATCTTCACTGATAGAATACTGTGATGTCTTTTCTACCATAGCTTTAAAAGCTTCTACATTTTCTATATGAGAAGGTATTTCTATCCTATCAAAATCATTAAGATACTCATCATTTATAAATTTTAAACATTCTTCTAAATTTTGATCTCCATATAAGAAAATATAACTATTAGATGGATGATAAAACTTACTGTGGAACTTTTCAAAGTCCTCTTGAGTAAGATTAGGTATTTCTTCTGGGTCTCCACCTGAAACAAAAGCATAAGTAGTATTTGGAAATAGTGAACTGTATATATCGCTACAAATCACTTGTTCCGGAGAAGACAGTGCCCCTTGCATCTCACTATATACTACACCTTTGTAAGATAACTTATTTGTTTTTGTATCAACTTCATATCTCCATCCTTCTTGACGTAATATCTCATGATTTTCATATATTCTAGGATGTAAAACTGCATCTAAATATACATCCATTAAATTCATAAAATCCTTATGATTTCTGCTTGAAACAGGATAAATAGTTTTATCTGTATAAGTCATAGCATTTAAGAAAGTATTTAAAGAGCTCTTAGCCATGTCACCAAAAGGATCCTTAGTTTTGAATTTTCTTGAACCACAAAGTACAGAATGCTCTAAAATATGCGCTACTCCTGTACTATCTGTAGGAGTTGTCCTAAATCCAATAGAAAATAATTTATTATCATCTTCATTTTCTAAATGTAAAAGTCTTGCCCCAGTTTTAACATGTTCAAATACTCTAGCTACTGATTGAATTTCATCAATCTTATCTTCTTCTAATAACTTAAAACCATGATGCATTTCATTAATTTTAAATTGCATATCAATCGTCCCCCCATAGTTAATAAAAATTTATATATTAAGACATATTCAAGGAAACAATAAATCAGTATGAATCGTCTATTTTGTCTTATCTCTGTCACTAAAACCTATTGATATAACCACTCAGCAGTACTTGTCGACCTGTCCGAGACAAAATATATACTCATTTTCAATCCATTATTTTCTTCTATTTGCCTAAAATAAAAAAGTCATAGATATTTCTTGGCTAAAAACCAAGTTATCCACGACCTTCTACTTCTATAATATAGAATATAAAAAGTCATAGAGTATAGAGAACTCCATGACTTAAAACATCAAAATAACATTTTTAAAAATTATCATCAAGGTCGTTCCAAACATTATTAAATTCAAAATTACTTATACTTCTTAAGTTTTTCATTTACAAACGACCTCCTTTTAAATTATTTTTAACAAGCTTATTTTACCATTATTTTATATATATGTAAATACAATTTGGAATTTATGTACTTTTTACCTAATTTTTTAATTTTAAAATAGAAGAATAAATTCTTCTCTAAAATATTAATATCTTTTATCCATTGTCTGTTAATTTATTTATAATTAATAGTTCTCATGAACTTTCGAATTCATTTAAAGTTTTTTAATTATATATAAAGTTTAAGATTTTTTTAAGCTTATTTTTTTATAATTTGATCATACAAAGAAATAAAATTATAAAAACAGGAGGGAAACATATGGCTATTAAAGCATTTAAGCGTTTTGAAAAAAAGTTCATATTAAATCAAAAACAATATGATGAATTACTTTTAAAACTAGATAAGTATATGATTCAAGATGAGTATTGTAAATCTGGAAAAGTCTATGATATTTATAATATATATTACGATACAAAAAACAATGATGTAATTAGACACTCTATATCTAATCCTTATTACAAAGAAAAGTTAAGATTAAGAACTTACAGTAATCCTACTAACCCAGACAGCAAAGTCTTTCTTGAACTAAAGAAGAAAATAAATGGAATAATAAACAAAAGAAGAATTGTTCTTACATTAAAAGAAGCTTATAATTTTTTAGAATTTGGTGAAAGGCCTATTTCAAATGATTATGTAAATAAACAAGTTCTAGATGAAATAGAGTATTATCTAAACAAAAATACAGTTTATCCATCAGTTTATATTGGATATACAAGAAATGCTTTATTTGGAAAAGAAGATAGGGATTTTAGAATAACCTTTGACTCTAAAATTACTACAAGACGTGATTTTCTATCTCTAGAATATGGATGTTTTGGAACAGATATTTTAGGTAAAAATCGTTATTTAATGGAGGTTAAATTTTTAGGTTCCATACCATTATGGTTTACTAAGATTCTTTCAGAGCTAAAAATATATAACACACACTTTTCAAAATATGGCAATGAATATATGAATTATTGCCTAGAAAATAAAAATAATGGTGTCGAAAGGAGAGCAAAAATATGCTAGATACCTTAATTTCATCAACTACTGGAGAATCTTTTACTCTCATCAATACATTAATTATTATTGCATCTTCAATCATACTTGGATTAGCAATTAGTATTACTTATATGAAAACTAATAAAAAAAGTGGATATAATTCTGCCTTTACAACTACATTAATTATGCTGCCGGTTATAATATCAATTATAATACTTCTTGTTGGTAATAACGTAGCTAGAGCCTTTAGTTTAGCTGGTGCATTCTCAATAATTCGTTTCAGAAGTGCTCCTGGAGACCCAAAAGATATTTCATATGTATTCTTTACTTTAGCAGTTGGACTCACTTGTGGTATGGGCTATATAGGTTATGGTGTAATATTTACAACTATCTTATGTCTTTTAATGATTATACTTTCTGTAACAAACTTTGCAGCACCTAAAGGTAGTGCTATGCAACTTAAAATTACAGTTCCAGAAGATTTAAATTATGAGCGTGTTTTTGAAGAAGTATTAGATAAATATACTACTTCTTATGATATTCAAAAAGTAAAGACTAGAGATTTTGGAGCATTGTTTGAGTTAAATTATATGATTTATTTGAAACCAAATGTAAATCAAAAGAAATTTTTAGATGAGCTAAGATGTAGAAATGGAAATTTAAATATAACTCTTACTTTTAGTGGCTTTGAAGAAAAAATATATGGATAAAAAATTCCCTTAGATATATTCTTCCTGAATATATCTGAGGAATTTTTTATTCTCTTAATTTAATTTCATTTCAATTTTTATGGGATAAAATAAGGATTATATTTAGTTTGCACAAAATTTAGATGTTGAACTATAACAAATCAAGCACGGCAAATATAATTATAGATAAACTACCTTAAAAATTAATATATAGCTAAATATAGCTATATCCTTGAGTATTTCAATTCACAATGCAAAATGCACAATGCACAATTAAGGTGGAAATTATTTTTGATCAAAATAATTTCTTTAATGGATTTTTTAACTAGCAATACAATTGCTAGTGTTTTATTGTAGAGGCGAACAGTGTTCACCAGACTTACCACCTCAGGGGAACAGTAGCGAAGCCCGTAAGGGTTCCCCTGAGGTGCAGTATAGTTCGGAATAATCTTAGTGATTTTACACTAAGATTATGGAGATAAGCAATATAATTTAAATATTAGTTAATGTTGCAGATACAGCACCATATCATACTGCACCCCAGGGGTGGAAGATTAATGCTGAGAAATATCCACAATTCTAAATTTTGAACTTCCGTAATATTAATTTCATCTATAAGTGCTTTTGCCTTTATAAAAATTCTTTCTTCATTTTCATTAACACTTTTTCGTACAAAACCATACTTATTTATACTAGTTTCTATTAAAAGTTATACTCCTTGCTGTCACATCTCTCTGTATTAATACCCTCAAGGATAAAATGCCCAGTATTTTTCTTTTCAAAACTTGGAACAGAGAAACAGCTATATAACGGCAATCCATGTAAACCATGTGGTATATCTTTTTCCTTTATTGTAATGTTATTTTTTCTTTGCTTTTGCTTCAATGTCAGGCTCTAAAATCTTTATCTTATCATAAATTTGATTAAATTCACTTGATTTTTGATTTACATCTTGGTTATATGTCATTAGTGAGCCTTGTGGTGATGTAGCTTGGCTATAAATTTGTCCATATATACTATATAAATCTACAAATAATTTATAAGCTTCTTCATAATCTTCAGGTGGATTACGTAATTCCTTCATATTTTTTTCAATGTTATTCTTTGCAGTTTCTCTTTCTTTAAACACACCTTTATCTTCCCACTGTTTTTGTTGCTTTGCTATTTCTGTATTAAAATCTTTATATGACGAATCAATAGCATTTCTCCATGTGTCTGAAATTTGGCTACACATAAGTTGTGAAGTATATGTTTCAGTTAAAATATCAAGGGTTGTTTTTGCAAAAGTTAATTCATATTTTTCATGATATTTTTTTGCTTCTTCTGCTTTTTTATTCTTATCATAGTATTTATATCCAACAAAGCCTCCTACTATTAAAATTAATATAAGAGCAATTAAAATGATTTTATTTTTAGCAATTTTATTATTTTTTATATTTATATTATCTTGTTTTTTATTACCTTCACTTTCCTCATAAATATCCTGCCTCATATCATTGTCTTTCGTCACCTCATTAATCTTTTCATGTAATCTTGAACCACATTTGTTACAAAACAAACTTTCCTCTTGAATTTTTGTCCCACATTTTGGACATGTCATTCCCAATCTCCCCTTTCATCAGCCATAATTAAATTATAGTATATATATCTATAAATTCAATAATTTTCTTAAGTTGTTTAAAACAATAATTCTCTATCATAAAATCTTAAACTCTTAGCGTCTTGAATAAATTATTTTGAAGCGCATTATATAAGTTTAATCTATAATATATCTGACCTGTTTTTTTATATTTTCTTAAAACAGTTATTAACGAATAATCATTTAGCGCCAGCTTTAATTGCCAGATCAATATATATAATAACTTTCATATCTTCATATTCAGTAAGTTACTCCAATATTTAATATCTTGGAAAGCATAATCATCTGTACTTTTTTAATCATTCTACATTTCTTTATAAAAAGATTTTTCACCCATAGTCTTCTTCTTACACATTAAATAATAATTCAAATATTCATCCTATAGTATTTTTTACACTTAAGCATTTCATCTTTATAAACATAAAAAAAGACAAGGTAGTATTTATTCTATCCTCATCTTATAAATTATTATATATTTTCTCTCATTCACTCCAAAGTCCATCGTTTTCAGTAAAACTTATAATTGATGATTCTTTAATGCTTCTTATTCCTGAAATTTTGTGTTTTAGCAAATGAACCATTAAATCTTCCTCATTTAAAATAATTTCAACTACTAATATACCTATTATTTTAAATTTCTCTAACTAGAATTATTTCAAAAACCAGTGTAATGAATATCATAAATCACACTGGCATATAACTTCATATATACTTTAGAAAGCAAAGTAATTTCTATTGTTTTATATTTCTTGTTACAATATTAGAACGTAAGCATCTTGTACAAATATATATTGTTTTTGGTGTACCATCCTCTAATATTTTAACTTTTTTTAAGTTTGGCTTAAAAGATCTATTTGATCTTCCACTTACATGAGAACGGGACTTACCAATTTGCTTCCCGTAAACTGTCGATTTTTCACATACATAACATTTTGCCATTATAAAAACTCCCTTTTATTATTTTTTATTCTTTTGCTTATTAAAAATACATTGGCATAAACTCACCCCTTATAAAAAATAAAAAGGCTATAATGAAATTAGATTTTATTTACAACCTCAATAGGATTATTGATATACTATATATGCAAAATATATATACAAAAACCTATCTATTACATGAAAAAAACATACGTCAAGTATGCTATCTAATAACATATCAAATACAAAAATATGCAAATTAAAAGAACATGACAAAACATATACATTTCTTTTAATAGCTAAATTTATAAAAGTTCTAAACATAAAAATTATTTCTTAATGTTTCTTATCTCAAAAATTATATCTATATATTCTAATATTTAAATTAACTATATAAATTTACTCCAGATTCAATTGCTATACTAATAATAAAATCTTTTTAATTATATTTATTGGGATTATAATCCCCTAACTATATACTAAATTGTTTTTACTAATTATTTATACTTCACTTGTCTTACCATTGATACTATCCTTCCTTGAAAATTCTATTTAAATGATATCACTAGGTAAATCCCCCTATCAACCTACAACATTTTTCTGAAATAAAAATGCGCCATTAAGCATTTTGCTTATGGTGCATTTTATTATTAGATTTCTCTTTTTATTTTTAAAATAATTCTTTGTATACTTTTGGGAGATAAATAATACATTTCAGAAAGAGCTTTTACAGGTACCCCCTCTTTATATTTCTTATAAATCTGCAAATTTCTATTATAGGTTTCCTTTTTGCTCTTAGTAGTCTCTCCCCAAGGCTTTCTATTACATTCCTTTTTGGGAATATAAATATATTTACCTTCAACGTATTCTTGAATTAAATCTAATACTTCCTTTGGCAACACTTCTGTTGCTTTAACATAGCTCATTAATATGCTCCTCCTAAATATAAATTCATTTTAGGATTGAGCAAAGGCTATTTTATATTTTACTATTATTTATTAATATTAATGCAATAGCCTCTGCTACGCATTAAATGCAGGTGTAGTCATAAAGTTATTTCCCCCCTCTCCTTAATTTCTTATAAATACCTTTCAAATAGTTTACCACAAATTATAATATAGTTCCAATTATATGAATATTTAGAATTAGCTGAGCCCCAAAGATCTTTTAAAGATTCAAAAATCATCCATTTATTTTTTAGCTTTTTTAGCAACACATAACATTCCGCATGTGCCTTATGCTGGAACATATCTATTAGTTTCACTTTTATAGTTTTTATATCTATTACTAAAGTTGCTGCGTTTACTACTTCACTTAAATATAAATTACTACTATTTATTTTAAACCTTCAATTCTCTCAACTATAGCTTTAAGCATTTCTTTATATTTTTCACCTTTAGCTTTTTCATCATCAACTATAGCCTGTGGTGCTTTTGCAACGAATTTTTTATTAGAAAGCTTCTTTTCTACTCTATCAATTTCACTTTCTAGCTTTTCTCTTTCCTTATTTAATCTTTCTAATTCCTTTTCTATATCTATTAAATCCAATAGAGGAAGAAATATTTCAGCTCCTTTAGTAACTGCGGATACAACATTTTCTGAGATTTGTTCTTTAGAAACTAAGAATTCAACCTCACTAGCAGAAATTAATTTTTTAAAATGCATTATTCCTTTTTCAGAGGCTTCTTTAGCTTCGCTTGCAGCAAGTATCATTAATTTAGCTTTTCTTGAAGATGGAACCTTCATTTCAGCCTTTATATTTCTAACAGTCTTAATGGCTTCTATAACATAGGTCATTTTTTCTTCTGCATCTTTAAATAAGTTTTCTTCACTATATTCTGGTCACTTAGATATTGTACTTGACTCATATTCTCCATCTAAATAAAAGAATTTTTTCTAAAACACTACTGGAGAAAAATTCTCCTTTTTTATAAT
>NZ_JBSVQM010000024.1:0-63053 GCF_054863625.1 Clostridium sp. Marseille-QA1073 | reverse complement strand
TCTAACTTTTACTAAATTTGTAGTTATGAATAATATTAAGTTCATTATAAAACTAATAGCAAAAGGCATTGACAATCTATATATTAAGTAATTCACTTTTTTAAGGGGTGTTACAGAAAAATATATTATTAAATTTTGATCTTTTTCATCTAATAATATTAATCCTATAAGTACTCCTATAAGAAAAGGTGTCATTATTAATGCCATCCATAGTATAAGAGCATAGTAATTGCTTAAAGACATTCTAAACTCACTCTCTATAAATTTAATTCCTATTGTACAAAATATAATTAGTAATAATGGACAAGTAAAAGAAATTAAATACATAGGATCTTTATACATATTTTTTAAATCTTCCTTTATTAAAATTAATAATTTTTTCATGCCTTCACCAGCCTTAAATAAACTTATTTCTTAAAACTACTTTTGCTAAATCGTATAAAACTATCGCCCAGATTATAGATATTAGAAAATATATAATATTAATTTTGCTTCTATAAATAGCTACTTCAATTAAGGATATAGCTACATAAGTAGGAAATATATTGAACGGTCCAAAGCTTGTAATTTTAAAATAATTTAAAAGTGGATTTGCTATTACTATGCCTACAAGTGTTGCTATTAAAAAATAGTGATTTAAAGTCTTTGAATACATTCCTGTTATTAAGCCTATTAATGTAAAAATTATAGAGTTTACTGCAACTACACTTATTAATAAAATTATATTAAATTCTAATCCTTTAACTGTAAAAGTAATAATTAAACTTACTATGACAGAAACAAGGCTTAAGGATATACATTTTGATATTATATACTCTTTTAGTGTTAGTGGAGTTATAGATAAAGCTAAAGGTATGCCTTGATTCCTCTCTAATAGCACTATAGCTCCTACAAAGAAAAAACCTAAAAAAGTAGGATCCGAAAAAATTAAAAATATTAATGCCCTATTAATAAAATTATTAGGTACTAATTGGAGAGCTAATATATACATAGTAGAAATAAATCCATACACAAAATAAATACCATTTTTATATTGAGATATAATATCATACTTTATGCTGTGTAAAATTCTCATACTAGTACCCTCCCTGTAACCTCTCTAAAGATTTCTTCTAAAGATGCTTCTAATGTATAAATCTTTTCCACTTCTTTATCATTAATAATATGAAAAAATTCCTTGTTTTCTCCTAGACACTTTAAGTTAAAATCCTTTTGCAAAATATCACTTTCTTTATATTCAACTCTAATTTTTTTATCTCCATATTTAAGTTTTAAAGCTCTTGGACTATCTATAAGTTTAATTTCGCCATCTACTACAAAAGCAACTCTATCGCATATTTTTTCTGCAATGCTCATATTATGAGTAGTTAGAATTATAGTTTTTCCTTCATGTTTTTTCTTTAGAATAATATCCTTAATCACCTTAGAATTATTTGGATCAAGGCCTGAAGTAGGTTCATCTAAAAATAATAATTCAGGATCATTTAAAAGTGCTCTACAAAAATTTAGTCTCATCTTCATGCCCTTTGATAATTGTTCAACCCTTTTATGTCTATGATTTTCTAATCCTAATATTTTTAGTAATTCTAAAATATTAGTGCAGCTATTCTTATAAAGTTTATTAAAAAATTCTAGGTTCTCTATAGCAGTTAATTTTATATATAAATTAGGAAGTTCAAATCCTACACCAATTTTTTCATAATATTCTCCATTACAATTTTTTATTTCTTGCCCCATTACCTTAACAGTTCCTCTATAGTTTTTCATAAGTCCTAGAAGAATTTTTTGTACTGTACTTTTACCTGCTCCTGAGGGACCTAAAAATCCAAAAATCTCACCTTGTTTAATATTAAAATTCATATTTTTGATACTGTCTTCTTTGCTATTTTTATATCGAAAACTTAAATTTTTAGCTTCTATCATAAACATCCCTCCACAATAAAAATCAATTGTTCGTTTTTATTTTTTAATAAAACATACTGCAAATCTCACAGTATGTTTTATTTGACTAATTCAAGTTTTTATTTTATATAACTTATGTATTATAATTCAATTCCCTTTATAAATATAAATAAATAGTTAAATAATGCTTCTTTTGATAATTTTTCGCAAGGATTGCACTTAATCATGGTCAAAATTCCTTGTAAAAAAGCCGATGCTATCATTTTTGATAATAAAACATTATGTTGATTTTTTTCTAAATGACTTAAAAAATGTCCCTCTAACATTGAAAGAAATTTAAAATTAAAGCCATCAAATTCACTGCCTTTATTTCCTTCCATTAGAATTACAAAGTTTTTATTAAAAATTTCTGCAAAGCCTAGTGGAAAAAAAGTATTTAATTCTGAAAAAATCATTTCCTTAGAAAAATTATTAACTTCTACATTACTTCTATGATGATGGTTTATTAAATAATCAACCTTTTCTGTAATGGGCTTCACTACAATTGAAAAAACCTCATTTTTGCTTTCAAAATAATTATAAAAATTTCCTATGGTAGTTCCTGCTTTTTTAGCAATAGTTCTAATTGCTGTTTTTTCAAAGCCTTTCTCATAAAACTCATCTTTAGCAGCCTCAATTATAGAATTTCTGACTTCATCCTTTAGTACTTGCATAAAAAATCACCCGTTCTTTATTATATCTCTATAATATGCCTGCTTTTATAAAATGTCAACTTAATTTAACAAAAATAATCATTCTTTTACATCTTTTCCATTAGATTAGCATTAAAACTAAATTAGTTCACAACTAATAATTATTATTCTATGATATAATTGTTTTATATTTTGCATGGAGGGGAGATGTAAATGGAGAATTTAAAATTGCAGATAAAGAAAAATCTCCATATATTAGTTATAATTTTATTAGCTTATATAGGAATTAAACTTATTGATAACTACTCAATAGTAGCAGATGCTTATAGGTTTGTTATGGGGATATTATCACCTTTTATATTAGGTGCAGTTATAGCTTATGCATTAAATCCATTGATGGTTTATATTGAGAAAAGATTGAAGGTTTCTAGGGGAATAAGCGTACTCCTAACTTGTATAATAGTAATTTTAGTATTCACTCTTTCTATAGTATATTTAGTACCTGGAATTACTGAAAACATTAAGAATCTTATTAATTCTATACCATATATGGTTTCATCTGCTAATGGATGGATTGGAGATAATGTTAATAGTGAATTTGTTTTAGAGTTAACTAAAAAATTTGATCTAGCCAAAACCTTAGGAGCATGGTCTACTACCTTATTTAATGCCTTGCTTTCATCATTGGTTTCAGTAACTGCTTCTATTATTAAATGGGGATTTGCTCTTATTATTGCTGTATATTATTTAATTTACAAAGAAATTTTTGTAAAATCTCTTAAAAAAGGAATATTCATTATATTCAAAAATAAGTATGGTGTAAAAATATTAGAATTACTACACTGTACAGATGATATGTTAGGGACATATTTAGGGGTTAGGGCTCTAGAATCTTTAATAGTTGCTATAGCTTGTTTTATAGGATTAATATTTATAAAATCTCAATATATCATACTTATTTCCGTATTCTTTGGAATAACCAACATGATTCCAATCTTCGGACCATTTTTAGGTATAGTATTTGGGACAATCTTAAATATATTCCATTCACCAGTAACAGCTTTAGTTGTATTTATATGGTTATTTATTTTACAACAAATAGATGGCAACTGGCTTGGACCTAAGATGTCTGGTGATAGCGTAGGTATTAATCCTGTTACTTGTATACTTTCTCTAAGTATAGGTGGCGCAGTTTACGGAATGGTAGGTATGCTTATTGCTGTTCCTATAGCTGGAGTTATGAAAATATATTACGAAAGATTCATGAAAAGATATGATGATAGACACCCAGAAGTTGCTCGCATGGTGGATAATACTAAAATAGATATAAGTCACTTAAAGCCTGAAAAGAAAAAAACATCTTAAAAATATCTTTTTAAGATAGAATTTACAATTTATAAATAGGCCGTCTCTCAATTTTTCTGAGAAATGGTCTATTTATTTTAAATATATTTATTAATTCTATTTAACATATAAATTATAATTAATTTAACCTGTTGTGCTAAAAGATAATTTTTCATTAATAGGATTATTATTCCATAGTACATTGGCATAGTAATCCTAAGAATTTAAAATGTTCTTTTAAAAAGTTTTATCCAAATATTAAATCCTTGATTTTTGCAATATTAGAATTAATATTTAAGATTTTATTTATGAAAAAACAAAGATTATGGGCTAAAATTTTATTTGTTATTCTAGAAATTAGTCCCCACATAGATTTTGCTAAAACTCTTTGGATATTTAATTGTCCAGAAAGCTGAGAAAAAGAAGTTTCAACTCTCCGACGAGCTTTAAAAATCATTCTTCTGAACTGTTTTGAAACTTTAACTTTAGAATTAGTACGTTTTATAGTTAATAGGTTTATGTGATTTTCAGATTTCAAATGTAAAGCTAGGCTTTCTCCAATATAGCCTTTATCTCCAATAACTGTTGTAAATGGAGCGGTAGCTGTTAAGTCCCATATTGCGACTCTATCGTCTGTATCAGCTGAAGTTAAGATGAAATCTGATATATATCCATCTAGAGCTATGATAGCATGTAATTTAAACCCATAGTAAGTTTGTTTCTTGGAAGCACATTTACCGTAGGCAGCCTCCGGCTTAAAAGATCTGTGAAAGTGTGCCCTACCAAAAGCGCATACTGGTATAGGCATACTATCTATGATTCTAACCTGATCATGTTGATAGTTAAGGAAACTTGTTAGTTCCTTACGAATAACTTCAACTACTTTAAAAAGAGATTTTCTAGTTCTATGAAATCTTGTTCTAGTACAAAATTTAGGAAATAAATCTCTTAGATTTTTTCGAGAAAATCCAAACCATGCTTTTTCAGAATCAATAGTTAAAAGTTCACCCACTAAGGATAGAGTTATAATTTCACTATCTGACATTATTGCTTTATCAATGTTGCGGCGATACTTTATGTATGCTGGAGTTACTTTTTGGTAAATATCATCAATTATAACATAAATGACAGTAATAAAATCTTTTAAGTTGTTTATTGTTATGGTAGAATTTTTATTAAGCTCTAGCATATTGCTTTCCTCCTATCATTGATTGTTGGTTCTTTTGATGATAGATTAGCAAAAATGCTAGAGTTTTTCTATTTGTAAATATTGCTAATGATTAACTAGCACAACGAGTTAATTTATATAATTTAAAACTTGTTAAATTTCAGGAGGAGTGTATTATGCTTAAAAATAAAATAATAGTAGGACTAATTATAGGTCTTTCTGTTACTTTTTCTTTAACTGGCTGTAGTTCTAAAGATAACAAATCTCAAGAGAATACCAAAATTGAAAATAAGGAAAATGAAAACTTAAATATAGAGGATAATAAAAAAGATGAGTTAACTAAAAATAAAATATCTAATAAATCAAATGAGAATTCTACATCTAATAGATATGAAGTTGCTGGCATAATGGATGTTAATGAGTTTGAAGAAGCATTTAAAACCGTTCAAAAGCTAGTAAAAGATAATGATAAATCTTCTATAGCAGAATATATTATATATCCTATAAATGCAAATATTAATGGTAATAAAATAGCTATAAATTCAAAAGAAGATTTCATAAATAATTATGATAAGATTTTCAATGAAAAAGTAAGAAAAACACTTATTGATCAAAAGGTAGAAGATACCTTCGTTAGTAACAGAGGTGTCATGGTAGGATCAGGAGAATTATACTTTATACCTTCTAATGAAACTGGTCATAAATATGGAATATATGCTATTAATAATTAGATATTAGTAGATATGTAAAGGAAGATATATTATCATAGAATATATTTAAGTCGTGACTTTGTCACGACTTTTCAATTGATCATTGTAATGCATAACTACTCATATTTTACTAACCATGATATATAATTTATTAATACCCAAGTTGCTTTCCGACAAAGATAACTTTTATTCTTCCTTTAATAAATTGCCCTCTTATAATTACAAAGTCATTGCAAATTCTATTTGGACTTTTACAATCAATACAATATCCTAAAGTAGTACATGGAGTATTTTTATTTAGTCTTTTAGCATCAATAGGGGCTGAATAATTCCGAACTCTTTTTTCTGCCTCATCTATGTCTTTAACTATCTTATTTATTCCAGCTACTAATATAACCTGTTTAGGTCCATATAGCATTGGTGCAACTCTGCTTCCATTACCATCTATATTATAAAGTTCGCCACTTTCAGTGATAGCATTTGTACTACAAAGAAAAGTATCTGCAGAAAAGTTTTTCTCATAAATTTTTCTTTTTTCTTCCTTTGTAATATCATCTTTATATTTATCTAAAAAGATGTATTTTTCATTACGCAGAAAATCTATAACCCCAGTTTCGAAAAGCGTCATAGAATCGCCAACTCCAACTATAGAATCATGAGGAATTAAATTTTTTAATAATTCTATTAATTCAACTTCATCATTAACGAAGTAACCTTCCATATTCCGTTTACTTAAACCTTCTATGGTTCTTTCTACTCTTTTTTCAATATACCATGAAAGATTTTTATCCATTTTAAATACATCCTTTCAAATAAAGTGATTTAATTACATTAGTTCTTTTAAATATAGTCTTTTATTATATTTACAAATGTTATTATATCATCTAGATTATTTAAAATTATATCATAAACAATTTCTCTATCTAGTTTTAGATAATCACATACTAGTATATTTCTAAAAGATGCCATGTTACATAAATCTTCTTTAAGTTTTCTATCTATAATATCATTTTCATATAATATGTTAAATATCTCCCTATTACTTTCAGGTTTTCTAAACCTTAAATCTGATATTAAATGATTAGCAATATCCATAACACATTCAATTGCTAAGTGCAAAAATCTCTCAGATGAACCATATATTAAAGGATTTTTTATATACTCTTCTCTATTATATTTTTTAACATCTTCTAAATATCTTAACTATTCCTTTAACTTATCAATTCTAAATGTCATTATTTCTCTTCTAACCATTTTCTTCTCCAAAATATGTTCCATCTTTTAATCTTTTTATATTTTTTTCACATATGGCTAAGATATTTAAAGTTAAAGTATTCTCTAATTATATCATACCTCTTATTTCCTTATTCTATAAGCTATTATTTTTATTATAAACCATTTCTACATGTGGAATATTAACATCTAAATAAACTTCTGATACTTCCTTAAATCCAAACTTTCCATATGCTTTTCTTAAATATTCCTGTGCAGAAATTTTTATGCTTTTCTCATTTAATTCATTTTCTATAAAATTTATAGCTTTTTCCATAAGTTCTGCAAAAGTACCTTTCCCCCTATGTTCTTTAACAGTTAAAACTCTACCAATAGCAACCTCATCATATACCAATCCTTTAGGAATTATTCTAAGATAAGCAATTACATTATTATTCTCTTCTTTAAAAAGATGATACGATTTTAAATCTAATCCATCTAATTCTTCATATATACAATTTTGTTCCACTACAAATACATTAATTCTTTCCCTTACAATGTTATGTAACTCCAGTGTAGTTAACTCTTCAAATTTTTTTAGTTTCCAAGTCATAATACTTCTCCCTTCATTTGTTTTATATAGTATAGTTAATAAACTATATCATATTATTTTAGATTTTCCATCAATATTTTAGATTATTATATAATATTTTTATAAAATAATAATGAAATTTTTATGACAAAATTGATGCAATTCTTTTCTATCATAAAAATTTCATTATATATTATTAAAACACTATATTCTCTTTTACTTTAAGCCACTCGTCTTTTAATATATCCATATATACTATATCTGAAAACTCACCATTTCTAGAATCGAAAAACCCACTTCTAATTATTCCTATTTCTTTAAATCCTAATTTTTTATAAAGTCTTTGTGCTCTTTTATTATCTATCATTGTAGTTAATTCTATCTTATTTAAATTTAAAAATCTAAACATGAAATCTATAAAATAATACAATGCATCTATTCCATAGCCTTTCCCCTGTTCGGTAACTTCACAAATTTTTATTCCAAATTCAGATTTTTGATTTCTACTGTCAAAGTCACAATAATTCATTTCTCCAATTGGCATCATATCTTCCTTTCTTAATATAAGGAATCTTTTTCTTTCTGGATAAAATTCATTGTTTTCTATTTCTTTTAATATACTCTGTCTAATTCTCTCTTTACTTTGAAGAGTACCAAATGCAAGAGCAGCATGTTCCATAATATTTTCATCATTCCACCATTTATGTAGATATTCTTCATCTCCAATTTCCAGTGGTCTTATGATAACTTTTTTCCCTTTAATCACTTTATATCCCCCTAAGATTCATTTCATGTAAAAATACTATATCAGCCGTTTTTCTAAATCTAAATAAGCCTCTACTAACCATGGATGCATAACTTTAAGGTTTTCTTTATTATCCATTTGATATTTAATAAATTTAAATGTAGATAATTCTAATGATGTATTAAGAGCTTTTTCCACTTCATCAATATAAGGTGGCACCCCTTTTTGATCCCATTCTATTTTATCTGCTATAAATAAAACCATATCTAGTGGAGAAGCATTAGATTTTAATGTAGTATGGCAACTAATAGCTTCTAAAATTTCCTCATTACTAATATTAAATATTTCTATAGCCATAACTCTAGATATTTTTTGATGAAGAATCATTGGAAACTTTTCTTCCTCTAATAAAATTTCTATATTAAGTTTCTTACAAAGTTCTAGTTTTTCTTCATTTGGATAAACTCCGCTTATATCATGTAAAAGTCCTGCAATCTCAGCTAAATTTTCATTAGTCCCAAATTGTTTAGCTAAAAATCTAGCTTTTTCTGCAACCCTTAATGAATGATTTGCTATTATAACTTTATTATATTTCATAAGAAGATTGTAGGAATCTTTCTTAATATCCCCTGTCAAAGTCATATCTTTTGTTATTTCTTTAAATATATCCTTCATTCTAGTTACCCCATTTCTAAATAGTTTAAGGGACGGTTCATTAAAATTTATAAAACTATTAAATAGCTTATCTAGAAATTTATATTAAAAGTAATGAATCGTCCCTATATCCTTTTCTCCATAACAACAAACTTAAAATCTTCGTATTCTACATATTCATCACATTGTGTAAAATTAAGTTTTTTAAATAGTTTTAATGCAGGTATATTGTTTTCACTGGTTTCTATATAAATTTTTCTTATACTCATGTTATTAAATATATACTCACTGGCTGCTTTTACTGCTTTATATGCAATACCTTTATTCCAATATCTTTTATCACCTATTTCTATGCCCATTTCTCCTTCTTGTCTTAATATATCTATACTAAAAAAATTTACAAAGCCTATAGGTAAATCTTCATGATTTGTAATCATGAAATATTTATATTTTCTATCGCTTATATTCTTATTTATTATTTCATTATCAAATCTTCTACAACATTCTATACATTCCTTAATTAATTCTTTAGTGTTTTGCGGTATCGGTCTTGGATCATGCTTATTTACTTCTTTATCTATTCTCCATGAAAAAAGGCTTATAATATCTTCACCACAAATATCCCTTATTTTAATTTCATTATCTTTATAATAAATCATTTATAATCCTCCTGTACTTACTTAGGGACGGTTCATTAAAAATTGTAAAAATCAATAAATAGCTTGTCTAAATATACTCTATATTTTAGTTATAGTTAAAATTCATGAACCGTCCCTTATAAGTTTTATTTATTTCTTCTATCATGTATGCTGCAAAATTTTTCAGCTCTTCTTCATTCCATTTTTCTTCATTAATATGGCCACTATATATGTTTAATGCCATTTTCATTAAATCTTCATGCACTTTATAATTTGTTTTTCCCCATATTCCACCTTCATATTTAGAGGATACTACTCTTTCTTTTAAATAATAAAGAACTCTACATAAATTTAATATTATATATACTGGATTTTCTACTATTTCATCTATTGCATTTTCAACATCATTTAAAATAGAATTTATATAATATTTTTCAGGAACTTCGCCAAAAACTTCTTTTATTTCTTTTCCATATAAGCAACGTCCTCTTTTATTTATTATAGTTATATGTGCCGCTAAGTCAGCATCTTCCCCATTTTCACAGAGAAATCCTTTATCTTTAATATATTTATCTTTATATTCATTAGAATAATGAAGTTCAAAAGGAGTAGGATATACAAAATCCTTACTATACTTTTCTAAAATAACACTTACTTCAAAGCCTTTTTTAGGTGCAAAATTAGATAAATCTAATAAGATATCTACAATTCGCCTTTTAACATTAAAACTTAATTTATCTTTTACAACTATAAGAAAGTCAATGTCACTAGACTCACTATTAAAACATCCCATGACCAATGAGCCATGAAGATATATTCCTACGAGATTTTCTCCCAATAAATTTTTATATTTTTCTATAATTTCTGTTAGTAAAATGTTTATATTCATCTTCATATATTATCTTTAGCAAGTGATATTATATAGGATGAAATTTATTCTAAAAAACTCCAAAGGCATTGACAGTGGAGTTTTAACCATAATTCTTAATTTTTAATTCAAAGCAAAAAATCTGCTATGAAAATTAAAATAATGTATAAATTAAGTTTCAATTAAGAAATCCTATATAATATATCCTTCACCAAATTAATCTCCTTCCTATTTATTTGTATTGAAAAAATAACTAGTTCTATTTTAATTTGTTTTGCATCATGCTGTATTAACAAATTCCCTGAGAACTCATATATACAAAATTATTAGTTATTCTATGAATTTTTATAATAGAATATTTTCTCTCTCTTAATTTGCAATAAAATAAAAGTATATAGTAAAACAACTAATATTGAGATTACTCAATATTAGTTAACCATTCATCTGCTAAAACTGCATATTCATATGTATCATTCCAAATAGGCTTTCTTTCTCTATCATACTTGAAAAATACATTCTTTTGCAAATACCCTTCTCTTCTCATATTTAATCTCTCTAATAACTTCTATGAAGCTATATTCTCAGGATTACACATAGCAATTATTCTATGTGCTTTTAACTTATTAAATCCATAATCTAAAATTTTCTTGCAGCTTTCTGTGGCATAGCCTTTTCCATAATATATAGAGTTAAAAACATATCCAATTTCCCATGTAGCAAATTCTTTAGGTTCTTGTTGCTTAAAATATATATTTTCTATTAATTTATTATTTTCTTTTAAACAAACTGCCCAAAAAGCATCTTCCTTTGAACGATATATTGCTTCTTCTTTACATTGTTCTCCAGTATAAATATCATATGGCTCATATTTTACCACTGTTTCTTGAGAAAGATATTCGTATAAATCTTTCCAATCATTGGGGGAAAATTTTCTCAATATCAGCCTTTCCGTTTCTAAAATTCCCATTCCTGTACCCCCTATTCCCCAAACTTAAACTCTTATAAAAATTATTATTAACTTTTTAATATTTCCCTACTTAACTTGAACTTAATAAATACTATATGTCTTCTTGTTATAAAAACTAGCAATAAAATTGCTAGTTTTTAAAAATTTCATATCCTAATTATATGAAATTAAATTATTAAATTTTAAATAAAATTTACATTCTGCATTCAAATATTACATTTTCATCATCTGGTTCTAATCCTATATCACAATTTCTTATTACTTTTATATTTTTAAATCCAACATTTCTTAAAATCTCTTCAAATTCACTGATTTCATATAACTTCATAGAAAAATCCATTTCTTCACTTTCAATTATTTTGTCACCATCTAAAAGTTCATATCTTAATGGAGAAGAAAGAATTTTATTTACTTTATCATAATGAGATTTTGAATATTGTACTATAACTTTACCATCAGCTCTAGCCATTCTATTTGTTTCTTCCCATTTATCACATTCTTCTGCTTTACATTCCGTTGTTAATACGTCTAGTAGTAAAGTGCCATTATCATTTAAGTTATCTTTTAATCTATTAAGACTTGATACAACAATTTCTTCATCAAGCAATAATGAAAATGAACCTGCAGGTATCATAATTAAATCATATTTAGTTTCTGTCTGAAAATTATGAATTCCAGCATTAAAAATATTCCCAATTAAATTCTTAGCTTTCATTCTTTCCCTGCAAGAATTTAGCATATCATCTGAAATATCAAATCCTTCAATATTAAATCCCTCTTCTAAAAAAGGTATAATAAATCTACCTGACCCACACATAGGTTCTAAGATTCTCATCTTCTTATCTGTTACATAACTCATATAAAAATCTAATTCTTCTTTGTTTGCTGTAGGTTTATCTAAGTCATAAATTTGTGTGCATAAGTTTCCGTAATAACTCAATATTATTTCCCCCTATTTATCTAACCATTTAATAATAGCTTATTGCAGTAAAATCCTTAAGATTAAATCTTACTTACAAGCTTTAAAAACAATTTTTCTTACACTATCTTCTGATAGGCAATAAAGTGTTGATAATTTATTTATAGACAATCCAGAATTAAAAAGAGAAACTATTTTGCTATTTCTTTCATTTAATTCTTTTCTATATCCACTTTTTTCACCCCAAGAAATCTTCTTACTTTTTTTGGGTATATAAATGATTTCACCTTCCACATACTTTTGTATCTCTTCTAATAATTCTTTAGGTAAAACATTTTTTCCATTTATATAACTCAATACTATATCCTCCCTATTTAAGTCCATTAATAAATAGACTCTAAAAACAAGGAAAACCTCATGTAAATATTCTAGATTTCACAGGTTTATTCCCTGTTTATAGAATTCTAACCTCTATTTCTAGATATTTGCTGACTGTCATTTGAACCTCTCCTTTCAAAATATATATGTAAATTCTAACATATTAATGTAATCTATTCTACTAAAGTGAAGCTTATTAAAAGCTCATTATTTGAATAACCTATTTTATTTTACTGATGCTCATAAATAAATATATAAAAACTACTACTAGAAGCATAAAAGATGTTACTGCTAGTCCATATGCCACAGAAAACTTTGTAGCTATATATCCTATAGCTGGTCCTCCTATAATTTATCCCAAAGAATTAATCTGCCCATAAGTGGAAATAATAGTTGCTTGATAGCTCTCAGGAGAATTGCGAACTATTATGGCGTTATATAATGAAGCATTTAATTTTGTAAATATTATAGAAATCCAATAAAAAGTTATTCTGCAAATAAAGTTTATACTAAAAGCAAAAGCACAAATGCTTAAGGATGTGACTAAATTAAAAACAAATAATAATATTATCTTTTTATCAGTATTTTTCTTTTCTAGCTTTTTGTCCACATAATCTAATAAAAATATACTAATTAGTGCTGCTACAATGTTTACTATTCCAACATAACTTATTTCATTAAGATTTATATTTTTAGGTATTCCAATATCTTTCACCAAATGTATAGTCCAAAGTCTGTCAAAGCCTTCACTGTGAAGTCCATAAAATATAGCTACAATTAAAAGCATACTTAATACCTTATTACTTGTAATATGCTTCAATCCTTATTTAAAAGTAGCAAACATTTTTTCATAGGTACTTAATTCATCTCTTTTTATTTTTTCAAAAGGTCTTTCACCCATAAAAATATATAAATAAATGGCTAAAATTAAAAGCCCTGATCCGCCAACAATAATAGGTATATTTAAACTAAAATTACCTAAATATACACCTATTACAACCCCTAAAACAGATGATACCTGCTCTAATTTCATTGCTTTCAAGAACACATTTTCAATATTTTGTCCCTTTAGTTCATTACTTATCTATGCTATATCTGAACCACTAATAAAAGTAAATCCCACTCCTCATAAAAACTGTGATAACATCACTGTCCATATCATCTCAATACTTCCCATAACTATAAAGGCTATTCCTATTAATGCTACTCCTATAATGATTGAGAGTTTTCTACTATATAAATCTGATAATATGCCAGTGGGTATCTCAAAAATAAAATAGGTACTTTCAAGTACAGTTCCTACTATTATGAGCTGTAGTGGATTTAAGCCCACATTATTAATCTGATATAAGCTACTGCTAGTAAATACTACAGTAAGAAATAATGAAACTAGAAATATATAAATAAAATATATTTTTCGTGAATTAATTTTATTTTTCATATGTACCCTCTATTCTATATATTTATTATCATAGAACTAAAATTTTTTCTCAATATAAAGAACAATTATATTCAATAATTCCTTATATTAAATCTTTGTAGCATATAACATATAATATCTAGGGATACAATGAGAAAATTAAAATATACTCTGAAAAATAGATTTTCTATAAAAGTAGTTTAAATCTTTTAGAAATTATGGGCTAAATTCATTAAGTTTTATTCTTTTAAATAAAATTTATTTATCCTTTATTTTTTTGTACATACTCCATGTGCCTACTTCTTTAAAACCAATCTCTTTATAGATTTTTCCTGCTCTCGGATTCTCATAGTAAAGACATAGAGTTTTTTCTTCTTTCAACAGTTCTTTACACAATATATTCAAACAAGCAGAAGCATAACCATATCCTCTATATTTTTCCTCTGTCATTACATTTACTATCATTGCAGAGAAACTATTTTCAATAGAGGTTTGTGCATAAGACACTATATTATTATCTATTTCCACATAGTATCCTCGTGCAGTTTTAGTTTCAAAATCTTTTAACAACATCTCTTTAAAATTTTTACTTCCACCTTTAAATTCTTTAATTTTATCTCTTAACTCAACTATCCTATCCACATCGTCTACTATAACCTTTTTAACTACTATATTGTTATTTACTTTAAAATTAGGATTAATGCTGCGTAAAATACTATAGTAGTTTTTTTGTGGAACTTCTAAAGGTAGCCCAGTTTCTTCAAATTTTGAAACAACTTCTTCTTTCCCTACTAACATGTAAAAATTGCCAAAGCTTTCTATAATTTTTGTCATTGCTTTTACATCAAATTCATCCTTAGCATATACCATAATAAATCCAAAGCACTTAAGAAGAATACTATTCAATTTATTATTATTAAACTCTCCATAAACTTCCTGGAATCCTCCATCATATCCAAACTCTTCAATATCGCTTATTAAATAATGATTAAATTCCGCCTCTTCTTTTAGGAATTCCATAACTATTAAATTATCGCTTTCATTTAATTTTCTAACCATAGCCATGCCCCCTTTAATTAATATTTACATAGTCTATTTAAGTCTATATATTAATTTATCTTTGCTTTTTTGACCTTAGTAAATATTTTATTACAGTAACATAAAAAAATAATTAATGTACATGAAAACCCAATTATATCTGACATAGTATCATAAACGTGATACTTATAAGTTAATGCTTGTAATAATGTAATGACCCAAAATGTTATTGGCAAAATCAGCAAAGTTAAATTTAATAAGTATAATTTAGTTTTCTTAATATAAAATAACTGAATAATGGTATATATTAATATTCCTATTATAAAGCTTATAAGTTCCTTTAAGGAAATAGAAACTGGAATATCACTGGATAATATCATCTTATATGCAAAAATTAAGAATGTCCAAATAGATAAAATAAGGCTTATGAATAAATCCGCTGCTTTCTTCATATCAAATCCCCTTAATCATATATATACTATTCTTTCACTTAAAGCTATATTAACAAAATTTTACTATTTAAATTCAATAAATCTTTTATAATCCCTTTTTATTATAAAAATTAATATCTCATATAAATTTTCGTAGTAAAAACTTAATTTATATAATATCTTAATTTATATGACAAATTTTTTATCTGTGAATTAAATCCTCTAACCTTAAAAACTTGAATTTTTCAGAATATTTAGTTATATTGTATTTAAAGTAGCTTCATGAAATATATAATCAAAGCTCTTTAAAATGTTAATAGTAAGAATAAAGAATAAAATATCTGTACATAATTTAATATAAAAATATTTATTTATCGGCATTTCAATGTAATATTTATATCTCTAGATAGATAACATGTAACTATTAAGTTGAATAAAGGAGGACTAACATGGAATCTTTAGATAAATTATTTGACGGTGATTGGGAAAGTGATAAGTATACTAATGATGATTTAAAAGAATGTGAGCAATGCGGTAAGTTCTGCTCATCAGAAGATTTATGCAAAGTTGATGGTTTCTTTGGAAAATTCATAGTTGTTTGCCCACAATGTGCATTAGATATGGATTCAAGTATATATATGTGTTTTAATGACAGTGACGATATTACTTACGATGAAACTGATTTTGATTCATATGATTAATATATTTTTGTAAACTCATAAAAGAACCTTTGTTTATACAAGGGTTCTTTCTTAATATATTTTCTATATAAAAATCTTTTACTTTTATAGGAAATATATTATAAAAAATATATACTTTAGTAAATTTATTCTACTAGGTTTATAAATAAAGATTACTACTAATAATGATAATATTAAAATTTCTTATCCAATTTTAAAGTTTTATACTCCATAATACTCTTCTCTCAAAATTCCCATAACAACTTCATCATGATATTTGCCCTGTCTGAATATCTCTTTTCTAAGTAATCCTTCTTTTTTGAATCCACATTTTTCATAGCTTTTTACTGCTCTCTCGTTAAAGGAATATACATTTAATTTTATCTTATTTATATTCATTTCCTCAAATATAAAATTTATAAGAATTTTCATTGCATCTGTTCCATAACCTTTACCTAAGTAATCTTTATCTCCTATAAATATTCCAACTGTAGCTACGCTATTCTTCCAATCAATATTATTTATACCGCAACCACCAATATATTTTTTATCATTTAGAGTTTCTATAGCAAAGTTATATAAATCTTTATTTGCTGACAAGCCTTCAAACCATCTTACCTCATCCTCATAAGTATATGGATATGGTATGTTAGGAGCTAACAAACCTCTAATCTCTCTATCATTCATATACTCCTGTGCCTTTTTTATATCTTCTTTTCTATACTCTCTTAATTTAACTTTTTCACCAATATACATTAGTTTTCCCCCTTTATTTAATTTCTTAGATATACTTTAATTAAGCCCCTCCATAGTTTATGAATGGTTCCAAAAGCCCAATATGATATACTAGACCAACATACTGATCTATTATTTTTTAAATATATCTAATTTTATTTAATCAATTATCTATTTAAGTGATTGAAAAAACAACTTTAAGTCTTGCTTTGTATCTTGTGGTAGATTATGCCATCTTACGCCCTGTACAGTTCCTTCTAATGCACAGAGCATATTATAGCAAGATGTATCATCAATATTTTTTATTTTAATAAATGCTTCTTTACTTCCTATAGCTTTTAATTCATCAGCATCTTTAACTCCTGCATCAATTAGTTTTTGTTCTAAAATTTTACCTATATTGGGCATTTTAGATAGCCTATCCAAGATACTCCCCCTAATTTACATATTTATTTTAAAATATCTCTATATTTCTAAATATCAATATCCCTATAATTATTGCAGCAATAATGCCTAATAATACAGAAAATATTACATATTGAGTATTGTTTTTACTCTTTTTAAATATATAGGAACTAAGGAAATATATTAAGAATGCAAAACTAGATGTAATTAAAATATTTTTAAAATTAAGTTTCGTTGTAAATTCTGGGCTAATTGCGGAACAAAGTCTTGAATTCATAAATGTGGCTACTGATAGTAAATATAGACATACAATATTAGTTTTTCTGTTTCTTTCTTTAAACTTTTCATCTTTTAAATTAAAATTATCATAAAACTTAGGACTTACAAACTTAATATACTTATCATAAAATTCTTTCTTAAGAGAAAATAATATACCCATAGCAAGAAATACACCTGACATAATTAAAAAAGTGATACTTGGACCTAAAATACTATAAAAAAGAGTATATAATAATAAAAGAACTATCATAAATAATACTATTCTCATTTTAATTCTCCCCCTTCAGCTCTATAATATCAACTTAGGCATCTTTGTATCTTTAAATAAATTCACTTTAGATTTACATTCATTTTTCTATAATTCTATTTCTTTACTAAAATTACCTTTATTTTAAAATCTAAAGATATTGCTTAAAGTTTTAAGTATTATATCACATTTTTCTTTTCTTAACATCCTAAATATCCTTTTTTTATAGAAAGCTTATAATTAGCATTTTCTATAAAAATAAAGACTATTATATTATAATAGTCTTTATTAAAATTATATAAAATTCAATATTTTTAAATTTGTTTCATATATTCTTTTCTTAACATAGAATATACACTTATATTGCCATATTCACCTATTTGATGATTGTAATAGTGTTCTCTTAATACACCATCTTCACAAAATCCTATTTTTTTTACTAAGGCTATAGATGGAAAATTATCTCTATCTATCATAGCAATAATCTTATTCATATATAATTCCTTAAAGGCAAATTTAAGAAGCCTTTCTATACATTCACTAGCGATTTTTTCTCTCCAGTGATGTCTAACAACTGTATATCCTATTTCCGTATTATTTGAATATAAATCAATATTATAAAGCCCTATATCACCAAGAAATTCATTAGTTATTTTATCAACTATAACCCACCTAATACCTTCTTTATTTTTATACATCACTTCTACTTTCTCTAAATACATATTTGCTTGCTTTTTAGCATCTATAATCTCTGTGCCAGAATACTTCATTACTTCTTTATCAGAAAAAAGCTCTTCTATATCTTTCAAGAAAATTTCATTATATCTGCAAAGTATAAATCTCTTTGTCTCCAAGGTAGGAAATTCTTCAAAACATTTATCTCTTAATCTAATATGATATTCTGGTTCACTATTCATTTACATCACTCCCTTATTCAATGGAGAATTGAGAATTGTAGAGACTTCTCCTTTAAGAACAAACTTTTAAATAAAGTTAAAATAGTTGTATTGGTTAGCATACTAACTAATTGTTTTTAATATAATTTAGTTAAACTCTTAATAATCTTGATTAATATGTACAAAAGTATTCTTTATTATATATTACCAAATATTCAGAATAATTTCATGGTACTTTATACTATTATAAAGCTTATATAATACTATTACAGTTGATTATTATAAGTATAATGCTTATAACTCTTTAATTTAAGTTTTATTTTATCCTTTTTACTTTTATCTTAGCAGCTCTTGAACCTATTATTTCTTGCATATTTATATCTAGGTTCATTATCATAAATTATTGACAATTATCTAAGTTAGCAGTAAAATCATTTTACAATCAGCCAGTCGACCGATAGGAGGTCTTTTATGGAAAGAGATACTAAAGAAATTATTATAGAAAAAGCTACAAAAATTATTGAATTAAAAGGTGTTAAAAATACTAGTCTTTCAGATATATCAAAAGAATGTGAAATTAGTAAAGGCACTCTTTACTACTATTATCCCACTAAAGATGAATTGATATATGATATAACAGACAGGCATCTTAAAGCCTTAACTGATCAGCTTGTACACTGGATAGAAAATATTGAAGGTGAAAGTAGCCCTGAAGAAATTTTATCTACAGTGTATAAGTCTATTTTGTCTCAAGAATTTAGAGGGAAGCTCCATATATACCTTATAAGCGAGGCATTAATGGGAAATAAAAAACTTGAAGAATACTTTAAGGAAAACTACAACTATAGCAAAGAAGCTATAATTAAGGGGCTAAAGAAAACATATACAAAAGATGATACCAGCTTTTCTGCAATGGCTTCATTAATTTCTGCTACAATAGATGGTTTCTTAATTCAAAATCTCCTTAAAATTAATAAAATACCTATAGAAACCATAACAAAATTTATTACAGCAAATTATAATAATGTACATGGAGAAAAATAGCTGATTAAATAGGCAATATATTTTTTCATGAAACAGGAAGGTTGATTTCATAATAGTTGAGTTATTAAAGCTTTCTAGTTATTATTTTTATAAACTTAAAGGGGATGATTACATTGGCACTAAACAATTTGTATTTTAAAGATAAACTAGAAAAAGATATTTATGTATATAAGTGGACTCCAGAAGCGTCAGAAATAAAAGGAGTAGTACAAATATCTCATGGAATGGCTGAGCATGCAGGAAGATATAATGATTTTGCAAGATTTCTAAATGAAAACGGATATATTGTTTATGCTGATGACCATAGAGGTCATGGTAAAACAAGCCCTAATGAACTTGGATACATGGGTGAAGGTGACGTATTTCATCTTATGGTAGACAATCTTAAAGAATTAACAGATATAATAAAAAAAGAAAATCCTGAATTGCCTGTATTCCTATTAGGCCATAGCATGGGTTCCTTTATTTCTTTAAGATATAGTGAACTTTATGGTAGTGAGTTAAAAGCATTAATTTTATCTGGAAGTAACGGAAAACAAAATCTCAAATTTTCCTTTGGGGCATTGGTAGCTAAAATGGAAATGAAGAAAAAAGGCCCTAAAGCCCCTGCTACTCTTATGGACAAATTAAGCTTTGGAAATTTTAATAGTAAATTTAAACCTAATCGAACAAATTCTGATTGGCTTACAAGAGATACTAAGGAAGTAGATAAATATCTTGAAGATGCTATGTGTGGCACTATACATTCAACATCATATTTTTATCATTTGTTAAGAGGACTTAAAGACAATTACAAGAATGAAAACTTAAGTAAAATACCTCCAAATTTACCTATACTATTATTAGCAGGTAAAAAAGATCCTGTAGGGTTAATGGGGCAAGGTGTTAAAAGACTTCAAAATAGTCTAAAAGATGTAGGTATTAAGAAAGTAGAAATGAAACTTTATGATGATGCACGACATGAAATACTAAATGAAATTAACAAAGAAGAAGTCTATGATGATATACTAGCATTTTTAGATAAAAATCTGAGATAGCTATACAATTGAAAATTGACTATTGACAGTGGACAATTATTGATAATTCTCCTTTATTAGAGAAGTTTTTAATTGATTTTTCTGTAAAGAGTTTAATTATTCTATAAAGATATTAATATAGTTATGATAATTGGGGTTATAAAAAATAACCCCTTTAATTTACGTCCTATTGATTTTAATTATTAAAACTTTCTGCCAACTCAGACAATGCTTCATTATGCACTCTATAAACAGTCCATTCATCCATAGGAACTGCTCCTAACTGTTTATAAAACTTAATTGATGGCTCATTCCAATCAAGACACCACCAGTCAAGTCTACCACAATTTCTATCTACAGCAAGTTTAGCTAAAAATGAAAGTAGTATTTTTCCGAATCCTTTTCCTCTCATTTCTGGCTTCACATACAAATCTTCTAAATAGATACCTGGTCGTCCCAAAAATGTTGAAAAATTGTGAAAAAATAATGCAAAACCTACTGGTTTACCTTCATATTCTCCAATTACAACTTCTGCTACCTTACGTTCAAATAATGATTCTTTTAAAATTTCTTCTGTAGCAACAACTTCATGTAATAATTTCTCATAATCTGCTAATTCCTTAATAAACTCTAGAACTAAAGGAACATCTTTCTCTTCTGCAAATCTTAAATTAAAATCTTTTACTTTAGTATTAATTAAAGTGCTCATACTTTACCTCCTAATAATTAAGTATAATTTCTATAAATATATTAAATTATAGATTTTACATAAATGATTATAGCATGAATTTGAAATAAAAAGAATATTCAGGATTATTGTCTTATGCTGTCATATATTAATGAAATAATAATTAATACTAAATTTAAAAAATATTTGCTCTATCATATAAATTTCTATACTGATATAAACAATAATCTATGTAGAAATATACCGGTTCTAAAATTAAATAGCTTATATTGATTTTCTAATAAAGTAAAAAAACTCAGTAAAACAAAGTTTACTGAGTTTTTGGCAGGGGCAGCAGGACTCGAACCCGCAACCAATGGTTTTGGAGACCACTACTCTACCAATTGAGCCATACCCCTATAACAGGATTAATTATATCACATTATTTCCACAAATACAATATGAATTTTGTTAAAGTAGTTTATTCAATTTCATAAAATCAATTATTAACTATCAATTAAGATGTGTTCAAAAATAATAATCCATTATGTTAGCCTATTTTACATTACACTGCGTCATCAAAATCTTCTCATAACATCACTATGAATAAATCCTAATGCTTTATCCTACATAAAATAGGCTAACCTCTTAAACTTATTGTTTTCTTAGATACTTAATTTAAGTTTATACATATTTTAATTATTATTGCACATTAAAACCCGAAGCTTTAACCTTTGATAGTATTTCATCAAAGTTTTCTGTTCTAACCCTTACTACAATTTCTTTAACTTCTGTTTTACTCTTTGGATCTACAACAACAAAACTTATTATGTCACCTTTATTCTCAGTAATAATCTTAGATAATTTTGATATTTGACCCGGAATATCATGTGCTATGATTGCTAAACGATGTCCTTTATTTAATCCAAATAGTTCAGTAAATTGATGGAATATTCCATAGTGAGTTACTATACCTTTAAAATCTCCACGTTCATCTACAACTGCTATAAATGAAACACTTCTAGTTTCTAAGAAGTGTGCTGCTTCTTCAACCTGTTCTAATGGTTTTATTGTTGGTACGTCAGTTCTCATAACGTTTTCTACTAAAAAATCTGAAAGTAAACATTCTCTTTCTACACATTTTTCATAATAATAAGTGTATATTTTTTCTTTTGATATAGCTCCAATAAACTTATTTCCTTCTGCAACTGGAATTGATAAAAATCCATGCTCTTCCATAAGTTCTAATGCTTCACCTATTGTCATTTTTGGCGTAACGGTTATAAGTTTATCTCTTGTCAACATTAAATTACTTACAAACATTGTTTATTCCTCCTTAATATTAAGGTACTCATGAATATTATATATCAATTATTAGAATTTTTAAATATTTCCTAAGTATTTTTATTGCTATAATATATAATTATAATAAAATGTTCATTAATTAATACTCTCTATGATAATATATTTATATAAGTTTAGATTTTTTACATAAATATAGTTTGATTTGAGTAAATATTTAATATAGGATATGGCATCTTTCGATTATTATTTTCTTTCGGGGGCCTAAGTGGGGTTGATTTATGGAAATTAGTTTAAATAAAATAGTTCATGCACTTTCAATTGCTCTTGATTTAGCTATGGCTAATTCTGATATGGGATTGAAGATGATGGAAGACATAGGTAGTAATAATAGCACTAAGTCCAAATTTTCTCATCATTCTAATCGAACAACTTATATTTCATTAAGAATAGGTAAACAGTTACAGTTAAATGATGAATCATATAAAAATTTATATATATCAGCTATGCTCCATGATATTGGATGTCAAGGTATTTTTGATAAAGCTCATACTTTTAAGGAATATATAAAAGAGCATTGTATTGAAGGCGCTAATATGATATTAAAAATTCCTATGTTTATTCATATGTATGATATTATTTTATATCATCATGAAAATTATGATGGTAGTGGAGCAATGAAACTAAAAAATTATTTAACTCCTATTGAAAGCCAAATCATACGACTAGCAGACTCTATAGAAATTTTATATGATGATTCTATACCTTTTTATATGCAAAAAGATAAAATAATAGACTATGTTAAGAGAAATGAAGGAATAATTTTTTCTCCTAAAATAGTAAAGGCATTTTTAGAGATATGTCCTGCTGAAAGTTTTTGGCTAGATATTAACAATACACCTTTTTTTCCTTTTATATTACAAGATATTTTACCTAAAGATATTACCTATGTTACTTTAGAAGAGTTTGAATATATAGCAGATATTTTTGCTTCTATAATAGACAATAAAAGTTCTTTTACTGCAAGCCACTCTAGAGGTATTGCAAACCTTGCTTATGAGGTTTCAAAGCATATTGGATATAGTGATTCTAAATGCTTAAAAATGAAAATTGCAGGACTTTTGCATGATATAGGAAAGGTGGCTATTCCTAATGATATTTTAGATAAAAATAGCTCACTTACTAATGAGGAATTTTCAATTATTAAATCTCATACCTATTACACAAAGCTAATATTGGATAGAATTGAGGAAATATCTGATATATGTGATTGGGCTTGTAATCATCATGAAAAACTTAATGGTGAAGGATATCCTAGAAAATTAATAGCTGAAGAAATCTCCGAAGAAGCTAGAATAATAGGAGTTTGTGATATTTATCAAGCTTTAACGGAGGATAGGCCTTATAGAAAAGGAATGTATATGTATGAAGCATTTAGTATACTAGATGATATGGCTAGTAATGGGTTTATATGCAAAAAAGCAGTTAAGCATATGAAAGATACTTTAATTGCTAAAGCTCAAAAAAATTCTACTAATGTACCTTCAAAAAATAATTAGTTATTTTTCAAGGATATTTTAATAATATTTATTTTTAGTTATAGTTTACAACTACTATGGCAATACTTTGTCTATTGCCTTTTCTTTTTATTGCTTTTGGGCTAAAATATTAAATGAGGTGAACTTAATGGAATTTATCGTTAATACTATAGAAGAGACAGAAGGACTAGGTGTTCAAATAGGTAAGCTTTGCAATAGTGGGGATATTATCTGCCTTATAGGTGATCTTGGCACGGGTAAAACTCACTTAACAAAAGGTATTGCAAAGGGGCTAGATATACAGGACAACATTACAAGTCCTACATTTAATATAGTTAATGAATATGATAATGGGAGATTAAAATTTTACCATTTTGATGTTTATAGAGTTAATGATCCTGACGAAATTGCAGCCATTGGCTTTGATGAATATATTTTTGGTGATGGAGTTAGTGTTATTGAATGGGCAAATTATATTGAAGAATTAATCCCTGAAGATAGTCTAACAATTGTTTTAGAAAAAATTCCACAATTAGGCTCTTGCTGTAGAAGAGTCACTATAAATTATACTGGTTTAAGATATGACTATATAAAGGAGTTAACACTATGAGAATTTTAAGCTTAGATTGTGCAACAGAATGTGCTACTGTAGCTATATTAGAAGATGATAAATTAATTGGAGAAGTAAACTTTAACTATAAAAAGCAACATTCTGTAATTCTTATGCCAATGATAGATGAGGTTCTAAAAAATACCTCATTAAATATAAATGATATAGATGGATTTGTAGTTTCTAAAGGTCCTGGTTCTTTCACTGGTCTTAGAGTTGGTATGGCTACTATTAAAGGTTTGGTTCAAGCTTCTAAAAAGCCTTTTATAAGTGTTTCTACGCTAGATGGTTTAGCAAATAACTTATTCTATGCTAATGGACTGATATGCCCTATTATGGATGCTTTAAGAGGAAATGTATATACTGCCCTATATAAATTTAAAGATAACAATCTTATATCACTAACTGAGCCTATGGTAATTTCTCTTGATGAACTCATAACTACTTTAAAGGAAAAAGATGAATCTATATATTTCATAGGTGATGGAACTTATAAGTTTAAAGAAAAACTTTCTAATGAATTAGAAAATATTAATTTCGCTCCATCCCATCTAAATTTAGCAAGAGCAGCTTCTTTAGGACAAATAGGTATAAAATATTTAAGTGATGGAATACAAGATGATATATATGCTACTGCTCCAATTTATTTAAGACTTTCTCAAGCAGAAAGAGAATATGAGGAGAAAATGAAAAGTAATGGATAGTCTATATACTGAATTAATGAATGCTAAGACTACTAAATATGTTCAAGAAATATCATCGCTAAGCTTTCCTATTCCTTGGAGTTTAGAATCTATTGAAAAAGAATTAACTAATAAATTTGCTCGCTATGTAACTCTAAAAAATAATGATAAAGTTATTGGTTTTGGTGGAATGTGGGTTATTTTTGAGGAAGCACATATAACTAATATAGCCCTTCATCCAGAATATAGGGAAATGGGCTATAGTCATATAATTCTTGATAGTCTTGAATCTATATGTAAAAAGGAAGGTGTAACTGCTATGACTTTAGAAGTTAGAGCTTCAAACATAGCAGCACAAAAACTTTACGAGCATCATGGATTCAAAGTTGAAGGAATTAGAAAAGGCTATTACGAAGATAATAAAGAAGATGGACTTATAATGTGGAAAAGGAATATTTAAAGAATCGTGAATAATTATCACGATTTTTTTATTTTATATTAAAATAACTATAAATTTTTCATTAAGAAATCTTGTAATAGAGTCATATATCTCTTTCACAATACATAAAAAGCTAGGATAAAATCCTAGCTTGTTTTTCTATCTAATTTTTTAGTCATAGGTTCTACTTTAAATATTGATACAGAAACTCTTTTATATAATATAAATGTAAGTGCCGAAATTATCACTGCTTTTATACCATTAAATGGTATTATTCCGTATATTACATATTTCGCTAACTCACTTTGCGGCATGTCAGGCATGTATAGTGGAATTAATAAAAACATATTAGCAAGTACTCCCACTATCTCCATAGATATAAGTCCTACAGTCATTGAAATTAATGCTGTTTTTATAGTTTTATTTTTATGATAAATATATGCTGCTGGACAAACTAATGAAATACCAATTAAAAAATTTGCTAATTCTCCAATAAATCCAGTATGAGTTCCTTTTAGTATTAATATTAATACATTCTTAAAAGCTTCTATTATTATCCCTGCTAATGGTCCAAAAGCAAATGCTCCCATTAATGCTGGTACATCACTAAGATCCATCTTAAGCCATGGGAAAGCCGGCAATACCGGGAAATCAAAATACATAAGTATAAAAGCAATTGCTGATAATAACGAAAGTTTAATCATCTTATCTAGTGTAAAATTTTTTTTCATTTTAAATACCTCCTAAATTTATACAACTTCTAGGAATCGTATAAAAATTAAAAAACCCGACATATAAAAATACGTCAGGGCAGAATAATTCTTACACAATCTTCTTTCATCCAGACTATACTGTCGGCTTCGGAGTTTCACCGAATCATGCCTCTCGGCTCGCGGGCTTTACCGCCGGTGGGGACTTACACCCCGCCCTGAAGAGTATCAAAATATTTTTTTCACAATCTTATTATATACCAAAGTTAAAAATTCCTCAATAGAATAATGATAATTAGTTATAATTATTTGAATATTTATTTAGATTTTGTCCCATAATTTAGATATAACAAATTAGATACAATATTATATACGTAATTACCTCCTCTGTATCTAAATATGAGAGGATTATAGAGCTTATTAAAGCTTATGGGAGGTGATATAATGGGTAATATCATCCTTTGTATCGTGGTTCTTTCAATAACATCAATAACCACAATAACTATATTAGCTATTTTCTGTTACAAACAAGAGAATATTAAAATGCTAATGAAAAGCAAAAATGATATAAAAAACGATAAAATTTTATCAGATTTTATATTTAAGATAGATAAAAAAAATAGTAAATAACTTCTACCAAAAGCTATTTACTAAAACTCATTTATTGCGTATATAATCGAGCTAATTACAGAGCTCTATAATCCTCTCCCCTATATTATGTCACTTTCTTTTAAAAACATACATATTGTTTATTATTTTTTAATTTAAAGTATATAAATCAAATAGTTTATAAATATTCTAAGTATATTTTATATCCAATAAAAATCAGTTTTCATATATAAGTACTATTTGGATTCAAAACGTATAATTCATAATTTAGATATCTCTCAGCAGCAACTAAGAAATTTAGAATTAATTTATCTTTGAAGTTATGAAGTAACTTCAAAAGAAGAAAACTAGCAATTATATTGCTAGTAAAAAATTAGTTAAAAAATTAGTTAAAAATTAGTTTTATTAAAGTTGATTTCCTCACAATTGTCAATTATCCGTTTTTAATTCTCTATTGATTAAAGATAGTTTATCTATATTTCAACTTATAGCAATCTACAATAAACTTATCTACTCTATAAACACTTTAACTGTACTTCCTAATTTATTATATTTTGAGGATATTTTAATTAAATCCTCTATGTACACTAAAAAATTGGTATTATTCTCAAGAACAATTTTGCCCTCTTTAAAAAAGGTTATACACTCATAGCAGACTCTAATATCGTATTTTGAATCAACATATATATGCTCAAGTACACTCCCATGCCCCAAATTAGCATAGTTTCCTTTTTTAGCTAAACTTATTACTTCCTCAAAATCCTCGCATTCTCTTATAGGATTTAGAACTTCTTCTTTTAATTCATCTTCTAAATTATAGAATTGAAATTGAGCCTTTAAAAAATCTTCTATGTTTTCTATTAGAACTTCCTCTTTTAATACATATAGTATAATTTTTTCTGATTCTTTTTTATTATACAAACTCATATCAATTTTTTCATCTAATGCTCTTAGGACTTTATCAACTTCTAAATTGCTACCTTCAAAATCTGGTTTGTAAATTATAATATTATAACAAATTCCACCTTGCAAATATGTTCCCATACTAACTCCTTCCTCACTTCTATAATTAGACATCCTCAGCAAAATATTTGTCCTATATTTAACTAGTTATTTTAGATGTTCTATTATTTTATATAAATTTAAACCTTTTAATAAATTATCTTTTTACATAACAAAATATAAATTACTCCTTTTAAAGAATGAAATCAATATCGAAATTTGTCTATTTTAACTTAATTATCTTCTTAATTTTCTATTTAAATTTATCAAAGTCTATTTCCGTAAATTTATATTTATTTTTGATATATTGCTCAATTATTCACCATTTTACTCTTCAAAACTAAAGATTAATAGTATAAAAATTTTAAATCTATGTAAATAATTTTAAATCTATGTAAACATCTATATTGTATGGTAAATTAAAGAAAATAATGCAGGTAGAAAATATTTTGATTATTTTTATATTAAACTAAGAAAATTTTAAAAAGACTTATAATAAAATATATATATAAATTTTATTATAAGTCTTTTTAAGTATTTATTTCTTCGTTACTTTTTCATAGATAGTGATATTCTTTTTCTTTTTTCGTCTACTTCTAGTATTCTAACTTCCACTATGTCTCCTACTTTGACTACATCTAGTGGATGTTTTACAAATTTATCACTTAATTGACTTATGTGTACTAATCCATCCTGATGTACACCTATATCTACAAAAGCACCAAAATCTGATACATTTCTTACTGTACCCATAAGTATCATTTCAGGTTTTAATTGAGACATTTCAATTACTCCACTTTTAAATATTGGTTTTGGAAGTTCCTCTCTTGGATCACGACCTGGCTTTTTAATTTCTTTTATTATATCTTTTAATGTAGGAACCCCTACCTCTATTTGTTCTGCTAAAGATTCTTCACCTATAGTTTTAACTTTTTCCTCTATATCTTTAAGCTTAAATTGTTTTAATTCTTCTTTACTATATCCTAAAATATCTAATAATTTTTTTGCTGCTTTATAACTTTCCGGGTGAACAGATGTATTATCAAGTGGCTCCTCACTTTCCATAACTCTTAAGAATCCAGCACATTGCTCAAAAGCCTTAGCACCTAATCTTTTTACTTTTAAAAGTTCTTTTCTATTTTTAAACTTACCATTTTCTTCTCTATAAGCTACTATATTTTGTGCAATAGTAGAGTTTACTCCTGAAATATAAGATAATAGTGAAGGTGTAGCTATATTTAAATCTACGCCTACGGTATTAACACAATCTTCAACTACTCCCTTTAATGATTCGTCTAATTTTTTAGGTGTTACATCATGTTGATATTGCCCTACCCCTATAGATTTAGGATCAATTTTAACTAGTTCTGCCAAAGGATCTTGAAGTCTTCTTCCTATGGATATAGCCCCTCTTACAGTTACATCTAGGTTAGGATATTCCTTAGTGGCAAGTTCTGAAGCAGAATATACTGAAGCCCCTGCTTCTGAAACCACTACATAGTATATATCTTTTCCATTCTCTCCTTTTACTTCCTTTATAACTTGTGCTAAAACCTCTTCTGATTCCCTACTAGCAGTACCATTTCCTAGTGAAATAACATCTACATCATATTTTATAGCCATTTCTTTAAGGATTTTTATAGATTTTTTAATACTATCTTCACTAGCCGCGGTAGCATAAACTGTAACATTGTCTAAGAATTTTCCCGTTTCATCCAATATTGCTATCTTACAGCCTGTTCTAAATCCTGGGTCATATCCCATAACAGTTTTTCCTTTTATAGGTGAAATCATAAGTAGAGCTTTTAAATTTGCTTTAAATATATCTATAGCACCATTCTCGCCTTTATCTGTAAGTTCTGAACGAATTTCTCTTTCTATTGAAGGATATATTAATCTCTTTAAACTATCCTCTACAGATTTTTCTATAAACTCATCAGTTATACTATTGTTTTTTAAAGTCTGTCTTTTTAAGTATTCTATAATCTTATCCATATCACAGCTTATTTTAACAGAAAGTATTTTTTCTTTTTCTCCTCTGTTAATTGCAAGTATTCTATGAGAAGGAATAGATTTTACAGCTTCACTATATTCATAGTACATTTCATAAGGTGTAGTCTCTTCACTATCTCCTTTAATTTCAATAATACCTTCATTAAAAACTAAAGTTCTTATATACTTTCTATACTCAGCTACATCAGAAATCTTTTCACTTATAATGTCCATAGCACCATTTAGTGCATCTCCTATAGTGTTTACACCCTTTTCTTCATTTATAAACTCGCTAGCTAAAGCTTCTATATCTCCTTTAAACTCACCTTCAAATATAGCTTCTGCTAATGGAGTTAATCCTTTTTCCACTGCGATAGTAGCTCTTGTTCTTTTTTTAGGCTTAAATGGTCTATAAATATCTTCAATTTCTGTTAATGTTTCAGCTTTTATAAGATATGCCTTTATTTCGTCTGTAAGCTTTCCTTGTTCATCTATAAGCCTTATAACATCTTCTTTTCTTTCTTCTAGATTTCTAAGATAATTAAGTCTTTCTGAAAAGCTTCTTAAAACTATATCGTCAAGACCTCCTGTTCTCTCTTTTCTATATCTAGCTATAAAAGGAACAGTGTTCCCTTCATCTAACATTTCTATAACATTATCAACTTGACTTTTACTTAAACTAAATTCTTTTATAAGTTTTTCATTAATACAATTCATTCATTTACCTCCATTATTAATTCTTTAGAAAACCACTAATACAATTGAAAATTGACAATGCAAAATTCACAATTATGGATATTTCTCAGCATTAACCTTCCACCCCTGGGGTCTATAACAAAATTATGAGTTTAAAATAAAATTAAAACAGCTACAAAAGTTTAAATCTGTAACTACTTTTTTATATAGACCCCTGGGGTGCAGTGGGATATGGAAATGTATCTGCAGTATTAAACTATATTTTAATTATATCGCTTATCTCCATAATACTAGTGTAAGACCACTAATTTTCTTACGAACTATGCTGCACCCCAGGGGAACCCTAGAGGGCTTCACTACTGTTCCCCAGGTGTGGATAACTGACGAACAGTGTTCGCCACATAATAACTAGCAATTATATTGCTAGTTATTATGCATTATATAAATTATTTTGCCTAAAATAATTTCCTCCTTAATTGTGAATTGTGAACTGTGCATTGTGAATTATCTATACACTTCCTATCATACCTTATTATACACATACATATTATTAATAAGAAATATTTTTATTAGGAGAGTGTTATGAAAAAATTTATTATACGCTATCTACTTTGTGTTTCTCTCATTTTATCTTCCTTAAGTTTCCAAAACCATTTTAACATATATAACTTTAATACTTCAAATGTTAAAGAAACTATAGCATATTTATCTCATGATGATTTAAAAGGAAGATTGGCAGGAACTCTAGAAAATCAAATAACTGAAAAATTTATAAAAAATAAATTTATAAAAAATAATTTAATTCCTTTTGATGATTCCTTTTTACAATCTTTTAGGATTAAATATCCTAAGGTATTAGACGATGATCCTTCATTATTAGTAATGGATAATAATAATAAAATAATTGAAAAATTTGATTATGGAGTAGAGTATAAAGAAGATTTTATTAACTTTAAAGTAAATGAAGCAACCTTTGATAAAAGTCATATCAAAAGTAACGATAGTGACACTTTAGTTATTAAGACTGATAATGCTTCAATAGTTTTTTATGCTACAGATACTGATGACTTAAATTTTAGAAGCTCTTTTATGGTTTATTCACCTTTTGATCTATATATAAAGATGAAAATGGAAGAATTAAGAAAATTAAACGATTTTTTAAACATGGGTAATTCTATATATGTATATATACCTTATGAAATTTCTGAAGCTACTGTAAATAATGTTATGGGATATATAAAGGGCGCTGATAGTAAAAAAAGTCCTATCATTTTATCTTGCCACTTTGATCATGTGGGACAAGATATCTTAGGAAATGTTTATAGTGGTGCCTTAGATAATGCTTCTGGTACTGCTTTTCTTTTAGAAATGATAAATTATATTCAAAAACTAGGGAAAGCTGATAGAGATATTTTATTTGTAGCATTTAATGCAGAAGAGTTTGGTTGTATTGGTTCAAATGAATTTTTAAATAAATATAAAGATGAAATTTCAGAAAGCAAACTCTATAATTTTGATATGATAGGAAGCATTAAAGGCGTACCTCTTTGCATTATGGGTGGAGATAAAGATACTAAGGAAACTGCATTAATAAAAGATTTAACTAAAATCTTTGAAGAAGAAAAAATATACTTTAATTATCTGTTTGAAAATTCTAGTGACCATGAAGGTTTTAGACGAAATAATATAGAAGCAGTGACATTATCAGATTATGATTTATCTAGAATTCATACTCTTGATGATAAAGTTGAATATATAGATGAAGATGCAATAAAAAGATGCTTCAATGTAATATCTCAAGAGTTAATAACAAATTATTATAAATATAATCCTTTGATTTACTATAATAAACAAGTATTTGCAGGGTCCATATTAGGTATACTTTTATTTTCTTATCTTTACAGAAAACATGAAAATTGAATAAGAAATTATATAACTTACTAGCAATAAAATTGCTAGTTTTTTAATGTAAGAAGTTATGGTAGCTTTAAGGAGAAATCAAATATTGATTTTCTTATTTTTTTATTAGGTAAAATTTTTATTTTTGATTACATGAAATTATAAAATCTTTATTTTAAGAAGGCTATATTTCACTTGACCTTAAGAAATATATGGTTTACTATATACATAGATTTACTATGTATAGTATATCTATGTATTGGAGGTGAAATTATGAAGATTAGTAAAGAATTATTAAAAGGAAGTACAGTAATTTTAATTTTAAGTCTTTTAAAAGAAAAGCCTATGTATGGTTATGAGATGATTAAGGAAATTGAAGAAAAGTCCAGTGGAGTTTTTACTTTTAAAGAAGGTACCTTATATCCTATACTCCATAGTTTGGAGGGGGAAAATGCAGTTGAAGCTTATTGGGTTGAAAGTGATGAGGGAAGAAAAAGAAAATATTATAAGATCACCAAAGGCGGAATTAAACTTTTAAAAGAAAAAGAAGTGGAGTGGAAAACTTTTAAAGGAGCAGTTGACGATATTTTATATCAGGGGGTGTTGATGTAATGGATGGAATTAGCTCTTATTTAGAAGAGGTTTGTAGTGTTATTAAATGCAAAGAAGTCCATAGTGAAATAAAAGAAGAAATAAGAAGTCATATTGAGGAATTATCCTTAGAATATATAGTTAATGGGCATAAGGAAGATGAAGCTTATAAATTAGCAATAAGAGATATGGGAAGTTCTGAGGAAATAGGTATTAAGTTTGATAGGTATATGAAAGAAAGTTCGAATATAAGTCTATGTTTATAGGTGTAATATTAATTTTATTTGGAATTTTCTTTAGGACTATTGATTTGGGTTGGAGAGAGGCCACTTATATCAATATAATAATAAGCCAATTACAAATGATTCCATTAATTTTAGGTATGGTTTTAGGAGTATACTATTTTGACTATAGAAAGTTAGAGAAGTATTCGTATCATATTTTATCACTTGCCTTTGCTCTAAATATTATTAAAATTGGAATATCTATACTTCAAGATGATTTTGGTTTTCCTTACGGTTTATCTTTAAATGCTAATATGTTTATTTTATTTTTATTCTTAATATCAATTAGTGGAATAATTAAAAATGTAGATTATAGAAATAAAAAACAAATTCTTATAATATTAGGAATTTTTATTCTAGCGAATTTTTCACTAATGCAACTAGCTAACGGAGTTTATAATTGTATCTTTACTATATCCTTTATTATTCTAACAATTAAAAATAGTAATAAAAAAATCACTTCGATTGGTTTTTCATTATTTGCTATGGGAAGTATAGTATTTTCTTATATAAATAACTCTTATATTATAGTCAGAGTTTTTCCATTTTTAATAAATAGCAATAACTTGGGTTCTATAAATATGTCTATTTCAAAGACACTATCTTCTTCAAATTTTATAGGAAGAATTGGTGAAAATATACCAAATTTACTTGCACCTGAAGCAGATTTTACTTTTACTTCAATAATATATACTCTTGGATGGGGACCAGCTTTAGGTATAGGTATTTTGTCATTAATATTTATAGGATTAATATACAAAAGTAGTAAAAAAATTAAAAATCAATATGGAAAAAATATAATCATAGGAATAACTATATTCTTTGGAATAGAATTTGTCTTTAGTATATTAATGGCTATGAACTTATCACCGATTATGGGAGTTATATTACCTTTCATAGGATATGGGCAAGAAGCATTGATAATTAGTGTAATTATGTTAGGGTTTATATCTAGTATATATTCAAGAAAAAATCTTAAAAAAAGTCTTAAAAAGATAAGTTTATAAACTTATCTTTTTAAGACTTTGACGCTATAAAAGTTTTATTTTTTAAGTTTTCAGTGTTATAAATTGCTATATAGGTTATTGTATATTCAAGATTGCTTATGGAATTAAATTGAAATATTAGCTTAAAATGGGATGATATTAGTGCTATATTAAAGAGAAGGAGCAAAGTCTTCTCTAATTTTTTTAATAATATTTTGAATATTCATAAATTTTACAACTGATGGCTATATTATTATAATTAGATAAGGTTTATATTACATAGGACATAGTTTAGGAGGAAGAATATGGGTTTTGAAAACAAAGAAACAAGGAGGAAATATAAGTTATCTACTGTTTTTGCAATTATAGCCGTTATATTTCTTATAATTGGTGGAAAGCTTTATGCAACAGAGTCTGGATTTGTAAGAAAACTAAATGATTTTAAAAAGTATTTCACTGAAAACAATCAAGTAGAAGCACATAAGATCTATGACGAAACAAAAAAGGAAAAGCATAAAGAAAAAATAGATACATATTTATTAGACCAATTAGAAGCTTTAAAATTTAGCTTAGAAAATAATACTATTGAAAATAAAAAAGCAGAAGAGTCTATAGTTAATTTTAAATATTATGGAGATAAATCAGAAAAAATTAAAATAGAATATGATAAAATGCTTAAGTATATAGAAGATGATAAGCATTATAAAAATGGAATAAAATATTTTGAAGAGAAAGAATTTATTAAGGCAAAGGAAGAATTTGCTCTAGTTAGGGAGAATTATAAATTCTATACTCAAGCACAGGATACATTAAAAGTCATACCTGAAAGAGCTAAAGAGTTTGCACTAAAAAAATTGGATAACTTTATTAAAGATGGTGATTTTCAAAAAGCATTATTAAAAATTGATGAAGCTTTACAGTTAAATAATAATGATAAAGATTTATTAGCAGAAAAAGACAAGATACAAAAAGCAAAAGTAGAGTATTTAAAAAATACAAAAGAAGTAAAGGCTGCTCTTGAGAAAATTGATAAACTACACTGGCTTAAAGATATAAAAAATGTATATGTAGAAGAGATTACTTATAATAATGAACCATATTATAAAGTAATAGAAAAAGACAACAAAGGAAATAATCTATGGCAATATAACCTATATGTTCACAGTAAAAAAGATGAAGTATTACTAGTAAAGGGAAAAGAAGTTAAAAATCTTAACAAATTTTTAGAAGAAAATAAAGAATCTTAAACTTGTGGATTTTAAATTTACGTAATAATTTGTTTTAATATAATAATTATAAATATAAAGTTGAATTAGGCATTTAGAAAAGAAATTTTTATATGCTGATTTATAAAGAATCTTTTAAGATGAGAAATTATTATCTTAAAGGATTCTTTTTCTTATATCAATTTTTATTAATATAAGAAGTTCTAAAATGGAGGCATTATATAAACTTAAACTGATTTAATGGGATTTGAACTTAAAAATAAATTATTAAAAGGATTTGGGGCGTAATGCATAAAATAAAAGTATAATTAGGAGAGAACTTCTAATTATTAAATAATTATTCTAATAATTTTTCAGTTAACTTAATAAAATTATACCCAATTGTATCACCGCTACTGTTTAATTTATATATTAAAAACAAGAGGGGTGATATTTTATGAAAGGTAAAACCATTGAAGAAATTAATTTAGGAGATAAGGCCTCTTTTGAAAAAACCATAAGTGAAAGTGATGTTTATTTGTTTGCAGGAATTACTGGGGACTTAAATCCTGCTCATATTAATGAAGAAGCTTCTTCTAAAACTACATTTAAGGGCAGAATTGTTCATGGAATTTTAGTTTCAGGGTTTATTTCAACAGTATTAGGAATGTATTTACCAGGACCGGGAACTATATATTTAGAACAGAATTTAAAATTTTTAGCACCTGTGAAGATTGGAAATACAGTAAAAGCTGACGTAGAAGTTATAGAAATTAATAAAGAAAAAAATAGAGTAAAACTTAAAACTACTGTGATAAATGAAGAAGGAAAGATTGTGATTGACGGTGTGGCAACAGTTATACCGCCTAAATAAATTTGAGCATTGCTAATATTAGCAGTGCTTAAATTATCTATAAATAAGCATGCTTAATTAAAAATACAATATATAAAGAAAGTTATATTTAAAATGATTAATAATTAAGAAGGAGTTAATAGAAGAAAAATAGAAATTATTTATAAAATAGAAAGCTAGGAGGAAAAGGAGGAAAAATATGCCGAAATTAAATATTGAAGATTATAATATTCATTACGAAAGTTACGGAAGTGGAGAGCCAATTATATTTTTATCTGGAATAATGATGAGTACAATAAGCTGGCACCCCTTTAGAAAAAGTTTTAATGATTACAATTTAATATTAATTGATTTAATAGATCAAGGACAATCTTCTAGTGCTAACTTTCAATATGATCAAAATCTTCAAGTAGAAATACTATATAAATTTATTGAAAAATTAAACATAGATAAATGTAATATTATGGGTATATCTTACGGTGGAGAAGTAGCATTGCAATTTGCATTAAAATATCCTCATAAGCTAAAGTCTATAATATTGTCTAATACAACCTGTCATAATAGCAATATAATGAAAGATATAAAAGAACTATGGGATTTTGCAGCGAGCACTTATGATGGAAGAATACTTTTTAAAGCTACAATGCCTTATATATATTCACATAAATTTTATGAGGAAAATATACAATGGCTTAAGAAAAAGGAAGAAGCATTTTCAATAGGTCTTACTAAGCAGTGGTATAGCTCTTTTAGAAGAATAGTTAAGAGTGCATCAAATTTAAATTTGACAAAAGAAATAAAAAATATAAGTTTACCTACTATGATAATAGGTAGTGAATATGATACTTTAACACCTATATGCTATCAAAAATTAATACATAAAAAAATAAAAGGTTCTAGGATGGTTGTAATTGAAAAGGCAGGTCATGCAGTTATTTATGAAAAACCTATAGAGTTTATAGCAGCAATAAAAGGCTTTCTGGGGTCATATAACCAAGATATAAAAATACTTTAGTAAGCAAAACATATCATATATTTTATGATTTATGTGAAATAATGATATAATATATAAAAAATTAGAAAAAGGTGATATTAATGAAGTTATTTTTTATGTCTGATATACATGGCTCATTGAAATATGCAAAACTTGGTGTTGAGGCCTTCATAAAAGAAAGAGCAGATTATATGGTTATCTTGGGAGATGTACTTTATCATGGACCGAGAAATCCTCTTCCAGAGGAGTATAATCCTAAAGAAGTAGCAAATTTATTAAATGAATACGCAGAAAAGATTATAGGAGTAAGAGGAAATTGTGATGCAGAGGTTGATCAAATGCTCCTTACATATCCTTGCATGATGGATTACAATGTGATTTTAGTTAATAATAGAAGAATTTTTGTAACTCATGGTCACATTTATAATGAGAACAATCTGCCTAATATATCAAAAGGGGATATTATAATTTATGGACATACTCATATACCAGTGGCAAGAAGTGAGAATGGCATATTTATTTTTAACCCTGGTTCTATTGCATATCCTAAGGAAAATAATCCTCACAGTTATGGAGTTATTGATGGAAATAAATTTTACATTAAAAATTTAGAAGGAGAAGTTATTAAAGAAATTCATATTTTGGCGAAGTAAATCAAAATATGGAATTTAGAAGATTTCTTCTCAAAGGAAAGCAGAATGTCCTGGCTGAATGCATTCTTTTGGCTATGCTTATAACGTAAAAAAAGAGTTCGTTGAACTCTCTTTTCTAATTCACAATGCACAATTCACAATTATGGATATTTCTCAGCTATCACTGAGAAATTTTGAATTGTCCTGTAGCGGCGAACTTTATTCAATGCACAGTTCACAATGCTCAATTCACAATTGTGGGCATTTCTCAGCGATTGATGAGAAATTTTTAATTGATTTTGTAGCGGCGAACAGTGTTCGCCACATATTATTACAATATTCAACTATGAGATATTTAAAAAACTAGCAATTATATTGCTAGTCAAAAAAATTCTTCAAAGAAATTTTTTCCTAAAAAATAATTTCCGCCTTAATTGTGAATTGTGAACTGTGAATTATGCATTATTTAAGGTTATGAATTGTTTAAAGTTATTCACATATTTGACTTTTTATAATTTCCTATAGAATAAAAAAATACATAGCAAAATCCAGTGAAATAGAGCTGAATTTTATTAAAAATACTGCCTAATTTTAAACTTTTAAAAAACAAATGTTTGAAAAAACTCTAATTGGAAGGACTTATTCAAATGCTCCATTTTTAAAATATAGGTATGAATTTATTTGAAAATATCTTTTAAATTGCTATAAAACAATAGAAAATAAGAGCTGAGCATTAGCGGTTTTTAATCGTTAATGCGACAACTCCTTTTATTTTGACATATTTTATATTCTAATAAAGTTTATATTTTAGCAATTTTACTATTTCACTAATATACTTTTAACAATGCAATCAATTACAATTGCTTGTATTATTTAAGTAACTTTTCTTCTTTACTTCCTAGGAATACAGATTTTTGGCTTGGTCTAAATTCGCCAGTGTTTTCATCTCTTCCTTGTAGGTAATATCTAGCATCTGATTTACCTATAGTATCAGCAGCCTCTTTTGAAAGTTTACCAAGTTCATCACCTTTGCGCCTGTTAATGATTAAGCTAAATTTAGTATCTTTGAAATCAGATAACATAGCAACGTCACCAGCGCTATCTCCACCAACGATTAATGGACCCTGTCCACCATGGTTTTCAACTAAAAACTTTTCTATAGTTTTAGTTTTACCTTTGCTTTGAGTTTGATCGTAGCCTTTTCTAAATTCAGCTTTAATTACACCTTTATCATCTCTTTCAAGTTCCATAGCAAATACATTTTCTTTTGGAAGTTCATATCCGAACTTAGGATTAGTAGCAAATGTTCTAACAACATCTATGAATGATGCTGAGCAGATGTAAACATCTATTCCATTATGCATTAAAGTTTTGTAAAGGTTTTGTTGCTCTTTAATTGTTCTTAAACCAGAGTGGAATTTAACAGAAACAACGCCAGCTTTACCTGCTAATTCCTTTGGACTAGTCCAAGTTTCTTCACCAAGTTCATGGTTTAACCAATAATCATTTGATTTTTCAGTTAACTCAGCAACTTCCTTTTCAGTCATTCCTGCAAATAGGTAAGTTACCCATGGATAGCTTACATCAGAACTAAAAGATTCACCGATTGAATTGTAAAGGTATCTAGTTTTAGCTATAAAATCTTTGTATTCAGGAGTAGCTTTAATCTCATCTAAAGATTTAGTTCCTTTGAAACCTTTATAGTTTTCATATAAGAATTTGTAGTCAGAATCAATATCAGCACCAACTAATTCGATGTTAACAGGCTTTCCTTCGTCGTTATTGCAGGTTTCTACAAAGTTGTCCTTTGGAATGTTTATTCTAATAGTGTTGCTAAATTCTTCAGGGGTCATTTTAAATTCAAGATTTTTTAACTGATATGCAAGTAACGCTTCTTCAACATCATTAATTATTGATGTGTTGTCCCAGTCAAATACAGCGTAAGGTTTTTTCTTTTCATCATAATCTTTGCTGTTTTTGCCGTATTTCTCTATAAGATCTGTTAAAGCAGCGTAATTTTCAGGAGCCCAGTTACCCTTTTCAAGTTTAACTTCATTTTTGTTATCAGTTTGTTCTACTTTAGTGTCATTTTTAGTTTCTTCTGTTTTAGCAGAATTTCCACATGCAACTAAAGAAAAAGACATAATGCATGCTAATGATAAGCCAAGAGTTTTTCTTTTAAAATTATTCATAGTTATCTCTCCTCATTTGTGATTTTAATTTTTAATAGAAATAGTTCAATATGCTAAATAAAACGTATTGTTAAAAATTATTAACAATGCTTAACATAATCTTTACAATTAACTTATATAACGAGCATCAAAAAATGTCAATATAAAATTGAATTTTATTATTCTTAAGTTAAAATTTTATATTTTATGGAAAAAATATGGAGATAAACTATGCACTAGGAGTTGCATCTTCTCATGAATCAGACAAGAGCATCCAAGAGTTATAAGAGATACTATGAAATAAAAAATTGATATAAATGAGCAGATTAAATTAGATGAGATTAAAATCACAATGATAGATGAGCATTCTCTTTTAATTGTTATAAGTCAAGCTGAAGAAATGCTAAATAATAAAGATGCTCTACTAAGATTCACAAGCTTATGTAGTGGGAGCATTATAAAAAATAATTAGTAGGAATGTGATATGGATTGTCATCACTTTTTAATACAATTTTTATTTGGTCATTAGGTGTCATATAATTGGGAGCACTGTGAATAAGTTTACAATTGGAACTGAATTATTCACTGAATTTCAATATTACGGTAGTTGTTATACTTTGGTGATTAATTTTTTGTTTCAACTTAGAAATTTTTCATATGAAATCTTTAATTTCTTATTTTTAGTCTGATCATATCTTAAAAAATGATAAATTTTCACTAAGGAGCATCTTAAATTATTTATATTCTCTGAAATAAAGACTTTAGATTCATTAAGAGATATGGAAGCTGCAATAAAAATGACGAAAAGTTACAAGAAATCGTTCAAGTAGTCTTTCATGCTGGTACATCTAGAAATGATAGCGAAAGAAATCCACAAATTTTCGTTGATATTTTCAATTTAACTATAGCTAAATTAATGAGATTGACTCCAAAAGTTTCAAAGGAAAATATTAAAGATTTAGGAAATATTAAAATACTTGATTCATCAATAGTGATAGCTTCACTTAAATTATTTCCATGGACAAATTACAAATCTGAAATTGATGGAATAAAATTTCATACTTTATTTTATTTGATTTAAAAAGTTCAGCTATGTTCAGAGCGTGGGCATAAAAATTTAGAAGTAAAAAATTATCACTTAGAAAATGAATTTGTCCGAATTGTGTTGTACATCACGATAGAGATATAAATATTAGTAAAAATCTACCGAAATTAGTAATTAGTGAGGTTGGAATGACCTTTTGAGTATGGGTAAACTTGTTCCAATAGGAATATTGACCATGAAGTTATCACTTCAATGGAATAAGTGGTAGTAGTTCATAAAGTTACATAACTTGACATAGAATTAATTTAAATCTATAATTTTATTTGTGATAGATTTAAATTCAAATTAAAGCAATATAAAAATTCAATAATAAGAATTTAGGTGCTTTTATAAGTGAAAAGGGAATGTGGTTAAATTCCACAGCAGCCCCCGCTACTGTAAATGATGACGAACCTTAAATATACCACTCTTTTAAAGGGGAAGGTTAAGGGGAGAATGAATCAAAAGCCAGGAGACCTGCCTAAATCTTAAGTAAAAGCTTTCGGAGGGAAAGTTCTATTAGTATGAGGGGACATTCTGCAGATTATTTATACAAATAGAGGTGAACTTAGAGAGTTTGCCTCTATTATTTTTTTATTTGAAAGGGAGTTTTAATATGGCAAAGATAATGGTGCAAGGAACAGCATCTTCCGTAGGCAAGAGTATATTAGTTACAGCACTATGTAGAATTTTTAAACAAGATGGATATAAGGTATGTCCATATAAATCACAAAATATGTCATTAAATTCATACATAACTTTAGATGGTAAAGAGATGGGACGTGCGCAAGTATTACAAGCTTATGCTTGTGGATTAGAGCCAGAAGCATACATGAATCCTATACTATTAAAACCAACTAGTGATAAGAAATGTCAAATAATTGTAAACGGAGAGGTTTACGGAAATAGCACAGCAATGGAATATCATAATATGAAATTAGAGTTTAGAGATATGCTAAAAACTCAATTTGAAGAGTTAGAAAATCAATTTGACATTATAGTTATGGAAGGTGCAGGTAGTCCAGCAGAAATAAATTTACGAGATAGAGATATAGTAAATATGGGGATGGCAGAACTTGTAGACGCGCCTGTAGTCCTAGTTGGAGATATTGATAAAGGTGGAGTTTTTGCTTCATTAGTAGGAACATTAATGCTTCTTACAGAAGAAGAAAGAGAAAGAATAAAGGGAACTATCATCAATAAATTTAGAGGTGATGTAGATATATTAAAGCCAGGTATTGACATGCTTGAAGATATATCTAAAAAACAGTGTATAGGAGTTGTACCACATTTTACATTAGCTCTAGAAGATGAGGATGGAGCTGTAGAATTAAATAAAAAGATAACAAATAAAATTGATATAGCTGTTATCAAGCTTCCTAGAATCTCAAATTTTACTGATGTAGATGCACTTAAAAATGAAGAAGATGTTTCAGTAAGATTTATAACTTCTGTAGAAGAATTTATAAATCCTGATTTATTAATTATACCAGGAAGTAAAAATACCATTGAAGATTTAAATGCACTTAAAACTTCTGGACTTTTTGATAAGATTAAAGAATATAGTAAAAATGGAGAAATAATAGGAATTTGTGGTGGATATCAAATGCTAGGTAAGAAAATCACAGATCCATATGGTGTAGAAACAGATCTATCAGAAATAGAAGGATTAGGACTGTTAGACATAGAGACAGTTTTTGAGCAGAAAAAGGTAACTACTAGAGTAGAAGCAGATTTAATTGATAATAAAGTCTTCAACACTGATAGAGATAAATTATCTGTATATGGTTATGAAATTCATATGGGGATTTGCAAATACGGTAAAAATGCCAATCCACTATTTAATATAAAAACTCAAAATACAAAAGAGGTAAATTATAATGATGGAGCCATTAATGAGTATGGCAATATAATGGGATCTTATATTCACGGAATTTTTGATAAAATAGATTTTAGAGAAGTTATAGTTAACAAGCTTAGAAGTAAAAAGGGCATAGAATTAAAAAAATCAAAACCATATGAAAGTTTAAGAGAAGAAGAACTTGATAAACTTGCAGATTTAGTAAGAAAAGCTTTAGATATGGATGAAATATATAAAATGATGGGCATTAAAAGATAGTTAGGAGATAAAATAATGTTTAATTTTAATTTGAAAGCTAACATTATTTATGTATTAATAGCTATGATTATAGACTTCATTTTGGGAGATCCTGCTTGGCTTCCTCATCCAATTATCTATATTGGAAAGCTTATAAATAAATTAGAAAACTATTTTAGAAAAGGTAAAAAAAGTGATGAAGGCTTAAGAATCTGTGGAGGATTAATTGTTTTAATAGTATGTTTTATAACTTATACTATTCCTTATGCCTTATTAAGATTATCATTGATTAATGAGTATTTATTTCATGGCTTAAATATCTTTATAATTTGGACTACATTAGCAGCAAAAAGCTTACATGGTGCAGCTATTGAAGTTTATAAATCTTTAGGAAAAAGAGACATAGAGGATGCAAGAGTAAAACTTTCTTATATAGTAGGTAGAGATACAGCGAGCCTTGAAGAAGATGAAATTATAAGAGCAGATATAGAAACTATAGCAGAAAATACTTCTGATGGTATAATTGCTCCTATGTTTTATGCTATATTAGGAGGGGCTCCACTAGCTATGATGTATAAAGGCGTTAATACCATGGATTCAATGTTAGGATATCTAAATGAGAAGTTTAAATATATTGGGTTTTTCCCAGCTAAAGTAGATGATTTGTTCAATTTAATACCTGCAAGACTTACAGGAATTTTAATGTGCTTAACTTCTTTTGTTGTAGGTGGAAATATAGAAGATAGCTTTAGAATAATGATTAGAGATAGAAAAAATCATAAGAGTCCAAACTGTGCTTATCCTGAGGCAGCAGCAGCAGGTGCAATGAAAATTCAACTTGGTGGAACAAATGTTTATTTTGGAGAGATAGTATATAAGCCAACTCTTGGAGATAGAATTAAAGGCTTAGAAGCTAGAGATATAAAGCAAAGTATAAAGCTTATGTATTCAAGTGAGATATTGTTAGTACTTCTATCATTAATTTTAGTGGTAATTTAAAAAAACTAGTTAGGACGTGAAAAAATTGAAGCATGGTGGAGATATATATAGTGAAGGATTATTAAAAGGAAGAAAACTATTAGATTTTAGCTCTAATATAAATCCCATAGGTGTACCTAAAGGATTTATTGAAAATATTAATGAAGGAATAGCAATGCTTCAAGTTTATCCTGATATAAAATATAGAACATTAAAGGATAATATAATTAATTATTTAAATAAATACAGCTATTATTTTGGAGGAGAAACTAATAAGTTTAGTTTAGCTCATAAAAATATTTTATTAGGGAATGGAGCTTCCGAAATAATAGATATAGCTATTAGATATTTAAAGTCTATAACTATAGTGGTACCTTCCTTTGTAGAATATGAAGATAATAGCCATAGATATAATTTAGAAGTAAGTTATTCATATTTAAAAGATGATTTTACTTATGACTACGAAGATATACTAAGTAAATTAAATTATAGTGAAGGTCTTATAATTGGAAATCCTAATAATCCTAATGGTTCAATTATAGATAAAGAAAAGTTTAAAAGTATTTTAGATTTTTGTGAAGAGAATAATAAAATAGTTCTAATAGATGAAGCTTTTATTGAGTTTACAGGAAACTCTAACTATAGCCTTTTGAATTTAGTAGAAAAATATAAATGTTTATTTATTATTAAGGCAATAACAAAATTTTATGGATTGCCTGGCGTAAGATTAGGTTTTGGAATAACAAAAAATAAAGCATTAATTGATTATATAGTTTCAATGCAAAATCCATGGAATATTAATTGCTTTGCTGAATTAAGTGCTAAATATGCATTAAGTGATGAAGCATATATACGAGATTCTCTTAAGTGGATTGAAACAGAAAGAAAATATATGATAGATGAACTAAATAAAATTTCCATAATTGAAAAGTGTCATAATAGTTATGGAAATTACGTTCTTTGCAAATTAAAGGGAATAAACTGTGATAAACTTTACAGTTACTTAGAAGAAAAATGTATTATAATAAGAAAGTGCAATAATTACAGAGGACTAGATGATAAGTTTGTTAGATTTGCAATAAAGGATAGAGGCTCTAATGAAAAATTGATAGAGCACTTAAGAGATATAGAACCATTAAAAATTAAGGATATTTAACCCTTAGCTAGAGAAGGTGGATAAATGAAAAATTTAGAGCAGTGCTTTTTATCTATTAAAAGTGATAAGCTTAAGGTTCTTATAGTTGGTGGAGGAAAAGCAGGATATATAAAGTGTAAATCCTTTTTAACTAAAGGAGCAGAGGTTAAAGTTATTGCATTAGATATATGTGAAGAAGTACTATCTTTACTGCACTTTGAAAAGTTAAGTATTGAAAAGACTACTTATAATAAGGAAATGCTAGTAAAATATCATCTAGTAGTCATTGCAACTGATAATGAATTCTTAAATAGTAATATTAAAATGGATTGTGATGAACTCTGTAAACTTTATATAAATGCTTCTAATGTAGAGGAAAGCATGTGTATAACTCCTACCGTAGGAGAAAGTAAAAGTACAGTTTTTGCAATTCATACAAAAAATTTTAGTCCCAAAACTTCTCTATTTATTAGGGATAATCTAGAAACTTATTTGAAAAAATACGATAGTTATATAGATTTTTCAGTAAATTTAAGAAATTCTCTAAAGAATCATGTTAGAAAAAGTGAAATTTTAAATTTCATATCCACAGAGGATTTTCTATATATTTTTAACAAGGGATACGGTGAAAAAATTATAAATTTATTTTATGGAGGCAATAGAATTGAGAATAGCAACGAGAAAGAGTAAGTTAGCACAGGTACAAACAGAGTTTGTAATGGAGCTTATAGATAAGACTCATAACATTAAATGTGAAAAGGTATTAACGGATACTTTAGGAGATAAAAGATTAGATGTTACACTTGATAAAATAGGCGGTAAAGGACTTTTTATTAAGGAATTAGAGCAGCTTATATTAGATGGACACGCAGAAGCAGGCGTTCATAGTATGAAGGATATGCCTTATGAATTGCCAGAAGGTTTTATAGTTGCAGCAATGCCTATTAGAGAAGATGTAAGAGATGCCTTCGTATCTATAAATGGAGTAAAATTTAAAGATTTGAAAAAAGGTGCTAGGGTAGGTACTAGTAGTAATAGAAGAGCTAGTCAATTAAAACTCTTAAGACCAGATATAGAAATAGTACCTATAAGAGGTAATGTTCAAACTAGAATTGACAAAATAAAAAAAGAAAACTTAGATGGAATAATTCTAGCAGCAGCAGGACTTAAAAGATTAGGTATGGAGTGTATAATAACTGATTATTTTGAGCCTCATGAAATGATTCCTGCTATAGGTCAAGGTGCACTAGGAATTGAAATACATGAAAGTTGTAAAGGTAAAGAAGTTTTTACAACTCTTGATAATTATGAGGTTAGGGTTTGTGTTGAAGCGGAAAGAAGTTTTATGGCAGCTTTAAAAGGAGACTGTCATGCTGCTATAGGAGCTTACGCAGAGCTAGTGGATAATACAATCAATATGGTTGGTATTTATGAAGTTAATGGAAACCTTATAAGAAAAGAAGTGACAGGGTCAGTAAATGAAAATATTAAGCTAGGAGAAGAGCTTGCTTCTTTAATTTTAAATTCTTAGGAGGAATTATGAGTAAAGTATATTTAATAGGTGCAGGGCCAGGCCATGAAGAACTTATTACAATGAGGGCAATAAATGTTTTAAAGCAGTGTACAGCTATTATGTATGATAGATTATGTGGAGAAAGTTTTTTACAATATATAAATCCAAACACAGAAATATATTACTGTGGAAAAGAACCAGGATGTCATTATAAAAATCAAAATGAAATCAATGATATGATAGTAGAGTTAGCTAAGAAAGGACATATTGTAGGAAGAGTAAAGGGTGGAGATCCTTATATATTTGGTAGAGGAGGAGAAGAAGCACTTAGATTATTAGAAGAAAACATAGAATTTGAAGTAGTGCCGGGAATAACTTCTCCAATATCTGTACTAAATTATGCGGGAATTCCTGTAACTCATAGAGGAATAGCTAGAGGATTTCATATATTTACGGGAAAAAGCAATGATAATATGGACTTAAACTTTAAAGTTATTTCAAAGCTTAGTGGAACATTAATATTTCTTATGAGCTTTGAGAAGTTAGGAATTATTACTAAAAGCTTGATGGAAAATGGTATGAGTAGTGATACCCCAGCAGCAGTAGTGATGAGAGGAACTACATCTAAACAAAAAAAAGCTATAGGAACATTAAGTAATATTGTAGAAAAAGCACTTGAAAACAACTTATCAAATCCTAGCATAATTGTAGTAGGTGAGGTAGTTCAGTTCCATGATAAATTAAATTGGTTTGAAAGAAGACCTCTTTTTGGAAAAAATATATGTATTACAAGGACTAAAGAACAAAGTAAAGAAATAAAAACCAAGCTACTAAATTTAGGGGCAGAAGTTACAGAAATAAATTCTATAAAAATTAAGCCTACACCAGAAAAACTAGAACCATATTTAGATAAATTATCATTATATGATTACATTGTTATAACCAGTGCTAATGCGGCGAGAGTTTTCTTTGAATATTTAATAGAAAGAGAAATTGATGTTAGAACTATAAAAGCGCAGATTATAACCATAGGACCAGCTAGTGATAGTGCAATTAGAAGTTATGGGGTAATACCAAAGCTTTGTGCTCAAGAATATGTAGCGGAAAATTTATTTAGCCATATGGAAAGCTTTATAAAAGAAAATGACAAAATACTTCTTCCAAGATCTAAAAATGCAAGAGTTTTTTTAGTGGAAGCCTTTGAAAGCAAAGGATGTATAGTGGATGAATGTCATATATATGAAACAGAAACAGGAGAAGTAGTAGGACTTAACAGATTTGTAGATTGTGATGCCGTTGTATTTACAAGTCCAAGTACTTTAACCAATATGATTAAGCTTGTAGGTATTGAAGAGATTAAGAAAAAAACAGTAGTATCTATAGGACCGATTACTTCAGTAGAACTTAACAAACATAATATAGAACACATTGTATGTGATGAGAGTAGTAATGAGGGAATGATAAATAAATTAATTGAAATTTATTCAAAGTCCTAAGAATTAAGGGAGTGGAAGTTATGTTAACACAACATAGAAGATTAAGAGAGAATCCAGCTATAAGAAGTTTAGTAAGAGAAACGGTTTTAAATTCAAATGATTTTATATTTCCTATATTCGTAGTTGAAGGGGAAAATATTAAGGAAGAAATTTCTTCTTTAAAAGGAAATTATCATTGGTCCATAGATAGATTACATGAAATTATTGATGAAGTTAAAGCTGCCAAAGTAAAAGGTGTAATACTTTTTGGATTACCAGATCATAAAGATGAAATAGCAACTTCTGCTTTTGCAGAAGATGGAATTGTTCAAAAGGCAATTAGAAAAATAAAAGAATTAGATAAAGACCTATTTGTAATAACAGATGTTTGTATGTGTCAATATACAGACCACGGACACTGTGGAATAGTTGAAAATGGAAGAGTACTTAATGATGCTTCAGTAGAAATTATAGCTAAAATAGCATTATCTCATGCTAAAGCAGGAGCAGATATGGTAGCGCCTTCTGATATGATGGATGGAAGAATAGGAGCTATAAGAGAAATTCTAGATGAAAATAACTTTGACTATGTTTCCATAATGGCATATAGTGCTAAATATTGTTCAGCTATGTATGGACCATTTAGAGCAGCAGCAAATTCAACGCCACAATTTGGAGACAGAAAAACTTATCAGATGGATCCAGCAAACGGTAAAGAGGCACTAAGAGAAATTGAAGAAGATATTATAGAAGGAGCAGATATAATAATCGTTAAACCTGCCATGATTTACTTAGATATTATAAAATCGGCTTCAGATAATTTTAATATTCCAATTGCAGCTTATAACGTAAGTGGAGAATATGCAATGATAAAATGCGCTTCAGAAAATGGACTATTAAATGAAACAGAAGCAGCACTAGAAATGTTAACTTCAATGAAAAGAGCAGGTGCAAACTTAATAATAACTTACTATGCACTTGAAGCTTGCAAATGGTTAAGTCAAGAGTAGTAAGAAGAAAGATGTGAAAATATGAAAGGTATAGTTATATCTTCTAATTGTAGTGGTGGAGGAAAAACCACCATTACACTTGGAATAATGAAAGCATTAATGAAACTTGGTTTTGATGTACAAGGCTATAAAGTAGGACCAGATTATATAGATCCAGCTTTCCATTCCACTATAACTAAGAAGCCATCGAGAAATTTAGATTTATTTTTAATGGGAGAAGCAGGTGTAAAGGCTGCATTTTCAAGAGGTTATGGAGATATGGCTGTAATAGAAGGCGTAATGGGACTCTTTGATGGAAAGGGAATAGATAGTAGATTTTCTACAGCACATGTAGCAAAAACTCTAGAGCTTCCCATAATTCTTATACTAAGTCCTAAAGCAGCAAGTGCAACTTTAGCAGCTGAAATTCAAGGGCTATTAAATTATTGTGATGAATGGGTAAAAAAACCTAATGTAAAGGGAGTTATATTAAACAATATATCTTCTAGCTATTACAATCTTTTAAAGCTCATAATAGAAACACATTGTAATATTAAAGTCTATGGTTATATACCTAAAGATGAAGAAATATCATTAAAGTCAAGACATTTAGGACTTGTTCAATGCAGTGAAGTAGAAGATATTGAATATAAAATTAACAAATGCAGCGAACATATTTTATCCAATGTAAACATGGATGAATTAATTTCTACTTTTAGTGAAGTAAAAAAATATGAAGATAATTTTCGTATAGAAAATAAAAATTTAAAAATAGCAGTTGCTAAAGATGAAGCTTTCAGTTTTTATTACACAGAAAATTTAGAACTTCTTAAAGAGGCAGGAGAAATTGTATATTTTAGTCCATTACATGATAAAAAATTACCTGATGATATTAACTTTTTATATTTAGGAGGAGGGTATCCAGAAGTTTTTATTGAAGAACTTAGTAGTAATACATCAATGCTCAAATCTATAAAAAGTGAGTTAGATAATGGATTAAAGTGCTATGCAGAGTGTGGAGGACTTATGTATTTAACAGAATCAATAACCACTTTGAATGGTAAAGAATTTAATACTGTTGGTTTCTTTAAAGGAAAAAGTGTCATGACTACAAGGCTTCAAAACTTTGGATATTGCGCTATTAATATAGATGAAAAAAGTCCACTTTTAAAAGACTTGTCAATCAATGCACATGAATTTCATAAATCAAAGGTAGAACTAGATGAAAATTATATATACAATCTTACAAAAAACAGTTATGATGGCTCTATTAAAAATTGGAATTGTGGATATGTAAAAAATAATACTTTAGGAGCCTATGGACATATTCACTTTTTCGGCAATATAAACTTTTTAAAAGAGCTATTAAAATAAAATTATTCCTTAAAAACTAAGATTAAGTTAATCATCTTAGAGGAGCAATATAAAATTTGTTAAAGTTAAGGCATTTATAATAAATAATAAGTCAGTATGTTAGCTTATTTTAATAATATTACTTTGTCAAAACTTCATGATGGCTATGTTATCATAAGAGCCTATATTCTTGGCGATATAAATATATCACTATTTTTGACTTATTATTTTTCTTCACATGCCTAAAAAATCTTTGAAAAGGAATGAAGTAGAATGAAAGAATATATAAAAGATCCAATGGGAATAGAGATTAGAAGCTTTGAAATAATTGGAGAGGAAATGGGACCTCATAATTTTGATGAGAAGCAGTTGCAAGTAGTTAAAAGAGTAATACATACCACAGCAGATTTTGATTATCAAAACATAATTCATTTTAGTGAAGACGCTATTGAAAAGGCTAAGAACATATTATCTAAGGGAGTGACTATATACACAGATACTAATATGGCACTTTCAGGAATGAGTAAGCCAGCATTAAAAAAACTTAATTGTAATGTAGAGTGTTATGTAGCAAGAGAAGATGTAAGAGATATTGCTAAGGAAAAGAAGATAACTCGTTCTATGGCTGGTGTTGAAAAAGCTGTGGAAGAAGGGGTAGAATTCTTCGTATTTGGAAATGCACCTACAGCAATTTTTAAACTATTAGAATTAGTAGAAGAAGGTAAAGCAAAGCCTAAATTTGTTATAGGTGCTCCTGTAGGATTTGTAGGGGCTAAAGAAAGTAAAGAGCTACTAGAAAAGTACGATATTCCAGTGATAACGATTAGGGGAAGAAAAGGTGGAAGTACAGTGGTAGCAGCAATCATGAATGCTATTATGTACATGATGGTTGAAAGATAGTACTAAGAGTGAAGGTGTAAATATGCTAGATTTATATGTAGAAGCAAATGGAAAAAGATTGAGGTGTGGGTATACCACTGGTTCCTGTGCAGCAGCAGCTTCTAAAGCAGCAACAATGATGCTTTATGATAAAGAGAAAACACCAATAGATAAAGTTAAAATAGATACTCCTAAGGGAATAGAATTAAACTTAGAGGTTCACGATATTACCTTTGGAGAAGATTATGTGGAGTGTGCAATAATAAAGGATGGCGGAGATGATATCGATGCTACCAACGGAATAAAGATATTTGCTCGTGCCACTAAAAAAGCTAGTGGATACTCATTAAAAGGTGGTAAGGGGGTAGGAATAGTTTGTGGAGAAGGACTTTATATAAAAAAAGGGGAGCCAGCTATAAATCCTATACCAAGAAAAATGATTGAAAAGGAAGTAACTGAAGTGCTTCCTAAAGATTGTGGAGTAGAAATTACTATATTTGTTCCTCGGGGTGAGGAAATTGCTAAAAAAACCTTTAATCCTAGATTAAACATATTAGGCGGAATTTCTATACTGGGGACTACTGGTATAGTAATGCCCATGTCAGAAGAAGCTTTAACTGAATCAGTAAAATTAGAGATAAGCCAAAAGGTAGCAAGTGGAAGCAAAGAACTCATATTGTTATTTGGAAATATGGGCGAAGATATGGCAAATAAACTTAAACTTAATGAAAAAGATATGGTCATTATTTCTAATTATGTAGGCATAGCCTTAGATTCTGTAATTTCTAAAGGAATAAAGAAAATTACAATAGTAGGCCATATAGGTAAGCTTTGCAAGGTGGCTAGCGGAGTTTTTAACACTCATAGTAGAGTTTGTGATGTAAGGCTTGAAACACTGGCATTAGAGTTAGCACTTATGGGTTATGACTTAGAACTAGTTAAAAAGGTTTATAATGAAAAAACTACAGAAGGTGCTGTAGAACTTTTAGGTGATGGCTTTGAAAAACTTTATGAAAATATAGGTCAAAAGGTTATAAATAGAATTAAAATTTATAGCTATGACCAGTTGCAAGTAGATGCAATTATGTATTCTATGAAGAGAGGAATACTCTATAATTCCTTAGAAGAAAAGGAGAGATAATTATGGTTTATATTGTAGGGCTTGGACCTGGACATAAAGATTATATTCTTCCTATAGCTGATAAAACTATGGAAAACTCTGATATAGTAGTAGGATTTGGAAGAGCTATCAAAAGCATAGACCATATAAAAACTCCTAAACTTGAATTTAAAAGTATAGTATCAATTGTAGATTATATTAGTGAAAATAAAGATAAGAACATATCTATAATAGCTTCTGGAGATCCTGGTTTTTATGGTATTACCGAATATATAAAAAAAAATTATAATGGTGAAATAAAAGTGATCCCGGGAATAAGTTCTTTTCAATACTTTATGAGCAAGTTGAATCAGTCATGGCATAATGTTCATTTAGGAAGTATGCATGGAAGAGAAGAAGACTTTTTAGGAAATATTTCTAAATACTCACAAGTAATATTTTTGACAGATAATAAGAATTCACCAAGTGAGCTTTGCAGAATTCTTTATGAAAATAACATAAATTGTGAAGTTTATGTTGGAGAAAATCTTTCCTATGAAGATGAAATAATATCCTTTGGAAGTCCAAAAGAACTTATGAAATATAACTTTGGAAAGCTAGCAGTTATGTACATAAAGCTAAAGTAATGGAGTTGAAGTAAATGAAATTTATTAAAGATGAAGAATTTATTCGTGGAAATTGTCCAATGACTAAAGAAGAAGTAAGAATTTTAAGCCTATCCAAATTAGAACTAGAAGAAAACTCAAGAGTTCTTGATATAGGTGCAGGTACAGGCTCTGTTACTATACAAATGAGTAAAATTTGTAATAGTGGTGAAGTTGTTGCAGTAGAAATGGACGAAGAGGCAATAGAAGTTATTAAAAAGAATATAGAAAAATTTGAAGCAAATAATGTAACTTTAGTGGAAAGTGAAGCCTATGAGGCAATAAATAACATAAAGGGAGAATTTGATGGAATTTTTATCGGTGGCAGCGGTGGAAATATAGATAAGATAATCTATGAATATGGAAAAATGCTTAAACCACAGGGAAAAATGGTGTTGAATTTTATTACTATAAGTAATTTATATAAGGCAATGGAAGCTTTAAAAGAAAATGGATATAAAGTTGAGGTAAGCCAAATAGCAGTAGCAAGAGGAAGAGGAAACAGTTGCATGCTTATGGCAAATAACCCTATATTCATAATTTGTGGCGAAAAGATTAGCTAATTTGAAATTAACGGAGGATTTAAATATATGAAGAAACAAGGAACTTTATATGGTGTTGGAGTTGGACCAGGAGGAGAAGAGCTACTTACTTTAAAGGCTGTAAGAGTAATAGAGAATTGTGATGTTATTATAGCACCAAGTGCAAAAGCTGGCGGAGTTAGTATCGCATATGAAACAGCAAAAAACTTTATAAAGGATAACCAAGAAGTGATTATTAGTCATTTTCCAATGGGAAAGCCAGATAAAGAAGAAAAGGTTTATGATGCATTTAAAACTATAGAAGAATATCTAAAAGATGGTAAGGACGTTGCATTTTTAACTATAGGAGATGCCTTTGTTTATAGTACCTATATATATTTATTAAAATATATAAAAGAACAAAACTATAAAACTGAAACTGTTCCAGGGATAACTTCTTTCTGTGCCAGTGCAAGTATTGCAGATAGAATATTGGTAATAGGAGATGAACCATTATTAATAGTCCCAGGAAGTAGAATTGATTCTATAAAAGATGAAAAGTATGTGGTTATTATGAAATTCTATAACCAAGAAGAAAAAGTATTAGATTTCTTAGATGAAAGAGGCTTTGACTATGTATGCGTTCAAAGAGCATATAGAGAAGGTGAAAAAGTACTGTCTACTAGAGAAGAAATTTTAAATGAAAAAGATTATATGTCATTAATAATTGCTCATAGAAATAGCGAGATATAATATGGAGGAAACAAATATGGAAAATATAGTTTATTTTATAGGTGCTGGTCCAGGAGACCCAGATTTAATAACAGTAAAGGGAAGAAAAGTATTACAAGAAGCAGATGTAATAATTTTTGCTGGTTCACTAGTTAGTCCTGCACATTTTGAATATTGTAAAAAGGATGTAGAAATACATAATTCAGCTTCAATGACTTTAGATGAAGTTATTGCAGTGATGAAAAGAGCTCATAGTGAAGATAAAAAGATTGTTAGACTTCATACTGGAGATCCTGCTATTTATGGAGCAATTAAAGAGCAAATGGATGAGCTTGATAAATTAAACATAGGTTATAAGGTAATTCCAGGAGTTAGCTCTTTTACTGCAGCAGCAGCAAGCATAAAAAAAGAATTTACTCTTCCAAGTGTTTCTCAAACAGTAATACTTACTAGAATGGAAGGAAGAACACCAGTTCCTGAAAAGGAAGATTTAGAAAGGCTTGCTAGTATAGGTGCATCAATGGCATTATTCCTATCTGTTGGTATGATTGACAAAGTAACTGAAAAGTTAAGACGTGGTTATGGAAGAAATGTACCTGTAGCTGTAATACAAAGAGCTACTTGGGGTGATGAGAAATATGTTATTGGAACATTAGATGATATTGCAGAAAAAGTTAAAGAAGCAAATATAACAAAAACTGCACAAATATTAGTAGGAGATTTCATAGATAGTGAATATGAAAAAAGCTTATTATATGATGCAGGTTTCACTCATGAGTACAGAAAGGCAAAAGATGAAAATAGCAATAATTAGTGTTACTAATAGTGGAGATAGAATATCACAATCTTTAAAAGAAAACCTTGAAGTCTATCATAAATATAGTTGTCATATATACACTAAAGATGAGGTTAAGACTTTAACTTTAAATAAAATATGTAGTGAAGTTATGGAGAATTTTCAAGGAATTATATTTATCAGTTCCACAGGAATTGCAGTAAGAGGAATTGCACCTTTTATTAAAAGTAAAGATAAAGACCCAGCAGTTGTAGTGGTAGATAATTCAGTAAAATATGCTATAAGTCTTTTAAGTGGTCACTTAGGTGGAGCCAATACTCTTACAGAGGAAGTGAGCCATATACTTAAATGTATACCTATAATTACTACTGCTACTGATGGATTAAAAATAGAAGCTCCAGATATGGTGGCGAAAAACAATAATTTAATTATTGACAATCTGAAAGATGCTAAAGATATAGCAGCACTTTTAGTAGAAGGAAAAAAAGTTGCTTTTATAGATGAAAAATCTTTAATAAACATACCAAAAGGATATGTTGAAGAAGAAAATCAAGCTGATGGAGCAGTATATGTAACTCATAAGTTAGAAGTTGAGAATATTACTCATAAAACTTTAAAGCTTATAAGAAGGGACATTGTACTTGGTATTGGCTGTAGAAAAGATTATGATATAAATTCTATGGAGCAGAATGTAATGCAGGCATTAAGAGAAAACAATATTGATTTTCGAAGTGTTAAAAAAATTGCTACAGTAGAAATTAAAGCAAAAGAAAAAGCAATTTTATCCCTTAAAGAGAAGCTAAGCTGTGAATTAGAGATTTTTACAATTGAAGAAATTAAGAAAGTTGAAGATAAATATGAAGGCAGCGATTTTGTACGAAAAACACTAGGAATAGGCTCTGTATGTGAGCCTTCTGTAGAACTTAGTGGAGGAAAAATCATAAAGAACAAAATGAAATTAAATGGAATGACACTTAGTATTGGAGTGTTATAAAGTAGGAGGAAATAATATGGGTAAATTATACGTAGTTGGAATTGGACCAGGTGGACTTGACCATATGACAGTGAGAGCAAAAGAAGTAATAGAAAATTGTGACATAGTAGTTGGATATACTAAATATCTTGAAATGATTAAACCTCTTATAGAAAATAAAGAAGTATTTTCTACTGGAATGCGTGGAGAAGAAGAAAGATGTAGAAAAGCATTAGAGTTATCTAGAGATAAGGATGTAGCAGTCGTAAGTACAGGAGATGCCGGAATATATGGAATGGCTGGTCTTATACTTCAAATGGCAGAAGGTGAAGAAGTTGAAATCGTACCAGGAGTTACAGCTTCAAGTGCTGCAGCTTCTATAGTTGGTGCACCACTAATGCATGATAATTGTAACATTAGCTTAAGTGATTTATTAACACCATATGAACTAATAAAGAAAAGAATTCGTCTTGCAGCAGAAGGAGATTTTATCATATCTCTTTATAATCCAAAAAGTAATGGAAGACCTTATTACTTAAGAGAAGCTATTGAAACTGTAAAGGAATTTAGAAGTGGAAATGTGCCAGTAGCAGTAGTTAAGCATGCATTAAGAGAAGGACAAGAAGTTCATCTATATACATTAGAAAACTTTGACGATAGTAAAGTAGATATGTTCTCTATAGTAATCATAGGAAATAGTAATAGCTTTATGAAAGATAATAAGTTTATAACTCCAAGAGGATATAAATTATAAGGGGCGACAATTGTGATAGCATTAATTTTAGGGACAAGCGAAGGAAAAGTTATAGTAGAAAATTTAAACAAATATACCGATGATTTATTACTGTCTGTTGCTAGTTCATATGGTGGAAGTCTTTTAGAGAATTATAAGTACAAAATTTTAAATGACAAGCCACTAACGAAAGATGAACTTAAGGAAATGCTAAAGGTCAATGGTGTAAAATTATTAATAGATGCATCTCATCCCTACGCAGTAGAAATAACTTATAATGCTTTAGAAATTTGTAACGATTTAAACATTAATTATATTAGATATGAAAGAGCCTCTATTGTAGATAAATATACAAATTCACCTAATATAATGGAAGTGGAAAGCTATGAGGAATTAGACAGAGTGTTAAAAAATATAGATGGAACTATATTAAACACTACAGGAAGTAGAAATATCAATAAAATACTAGATTTAAATTTAAATAATAGAATAATTCATAGAGTATTACCTACCTTAAAGGTACTTTCAGAATGCGAAGAGTTAGGAGTTAAGGTAGAGGATATTATTGCGATGAAGGGACCTTTTTCTAAGGAACTTAATTTGTGCTTTATAAATGAATTTGATGTTAAAGCTATGTTGCTTAAAGATAGTGGCATAGTAGGAGGTACTTTAGAAAAATTAGAAGCTATAATAGAAAGCAATATCTATGGAATTGTTATAGGTAGAAAGAAAATAAATTATCCAATAGCTTTTAGTGATGAAAAAGAATTATTAAATTATTTAGTTGAAAAGAAATTTATTTAAGAAAATTCTTTTCTAGGGTAGTTGAAACAATGCACAATTATCTTTAATTGTTTATAAAAAGTATAGGAAGAACTTTATAATTGTGCATTGGAAACTGTGAATTGTATATTAATGATGGAGGTATTTATGAAAGTAAAAAAAATAGTTTTAATAGGGCTTTTTATAGCATTAAGTGCAATTGGGGCTAATATTAAAGTTTTTCAAACAGTTGCATTTGATTCAATGCCAGGATTTTTATCAGCAATTATATTAGGACCTTTAGCAGGAGCAGTGGTTGGTGCAATAGGTCATATTATAACTTCAACTATCAGTGGATTTCCAATGTCATTACCAGTTCACTTAGTTATATGTATAGATATGGCATTAACTATGTATTTCTTTGGAATAACTTATAAGGTTTTAAGAAAAAAAGGAGAACTAATATCAAATATATCTTCTGCTACAGTAGGAGCTTTGATTAATGGGCCTATATCCGTTTTTATGTTATTAATTTTAAATAAATTTATGGCATTTATGCCAAATGAGGTTTTGATAGGTATGATGCCTGTTTTAACGATGGTGGCTGCATTTAATATTATAATTGCACTTATTGTAAATAAATTTATACCAGAGAATTATAAAACTAATTAGCAATTAGGAATATATATAGTGAAGGGCTGTAGTTAATTCTCAGTTTGCTAGGAGTTTATAACAGATTTTTAAAATATAATTTTAAGGAGAATGAACATATGAGTAAAAAGGGCATATTAGTTGTAAGCTTTGGAACAAGCTATGAACATCCACTTAAAAGTTGTATAGAAGCTACAGAGAATTTTATAAGGAATAATTTTAAGGAGTTTGAAATTAGAAGAGCTTTTACTTCTAATATGATAATAAAGAAGCTTAAAAGTAGAGATAATCTTCACGTAGACACAGTAGGAGAAGCACTTTTAAAGATGAGTGAAGAAGGATTTAATGAGGTTTATGTTCAACCACTACATATAATATATGGAGAAGAATATAATAAGATTAAATCTTCCATAGATCAATATAGAGAAGAAAAGGTCTTTGAAAAAATAGAACTTGGAAGACCATTACTTTATAAAAATGAAGATTATTTTGAGGCTGTTGAAGCTTTAAAAGCTCAGCTTCCGAAATTAAATAAAAATTCAGCAGTAGTGTTAATGGGACATGGAACTGAACATCATGCAAATTCATGTTATTTCCAATTTGAATACGTTGCTCGTAAAATGGATTTAGAAAATATCTACATGGCAACAGTAGAAGGATATCCAGAAATAGAGCATATAATTCCAGAGTTAAAGGCAAAAAATATAGAGGAAATAACTCTAATGCCATTTATGTTAGTAGCTGGAGACCATGCTCAAAACGATATGGCATCTGATGAAGAAGATTCATGGAAATCTATATTAGAAGGTGAAGGTTTTAAAATAAATACTTACCTTAAAGGATTAGGGGAAAATAATAAATTCCAAAATATATATGTTAGCCATTTAGAAGATATAATGGAATAGTATAAAAGACTCAATAATTAAAATAAAGTTATTGAGTCTTTATTTAATTATTTAAATCTGTAAGAGAAAATTGTAATTTATGGAATAACTACAAGATAAAAAATTTTAAACGAAAATAAAAATATTACTATAAAATAAAGGCAAAACTTAAGGTATACATATAATCAAAACTAAAAGCTAAAGGAGGGACTTAAAGATATGAATTCAATAGTATGTATAGGAGATAGTCTTACATATGGATATGGAGTTAGTACTAAAAGTAGTTGGGTTGAGTTATTAAGGAACGGATTAGGCAATGTTAATGTGATAAATGCAGGAGTAAATGGAGATACAACCATTGGTATGGTTAATAGGTTTACAGAGGATGTAGTATATAATAATCCAGACACTGTTATTATCTTAGGTGGAACTAATGATTTTTTAACAAATAGAAGTGTAGAAAATGCTCTTAAAAATATAAATATAATGGTTAAAGAGGCAATAGAAAACAATATTGTACCAATAGTCTTATCACCACCGAAAGCAATAGGAGACTTAGCTTTAAATTGTTGGGATAGTTATTGTGACTACAGTAAGGTAAACTCTTTAATAGAGCAGTTTGGAGATATTCTTAGCAAGTTTTGCTCTAATGAAGATATTTCCTTTGTAAATTTAAATGATGTTTTTGATAAAATAGAAGATAATAGATATTTATATACTGATGGAATTCATCTTAGTGAAGATGGAAATAAATTATTATTTGATGCATTAGCTAATATAATTAAAGAATAACTGTTTGTTATTAAGAAAAGATACTAAAATTAAATAATTATGAATTAAAAATTTCTATTAATAGTAGACTATTAATATTTGTGAGATTTGAAATGTAAACTTTAAGTTGCTCTTTTGATAAAGTGGCTACTTTAAATTAAAGTGACCACTTTTCTATAGTTATATTATTATCTATAGAAAAATATAATAACATATTTACATATTGATTATTTGCGAGTAATATATGGACTGTAGAGATTATAATATAATTTAAAGCTATATATGGCTCCTTGGTCAAGCGGTTAAGACACCACCCTCTCACGGTGGTAACAGGGGTTCGATTCCCCTAGGAGTCACCATATTGAAATAAGATGGTTTACAGAAATGTTAATCATCTTATTTTTTTATTTTCCTAAGTTATGGTGTTTTATACAACTATATATGTTTAAAACGAGAAATATATTTGTATCGGCGAACAGTGTTCGCCAGAAAATTTAAATTAGTGTTTATCATTATATATTAAATATCAACTTAAGATTTCAATAAAAAATACTTAAGAGCATTGATATAATTATGATGATTAATTCGATGATACCAGAGATGCAAAGTAAAACTACTGAACACTGTTGAACTCTATGACATTATAAATAATAGAATAGATGAAAAATATACTACAAAGGAAAGTAACTATTAAATAATATAAATTATAGACAATTTGTATTATTTATAAAGTTATACAATATTATTTTTTAGATATTATTATTCTATATAATAACGTAAATTGATTAAAAAGCAACGTAAATCTTAAAATTTAAAGCACAAACAATGTTCTTTGAAAATTGAATAATACGGTATAAAAAGTAAAGTTGACCCAAAGGTATAGGAAATTAATGCAATAAAGTGGTAAATATGATAGACTTTTCTTATGAGTTAAGACAAAATCGTAAAAAATGGCGAACTTAAGATTATTTATAATAAGCTGTTGAAAGTAGAGGGAAAGAATATGTTTGTTGATTATCATAATAGTATCGTGAATCTTGCTTGCTCTATCTTAGAATATTTTGGTGCTGAGAGTGAACATAGTACACTAAAAGAAGTGGATGAGCTTTTGAAATATCAATATAAAAATGTAGTTATCTTACTATTGGATGGATTAGGGGTTGATACATTACAATATCATTTATCGGAAAATGGTTTTTTCCGAAAGAATTTGATTAAGGAATATTCATCTGTGTTTCCTCCAACTACTACATCAGCAACGACCACTATTGAAAGTGGTTTAACCCCTTTGGAACATGGGTGGTTAGGATGGAGTTTGTATTTTAGTGAAATAAATAAAATTGTAAACGCATTTATTAATACGGAAAAAGACACAGAAATTCATGTGGCGGATTATCATGTTGCCAGTCAAATTTTACCGTATAAAAGTATTTACGAAAAAATAAGAGATGCTGGGATGGCTAACGCATATAGTGTGTCGAAATTCGGAAGTAATAAAATAAAAACATTTGATGAATTGACGCATGAAGTAGAACGGTTGTGTGCTACCTCCGAGAAAAAATACATATATGGATATTGGGAAAATCCTGATAGCTTAATGCATGAGTTTGGTTGTTATAACAGTCTGGTTACTGAGAATATAAAAGAACTCGAAGAAAAAGTAACAGATATGTGCAAAAGATTATCCGATACATTGGTTATTGTTACTGCAGACCATGGACATTGTAATTTGAAGCACTATATTTTGAGTGATTATCCTAAGTTAATTACTATGTTAAAACGTCCAACTTCTATCGAAACAAGAGCTACAGCTTTCTATATAAAAGATGAATATTTGAATGATTTTCCCATTGAATTCAATTATAATTTTGGAGACGACTTTTTATTGTATTCAAAAGAAGAGGTTATCGAAAAGAATATATTTGGTGTTGGAAAAATGCATCCTAAGTTTGAAGAATTCATAGGAGATTATTTAGCAGTAGCAATTAGTGACAAAGGTATTGTATATTCTCAAAAATCAAATCAATTTATTTCCAATCATGCTGGGATGACTGAACAGGAAATGAAGATACCACTTATAGCAATATGTAAAAAATGAGCATTTTCAAAAGTTAGTTCG
>NZ_JBSVQM010000023.1:0-68455 GCF_054863625.1 Clostridium sp. Marseille-QA1073 | reverse complement strand
CGGTTGGACCTGTTGGACCTGTTGGACCGCTTGGGCCTGTCGGACCGCTTGGACCTGTCGGGCCTGTTGGACCTGTTGGACCTGTTGGGCCGGTTGGGCCGGTTGGACCGCTTGGACCTGTCGGGCCTGTTGGACCGGTTGGGCCTGTTGGGCCGGTTGGACCTGTTGGGCCGGTTGGGCCGGTTGGACCGGTTGGGCCTGTTGGGCCTGTTGGGCCTGTTGGGCCGGTTGGACCTGTTGGGCCGGTTGGGCCGGTTGGACCTGTTGGGCCTGTTGGACCGGTTGGACCGCTTGGACCTGTCGGGCCTGTTGGACCGGTTGGACCTGTTGGACCGGTTGGGCCTGTCGGACCGCTTGGACCTGTCGGGCCTGTTGGACCTGTTGGGCCTGTTGGACCGGTTGGACCGGTTGGGCCTGTTGGGCCGGTTGGACCTGTTGGACCGGTTGGGCCAGTTGGGCCGGTTGGACCGGTTGGGCCGGTTGGACCTGTTGGACCGGTTGGACCAGTTGGGCCTGTTGGACCTGTTGGACCTGTCGGACCGGTTGGACCGCTTGGACCTGTTGGACCTGTTGGGCCTGTTGGACCGGTTGGACCTGTTGGGCCTGTTGGGCCTGTTGGACCGGTTGGTCCGCTTGGGCCGATTGGGCCTGTCTGACCTGTTGGACCTGTCGGACCGGTTGGGCCTGTCGGACCGGTTGGACCGCTTGGACCTGTTGGACCTGTTGGGCCGGTTGGTCCGGTTGGACCTGTCGGACCGGTTGGACCACTTGGACCAGTTAAGCCGGTTGGACCGGTTGGGCCTGTTGGGCCAGTTGCCCCTGTTGCTCCCGTTGCTCCTGTTGCCCCTGTTGCTCCTGTTGCTCCAGTTGCTCCTGTTGCTCCCGTTGCCCCTGTTGCTCCTGTCGCTCCTGTTGCCCCTGTCGCTCCTGTTGCTCCTGTTGCTCCTGTTGCTCCCGTTGGCCCTGTTGCTCCAGTTGCCCCTGTTGCTCCAGTTGCCCCTGTTGCTCCTGTTGCCCCTGTTGCTCCAGTTGGGCCGGTTGGGCCTGTTGGACCGATTTGCTCTATCTGACTAACATTATTATTGGAATCTTCTAATCCTTCCATAATTTCAATCATAGTATCTATCTTTTTTATCGTATCGGCATCTATTGAGTTATTATATTCATCTAACTTAAACATAGTTACCCCCATATATTTTCAACTTATTTGTATTTATTTCAATATCTACAAAAGACATTGAATATACTACGATATAGTATGCTTGTACAATATATTTGGTCCTATTTTTAATATTGTTATAATTTTATTTACTTACAATTAAAATTCAGTTATCAATTATACAGTAATTACTGAAACTTACTCCATAAAAATAGAGATAAGGTTTATATCATCTTATCTCTCTCCTCATTGTTTATTATATTATTTTATTTACATTTTAAAATCATATATTTTTTATAGAACTTATATTAATATTATAGAATCATTAAAGTAAACATTAGATATTTAATTTTTACAATCTACTTATATTTTTTCTTCCTTAAAGGCTTTCCATAATGATATGCAAGCTAATAGCATTACTAATATAAAAGGAAAAGCTGCTACTACCGAGGCTGTTTGAAGTGATTTCAATCCTCCGGATAATAATAATGCTACTGCTAATAATGATTGTACTAGTCCCCATAATATTTTTTTAGTATTAGAAGGATTTAAATCTCCCTTTGAAGTCAGCATACCTAAAACAAATGTAGCTGAATTTGCAGAAGTAATAAAGAAAGTACAAAGTAACACTATAGTTATTACCGCTATAACTATACCTAATGGATAATTTTGAACTATAGCAAAATATGCTGTTTCAGGAACTACTGCTATCTCTTTAAGTTTATCAAAAGGTATTTTTCCTGTAATACCTAAATCAATTCCTAAAGTTCCAAAAATTGAAAACCAAATTAAAGAAGCTATTGTAGGTGCAACTATAACCCCTAGTATAAATTCCCTTATTTTTCTTCCTCTTGAAATTCTAGCTATAAATATTCCTACAAATGGAGCCCATGCTATCCACCATGCCCAATAAAATATTGTCCATCCATTTATCCAGCTATTATCTCCGAAAGCCTCTAAATGTAAACTATTTTGTATAAAATTTCCAATATAAGCTCCTGTTCCACTTGTTAGTGAATTTATCATTTTAATTGAAGGTCCAATTAAAAAGCATAATATTAATATGCCAAATGCAAGTATTAAATTTAAATTTGATATTGCACTTATCCCTTTTTCTATTCCCTTAACTGCTGTATATATAAATATTATTGTAATAACTGCAATTATAATCAATTGAACTAAATTAGTCGTAGGTATGTCAAACATATAGTTAAGTCCACTATTTATTTGTAATGTACCTAGTCCTAGAGAGGTAGCTACCCCTGCTACTGTAGCAAATACTGCTAATATATCTATTGTTTTACCTATAGGTCCATTTACCCTTTCTTCTCCTAATAAAGGAATAAATATGCTACTTATAAGACCTGGTTTACCTTTTCTAAATTGAAAATAAGCAAGTGCAAGACCTATTATGCTATAATTTGCCCAAGGATGAAATCCCCAGTGCATTAAAGATGATTTCATAGCAAAATTTGCTGCTTCTATTGAACCTGCTTCAATTCCTGATGGTGGTGATACAAAATGAGAAAGTGGCTCACCTATTCCCCAGAACACAAGACCAATTCCCATACCAGCTCCAAAGAGCATTGCAAACCATGCTGTAGTACTATAATCTGGTTTAGAATCCTCTGGGCCAAGTTTAATATTACCATATTTACTGAATGCTACTACAATAGCAAAAATAACAAATACAAGCATTGAACTAAGGTATGCCCATCCGAACTTTTCTGTTAAAAAAGCAAATAAGTTATTAGACATATTTGCAAAATTTTCTTGAGCTAATATTCCCCAAAGTACAATGGCAAAAGTAATGATTAAAGATATAATAAAAACTTCATCAGTCTTTGATTTTGGTGATAATTTATTATTTACTGATGGCTCAATATTTTTCATAAATAGCCCCCCAAATATTTATTTTATATGAGGTTGACATTATCAATAGATTTACTTCATTAAGACTTAATGCATAGCTAAATATAGCTGTTTCTTAGATATTTTAATTCACAAATTTTTCAATTCACAATTCTCTATTGAGGATATTTCTACCTTAATTATGCGTTCACTTCCACCCCTGGGGTGCAGTATGATAGAAAAGAGTATTTAATATAATAGATACTACTTTATTTATATTGGTTATCTCTATTAATATTTGTTTTAAAATTTTGGGTGTTGTCCCAAACTATACTGCACCTCAGGGGAACCCTAAAGTGCTTCACTATTGTTCCCCAGAGGTGGAAAACTGGCAATTGTATTGCTAGTAAAAAAACTATTAAAGAAATTGATTCGTAAAAAATTAATTTCCACCGCATTGTGAATTTTGAATTGTGAATTGTGCATTATTTTAAGTTGTAAATTTAATAGTTCTAATACTAAAAAGCATAAACTATTTTCGCATATATATTAATTTTAAAACCAGTATATCTATATACCATTGTCAGCCTTTAAATTCTTATTACATTTTCACCTTAAATACTGTTTGTTCTTTAACATCTTCAGTTAATGCATCTAGTGCAACACCTACTCTGTAATATCTTAATCTCCACTGTTCTTCTTTAGTAGTAGCTGGATCTCCTAATGGGTATGGTATGGATATTGTAGGAACTATTTTGTTTGCTCCTGCTGTTTTAGCTACTGGTATTAGATTAGCCATTTGTACTATTGGGAATCCTGCTTTTTCTATTTCTTTTACCATCGTTGCACCACAACGCGTACAAGTTCCTCACGTAGAAACCATTATAACTCCATCCACTTTATCTTCCTTAAGGTATTCAACTATTTCTCTAGCCATTCTTGCTGCTTCTGCTTGAGTTGTACCAGTTCCAACAGTTGAATAAAAATAATCATGAAGATATCCAAACTTACCTTCTTTTTCATATTGTCTTAATACATCTAATGGAAGAATTACATTAGGATCATTATCCGCTGCTGCTGGATCAAAACCTGCGTGTATTGTCTTATATACTCCACCTTCTAAGTTGTTCGTATCTTTAATATTATATCTTCCCCATCTAGTTGCAGATGCAGATTGAATTCTATCTGGATTGTCAACAGGTACAATTCCTCCTGTTGTCATAATTGCAATTTTAGCCTTAGATAAATCTTTGATTGGAGCAGCTATCGGTACTCTATCTGCTTTTGGTATTGGAAGCTCTGTAATAAATTCTTCTCCCATTAACTTTTTTATAAGCATTTCTACTGCTCTATCAGCACCTGTTTTTCTATCTTCTCTCCATACTTGATGCCTTATTCCTCTTGGATAATATCCTTCTTTGTTAGCACCTAAATTTTCTTCACCTTTTAATAACTTATTACCAAACTTAGCCATAGCCCTTATATCTGATTTCATCTTAGCTGCACTATGACCACCTCTAAATATATACATTTCCTTTTTAAACATCTCAACACCTGGATTTTCAATATGCATTGATGTTATAACAGGTACATTAAATTTATCTTTTACCGCTCTACATATTTCTCCACAGGCAACTCCATACCTTCCTGCTTGAAAAGCTGGACCTGCAAAAAATATATCAAAATCTATACTTTCAAGCTCAGATAAAATAATATCTATTGCTTCTTTCGTATTAGAACCCATAAAGTTATCTCCACAAATTATTGTATGAGTAACCTCTGCATCTTCTAAATTCTTATTTAATTCTATAGCTGGTCCTACTAAACCATTTTTTATTACTGGTTTAAAATCAGCCTTGTCTTCTCCTCCAATTTGGCCAAAGAACTGATTTATATATAAAATTGCTTTTTTCATATAATATATCCCCCTATAATTTATTGAAGATTATTTTTGATTATTATAATTATTGATTTTTCTTATTTTATAACTAAAAATCTATTACTGTTTTTGGTGACCATCCACAAACTTGATCCCCACAGAACATAGCATTATTTTCCATTATAACTGAACCATCCTCTCTAACTGATGGTCCTAAAATTTCGTCATTAGACCATCCACCTGAAAGACCATCTCTTCCTAATGCTTCAAGCTCTCCTAATACAATCTCCATAGGTGGTAGCTCTATAAGTTCAGAAACATTACCACAAGATACAATTGCATTTTCCTTTTCATCCATAGATACTAGTGGCTGTGATTGGCCATCTCTACCAGTACATTCATTTGTTAATCCTACAACTTTAACCCCTGCGTCTTCTAATGCAACTATACAAGCTGTAAAATCTGCATCAGGATTTCCATATCCTTCTTCAGCAACTATGGCACCATCTGCTCCTAAATTTTTTGCCATTTGGGATACAAATAAAGCTGCTCTATTTTTTTGCTCTAATGCTACATTAAGATTAGACATTATTACTCCTAAAAAGTTAAGTGTCTTACCATGCTCCTTATATAACCTCTTAATAGTCGGATTATTCTGAAATTCATAAGTGGCCCATTTAGAAGAGCAAGGCATAAAACTTCCTGATACTACTGCTCCATCTAATATTTCATTAGGATGCATAAAAGTAGGCACCATTCTATTCATATCCCAACCATAAAGCAAATCATTGTACCCTAGCTCCTCCATTTGAGATTGGGGCTGCATTACGAATACCATACTAGGAAGTTTGTTTATATCTTCACTTCTCTTTGTAACAGGTTCAAGTTCATATATCTCTACTTCTTCTGGCTCTTGATTTTTTACGCACTGAGCTATAAATTCAGCAAGTTTATGACCAGCTTCCCTTAATGCCCTGTTCTTTTTTTGTTGCTCTCTTTTTTCAAATTCTTCATTAGTGTCAGCAACTAATACTATATTTTTAAGCTGGGAGTAATAAGTATACTTAGCGCCTTCCCCACTCATATCTATTAGTCCATCTTGAAATCCACCCCAATGTTTTCCCACTACAAGTAAACTACAATCTTTAAGTGCATGAGTTCTTCCCTCTCCAGCTTTAACAAGTTCTCCTGTATATCCAGGGAATAAAGAGTTTCCATTTAATTTGACTCTTGGTTCAATAGCTTCTTTAACAGGAACAAGTCTTACCTTGTCTCCTGGTTTTACAATATATAATTCTGCTTCTATAATACGTTTATCTTGTTTAACAAAGTTTAGTGCTTCTTCTTTGTTTATTGTCAATAGTCCATCTTTAAACTCTGTGTTATCTCCAAAAACAATATCTCGTACATAGAAATTTCCTATTTCTAATTTCATAAATACACCCCATTTTCATATTTTACAAATATTACCTTTAGTAAATAATATGTTGTTTGGTAGGTTTGTAAACGCGTTTATAAACATGTTTACAAATTGTTAAACACCTATCTATTGTTTTTTCAAATATTACTATTTTCTTAATTATGCTATAATAGTAAATTATGGATATACGTTTTAAGGAGAATGCAAATGGCAAAAACTGCTTTAGAAAAAAAACAAGTTATGATTTCTTTTATAGATGCTGCCTCACAAATTATGGATAGTGAAAGTATTGAAAGTATCACAGCGAGAAGGGTAGCTAATTTAGCTGGTCATAATGTTGCTATAATTTACAGGTATTTTAATAATCTAGATCATCTTATATTCTTTGTCTGTGTAAAATACTACAATAACTATGTTCATGACCTATATAATTATGTAAATATAAATGATAATACTATAAAAATTTACTATAATATTTGGAAGTGTTTTTGTATTCATTCCTTCAATAATCCACAAATATTTAAAGCTATGTTCTTAAATAATATAAATCAGTCTTTTACTCAAGCTATAAATAATTACTATGAATTATTTCCTGAAGAATTAGAAAGCTTGCCTAAGGAATTATCTCATATGCTAGATAAGGAAAATATACATGATAGAGATAAGGCCGTATTATTAAAGGCAGTAGAAGACAATTACATAGATAAAAAAGATTTAAATGAAATAAGTGAAGTGATCATTATTTTTTATGAAGGTATACTTACAAGGCTTATAAGCGATTATCATAAATATACTAAAGAAGATGCTCTAAACTTGACTTTGAAATTTATTAGACAAATATTGAAATCTTATTGTTTAAAAGATATAAACTTAGATTAGGAAATATTTTAAAAATCAAGATAAAAAAGTCTATAACATATATTTCGTTATAGACTTTCTTATATACCATTTTTAACTACTTTCAAATATATCATAATAATACTTTAATTTATTAAATAAATATAAGACAGTAATAATACCTGTTGATATTATTACTGCCTTTATACTATTGTTAATGTTAATTTACATTAAACTGCTGTACATGGAATTATTATACGATTTTAGTCGTCCATTCCTCACAATTCCATACATCTGTTACTATATCTCTATAGAATTCTGGTTCGTGACAAACCATTAGTATACTTCCTTTGTATTCTTTTAATGCACGTTTTAATTCTTCTTTTGCGTCTACATCTAAATGATTAGTAGGCTCGTCTAATATGAGTATATTTGTTTCTTTATTTATTATTTTAGCAAGTCTAACTTTAGCAGCTTCTCCTCCTGATAGTACCATTACCTTACTTTCAATATGTTCTGTGGTAAGACCACATTTAGCCAAGGCTGAACGAACTTCGTATTGAGTATAGCTTTGGAAGTCTTGCCAAAATTCTTCTATACAAGTATTATAGTTTGCTTCTTTTATTTCCTGCTGAAAATATCCTATGTATTGATAATCTCCTAATTCTACTTTACCATTTAAAGCTTTAATTTCTCCCATTAAGCTTTTTAATAGAGTTGTCTTTCCTAGACCATTAGCTCCCACAAGAGCTATTTTTTGACCTCTTTCCATATATAAATCAAGAGGTTTTGAAAGTGGTGAATCATATCCTATAACTAGTCCTTTAGTTTCAAATATGACTTTACCTGATGCTCTAGAAGACTTAAAGTTGAAAGTTGGCTTTGGCTTTTCTTTTGAAAGCTCTATTCTCTCAATTTTATCTAGTTTCTTTTGTCTAGCCTTTGCCATACCTGTTGTAGCAACATTAGCCTTATTTCTAGCAACAAAATCTTCAAGCTTTGCAATTTCTGCCTGTTGTCTTTCATAGGCAAGTTCTAATTGTTTTTTCTTAGCCTCATAAATCCTTTGAAATTCATCATAACTTCCAACATATCTATTAAGTTCTTTATTTTCAACATGATAGATTAAGTTAATTACAGAGTTTAAAAAAGGAATATCATGCGATATTAATATAAAGGCATTTTCATAGTTTTGTAAGTATCTTTTAAGCCATTCTATATGAACTTCATCTAAATAGTTAGTAGGCTCATCTAAAAGTAATATATCTGGATTTTCAAGCAAAAGTTTTGCTAATAATACTTTTGTTCTTTGTCCACCACTTAAATCAGAAACATCTCTATCTAATCCTACATCACTAAGTCCAAGTCCCTTTGCGGTTTCCTCTATTTTAGCATCTATAATATAAAATCCATTATTATCTAAAAGATCTTGAATTGTTCCCATTTCATCTAAAAGTTTCTCTAATTCTTCCTCTGTGGCATCTGCCATTTTATCTGTTATTTCAAGCATTTCAGCTTCTAGATCAAATAAATATTGAAAAGCCCCTCTTAACACATCTCTTATTGTCTGCCCTTTTGCAAGTTGAGTATGCTGGTCCATGTACCCTACTCTTACTCTATTAGACCATTCAACACTACCTTCATCTGGCATTAATTTACCTGTAATTATATTCATAAAGGTAGACTTACCTTCTCCATTTGCTCCTATAAGACCTATATGTTCTCCTTTTAAAAGTCTAAAAGAAACATTTTCAAATATAGCTCTATCACCAAAACCATGACTAATATTTTTGACCGTAAGTATGCTCATTTTATCTCTCCTTAAAATTCAATATAGGCACAATTTATAGTTTAAAATATAAACCTATATGATGTCAAAAGAAAAAATAATCCTTTATGACTAAAAATTGAATATGCACATTCTCATTAAAAATTTAAGTTATAAACTAACATTAATACTTTTTCAACACCAAATTCACAATTTTGGATATTTCTTAGTTAAATGTTAGTAGAATTAATTGTAAATCAAGGGACAGTTCATTTCAAAATGAAAATTATTAAAAAGAATGAGCATTCCTTATTCTTGGTTATCTCCATTAATATTAGTTTAAGTTTTTGAATATTGTTCCAAACTATACTACACCTCAGGTGAACCCTTATACAATTGAGAATTGACAATTGACAATGAAAAATTATTGATACTTCTTTTTTACAAGAGAAGTTTTAAATTTATTTTAATAAAAGTGACATAGTCACTTTTATTGAAAAATCTATTTATAGAAATTAGTTTGATTAAAACTAATTTCAACCTTAATTGTGAACTATGAATTGTGCATTGTGAATTAAATATTGAGGTTATATAAAAATTTTCATTGTGATATACTACTAACATCTTATTTTTTAGGAGGACAAAAGATGAACTGTAAATTTTATTTGGATAAAGGTCGTGGTAAAAGAGCCTTGAGTGGCCATCCATGGATCTTTGCTACAGAGATAAATGGCTATGATGGAGAATATACTAATGGTGATATTGTTGAAGTCTATACTTCTGACAATACTTTTATAGGAAAAGGGTACATAAATGATGCTTCTCAAATAGCCATAAGAATAATGACTAGGGATATAAACGAGGAAATAGATAAAGATTTTTTTAGAAGAAAATTAAAAGATGCTTGGGAATATAGAAAAAAGGTTATAGATACATCTTCTTGCAGATTTATCTTTGGAGAAGCTGATTTTATACCTGGAATGGTCATAGATAAATTTGAAGATATCTATGTAATTCAATCCTTAGCACTAGGAATTGATAAATACAAACAAATTATTGTAGATATATTAGTTGAAGAATATAACGCAAGAGGAGTTTATGAGAGAAGTGATGCTGCTGTTAGATTAAAAGAAGGCATGGAGCAGAGTAAAGGATTTTTAAGTGGAACTTTTGATACCATGATAACCATTGAAGAAAATGGTGTTAAATATTATGTGGACATAGAAAATGGTCAAAAGACAGGATTCTTTTTAGACCAAAAAGAAAATAGAAAAGCAATACATAAAATTTGTAAAGACTCAAAAGTTATAGACGTATTTACTCATACAGGTTCTTTTGCCTTAAATGCTGGAATTGCTGGTGCTAAAAGTGTCTTAGGTATAGATATATCCCAGCATGCAGTAGATTTTTGCAGGAAAAATGCAGAGCTTAACAATTTGCAAGATACAGTTAAGTTTGAATGTCATGATGCCTTTGATATATTGAAAGAGTTTAACTACCAAGGAAGAGAATTTGATGTTGTAATATTAGATCCACCTGCTTTTACAAAAGCAAGAGAAACCATAAAAAATGCAAAAAAAGGTTATAAAAAAATAAATTATAGAGGAATAAAATTAGTAAGAAAAGGTGGTTATCTTGTAACAGCTTCTTGCTCACACTTCATGAGTCCAGAGTTATTTAAAGAAGCTATATATGAGGCTGCAAAAGATGCTGGCAGAATGCTTAGACAAGTAGAATTTAAAACTCAAGCACCAGATCATCCAATACTATGGACAGATAATGAAGAATCTTATTATTTAAAGTTCTTTATATTTCAAGTTATATAGAAAAACCGTGACTAAATGTCACGGTTTTTAATATTATTTTCTATCGTCTATTTTAGCTGATGTATAATCTCTAAGGTTATAATAATTTGGTATTTCATTAGAAAATTCTGAAGAAAACTCATTATGTCTATTATGTCCACTATTATTTTGTGATTCTATATATCCTTGTTCTCTTCCTAAATTAAAGGCTCTTTCTAAATCTTCTTGAGTAAAAATTTTTTTCATATTTAACACCTCTTAACTTGTGAATATTAATTAAAAATAGCTTTCCTAAAAATTATCTTTAATATACATCTTCTTCTCTTCTAAAGATATTTACTCTCCCAAAATATTTAATATAAATTTTATTAATATTATAAATTTTTTTAAAATATTAGAAATTTTAATCAAAATAAATTTACAATTTTTTATAGAATATTTTCATGTAATTTATTTTTGAACCATAAATATATTTAAACTCTTTATTTATCCCGATTTTTTCTATACTTAGTTCTAGATGACAAACATTATCATTTAAAATAAGAAAAATGTTTTGTTTAAAATTGTCGAATTTTATTCTATATTATTTAATGGACTTTACAAGTACATCTATGTTCTCGATTAATTACTTGTATAGAATCTAAAAATTTATATACGGAGAATGTATTATGGATAGATTTATAGGAATTTTTGGTTTAGCTATTTTTATCTTAATAGCATATTTATTTTCTACTAATAGAAAAAAGTTGATTGGAAGCTTGTTACCATTGGAGTAGTTCTTCAAGTAATATTTGCACTATTAGTACTTAAAGTACCTTTAGGACAAAAGTTTTTCCAATTTGCTAGTAATATAATTGATAAATTATTGCAATTTACTACTGAAGGTACTGATTTTGTATTTGGAGATTTAGTAAACGTAAATAAAATAGGATTTATATTTGCATTGCAAGTACTGCCTACTATAATTTTCTTTTCAGCACTTATGAGTATACTTTATCATTTAGGTGTTATGCAGTTCTTTATTTCAATTATATCTAAGAGACTTGCAAAAATTTTAGGAACTAGTGGAGCGGAAACATTATCTGCCGTAGCTAATATATTTGTAAGTCAAAATGAAGCACCTCTTATTATAAAGCCTTATATGGAGAAAATGACTAAATCTGAGCTATATTCAGTTATGGTTGGTGGTATGGCTACCGTTGCTGGTAGTGTTATGGCTGGTTATGTAGCTATGGGTGTCAGTGCTGGTCATTTACTTGCAGCTAGTGTTATGTCTGCACCAGCAAGCTTAGTTATAGCAAAGATTATGATTCCTGAAACGGAAGAACCATTAACTAAGAATTCAATTGAATTAAAGAACGAAAAAACTACTACTAATATAATTGAGGCAGCAGCTAATGGTGCCATGGATGGTATTCAAATTGCTTTTAATGTAGGTGGATTATTAATAGCTTTTATCGCTTTAATAGCTTTATTAAACTTTCTTTTAGGATGGTTAGGTGGATTAGTTGGTGCTGATTTCTTAAGCTTAAGCTGGATTTTTGGTAAACTCTTTTCACCTGTTGCATATATAATGGGTATTCCGGCAAAAGACATAGCAGTAGCAGGAGATCTTCTTGGCCAGAAAGTTGTATTAAATGAATTTGTTGCTTACGCTAATCTTTCACCGCTAATTGCTAGTGGTCAATTAACTGAAAAAACAATAGTAATATTAACTTATGCACTTTGTGGATTTGCTAATTTTAGCTCTATAGCAGTTCAGATAGCTTCTATAGGGGGAGTTGCACCTGGAAAACGTAGAGATGTTGCAAAGCTAGGACTAAAAGCAGTTTTAGGGGGTTCTCTAGCCGCCTTTATGACTGCTGCCATTGCAGGTGCATTGTTATAATCTTTATAAAAAATAATAATCTATTAAGAATATGAGTAATCTAAAATAAAGATATACTATATGTAATATTACATATAGTATATCTTTATTTTATTGAATTATATATATCTATACTCTTATATGGATACAATTTGAAAATTTAAAATATACTTTGAAAATAAATTTTCTATAAAAGGAGCTTAAACTCTTAAAAATTGAGAATAGGAAATTGATAATTATTGAAAAAAGCTATTTACAAATATTTTAAAGTTAAATGAGAAACTTTCTTCAATTTCTCATTAATTATATATTTCGACATGTATTAAAGATATTTATGGACTTATTTGTAAGAATATTTTTATTTACTTTTAGTAATATTAATGTAAGAATATACATATAGTAAATATTTGGAAGTAGAAGAGGTGATTTTTTGAAAAAACTATCCACCTTTAGACTTATTCAAATTTTTATATTTTTCCCCCTTTTAATTGTACTGGCAACTTATAATATGAGCGAAAAAGAACAAATAACATTTATATCCCTTTTTACCCTCTATACAGTAATCTATGAAGTTTTACTCCTTAGGAAAAGACATAGCAAAGCCTCAAAATAAACATAACTTTATTTTGAGGCTTTATAAATGTACCAGTTCTAAAATTAACATATCTATGAAAATAATTGTTTTTTTAATATTATAATTAAAACTTTGAATTCACAGTTCACAATGCAAAATTCACAATTACTGATACTTCTCTTTTATAAGAGAAGTTTTGAATTTATTTCTTTTTAAAACAATACAGTTACTTTTGTTAAAAAAACTATTTGAAGAAATTAATTTGTAAAATTAATTTCAACTATAATTGTCAATTTTCCATTCTCAATTCTCCATTGATTAACCCCCAGAGGTGGAAAACTAGCAGTGTATTGCTATTAAAAAGATTATTTGTAAACAGATTTGGATGCACTCTTCTTATTAAAATCTAGCTCAGCAATTAAAACACTAAGCAGTAAAATTACTGCACCTATATATCCCTTTCTAGTAAGGATCTCTCCTAAAAATGCATAGGCAAATATAGCTGAAAAAACTGGTTCCAATGATAGGATAAGTCCAGTATGGGTTGCACTTGTGTATTGCTGCGCAGTTGTTTGTACAATATAACCAACTGCAGTACAGAGAATACTTAGCGATAATACTACAAACCATGATATGCTATTATTAGGAAGCTTCACAGTCTCCGTTAACATTGAAAATAGAACGCTGAAGATACCAACAAAGCCAAGTTGTAAAACCCCAAGAGCAATTGAATCAACTTTCTGAGTAAAGACACTGGTTACAACAATATGTGCTGCAAATAATAGTGCACATAGTATGCAAAGAAGATCTCCACTACTTAATCTCAGCTCAGTATTCAATGTCAATAAACCAATTCCAATTAACGCTAAACATACTCCAACAATAACTTTCTTCTCAATTTTTTGCTTTAAAAATATAAAAGAAATTACTGGTATTAAAACTACAGAAAGGCTAATTAAAAATCCAGCATTTGAAGCTGAAGTATATTTTAACCCAAATGTCATTGAAATAAAAACACTAAATAAAATTATTGATAAAATCAAAGCATATTTTATTGTTTTTATATCTATTTTAAAAATTTGTTTTTTAAATACAATGGCAGATATCCCAAAAGCAATAATAAACCGTAGTGCTATTAAATTAAATGGTTCAAAAGTTTCAAGTCCTATTTTAGTAAGAATATATGATGCCCCCCAAAAAATTGTAATCATTAACAGCATCAAATCCGCTTTTGTTTTACTATTCATAGCCCTTCCCCCTATATAATACAATTAATATTACTTTACATATTATTACCTCTTTTTAAGACCTAGTAATATCTCTGTTATTTTTTAAATTTTCTGATATTTCTTTTTGAATTTTCTATATACAATATAAATTCTCATCACTCTATATTTCCTGATTCAGTAAATATAATTTCTTTTTGGTCTCCATCTATAATAACTTTTGTGCCAAAGGCTAATATAGCCTGTGGATTATTATGACCTGCTCTAAAATTTGTAATTATTGGCTTTTTATGTGGAAGTAAAATTTCTTTAAAAGTTTCTTCTAAAGTTAAATTACTATTATTGAACCCTTTACTATTAACATTACAATTTGTCCATGTTCCTAGTATTATACCACTACAGTCATTAAATTTACCTGCAAGAGATAATGACCTTAACATCCTACCAATATTAGATGCATCTTCTTTAGTGTCTTCTATAAATAATATTTTCCCTTGTATCAACCTCGTAAGCAGAACCTAAAGTCCTCGTTAGCAGCGATAAATTACCACCTACAAGCTCTCCTCAGCTTTACCACCAAACAAGGAATCAATAATTTCTCCTGGAGGATTTTCTATCAAACCTGGTGCTTCATTTGTAAACAAATTCTTCTTGATACTGGCAAAAGTATATGGGTCAAATTTAAATTTATCACCTTTCTTTTTATATATATTTGAAGATGCCATAGATCCGTGATAAGTGACCATCCTGCATATTTTATTGAGTACTATGTGCAAAGCTGTAATATCGCTATATCCTAAAAAAATCTTAGGGTTTTCCTTTATCAAGTCATAGTCAAGTAATTTAAGTATATGTTGTATACCATATCCAGCTTTTAAGCAAATGATTCCTTTAATACTTCTATCCTGAAAAGCATCATTAATATCTTTAGCTTTTAAATAATCGGATATTGGTAAATCTCTTTGTGTAGTGTAACAACTAGGATACATAACTGGTTCAAGTCCCATTGCTTTTATCATTTTTTCCCCTTTTTTAACAACTTCCTCTGTTGCTGGTGAAGATGGTGCAATAATTGCCACCTTGTCTCCTATATTTAATTTCTTTGGTTTAATAATCATAAATAGCCTCCAAGTATCCTATAAAATTTCATTATCTAATAAAAAGTATTTCTTTAATTATTACTAGATACTTTAAATACCTCCTCATAATATCTCAAATATACAAAAAACCTCAGGAGAACAGCACTATAATTTTATAGAAGTTCCCTGAGGTGTATAATCTATTCCACTCTACTTTTTTCATATTATATATTTATTTTACCATCTTTATACTCTGGTACTATATCAACTAAATCCTTAGAAAGACAATATTTCAAGTCTTCTTCTAAACCTAGCTCTAATATTCTTTTATAGTGAGAAGCATTTTTTACAAAGGAAAATATATCTTTGTTATTACTATATATATAATTAGCAGTTACTGCTATATCTGTAAGTTCTATCTTTATTTCCTTTTTTATTAATTCTATTATATATCCACTAGTAATAAAATCATCTATAGAGAACTGTCCATGTGTACCAGCATTTATAAATACTATATCTTTATTTAGTTCTATTAGCTTATTTGCAATAGCTTTTCCATTTATCATAGAAGCTATGAATATTCTACTTGCCCCTTTCACATTCCTTATAGCCTTTGTACCATTAGTTGTAGTCATAACTAGTGTTTTACCTTGAATATTTTCTCTTGTATAATCCAGCGGAGAATTAGAATAGTCAAATCCCTCTATTTTAAGGGCATTTCGCTCTCCACCTAATATATATTTCTCTCTATCCTCCTTAACAATTTCTCTAGCTTCTTCTACATGAGATACAGGTATAACTTCCTTACACCCATTATTTAATGCCGTAACCATCACTGAAGTAGCTCTAAGAACATCAATAACCACAACAACCTTATCTTTAATTTTTTCTTCTTTAATGTCACTAGCAGAAATTATTATATCAATTTTCATAAAATCTCCCCCTTAAAATTCATACCTTGATATAGATTTTCATCTTCTAACTTTTTATCTATAGCATTTAAAACTTCCCATTTCTTTAAGCTCCACATAGGTCCTATTAATAGATCTCTAGGTGCATCACCAGTTAATCTATGTATTACCATACTTTCAGGAAGTAATGTTATAGTCTCACATATTAAATCTATATATTCTTCCATCTCCATAAGTTTTAAATGGCCACTTTTATAAAACTTTTCCAAAGGAGTATTTTTCATAAGATGAAGAAGATGTATTTTTATTCCTTGAATATTACTGTGTGCTACATAATTTATTGTGTTTATCATATCTATCTTACTTTCACCAGGCAATCCAAAAATTACATGTGTGACTACATCAATATTTCTTTTTCTTAAATTTCTAACTCCTTCTTCAAAGACTGAAAGCTCATAACCTCTATTAATAAGTCTTGCAGTTTCATCTTTTGAGGTTTGAAGTCCTAATTCTACCCATGTATAAACTTTGTTTGAATACTCTTCAATTAAGTCTAGAACCTCTTCACTTAAACAATCAGGTCTTGTAGCAATAGCTAATGCTACTACATCTTGTTGATTTATTGCTTCTTCATACTTTTCTCTTAAAATATCAATAGCTGCATAAGTATTGGTATAAGCTTGAAAGTAAGCTATGTATTTTCCATCTTTCCATTTTTTATTCATCATCATTCTTATATCTTCAAATTGCTTAGATATAGAAAAGCATCTATCTCCTGCGAAATCTCCTGAACCTCTTTCAGAACAAAATACACATCCACCTTTGCTTATAGTACCATCCCTATTAGGGCAAGAAAAGCCCGCATCTAAAGATATTTTAAATACTTTTTGGCCAAATTTTTCTCTTAAAAAATAATTTAAATTATGATATCTCTTTCCTTTCCAGTTCTTTGTCATAGCATATTCCTTTCTAAGCATAATGTTTTATCACTAAAATATATTATTAATAACAATACCTAAATTATAACGCAAAATATATATAAATAGTATTCTTTTAATTATGATAAAATCCTTATCTACAAATTTAAAACTAATATGTAACAGCCCTTTGTAAAAATTTAACAAATAATATAAAGGATTTTCAACTCATTATATTTAATATAGTAAAAATAAGCTTTATGAAAACTTTAATTTGAATATGTTTAATATTTGGGTTAAACTTTATAAGTCTAAATTTTTATAAAAAGGAGTGGATACCATGTGGATTGTTTATTCTTTATTATCAGCAATTTTTGCAGCGTTAGTTGCCATATTTGGTAAGATAGGCCTTACTAAACTAGATGCTAATAGTGCTACTGCTATTCGTGCTATTGTTATGGCTATATTTACAACTTTAGTAGTATTTTTTCAAGGAAAATTTTCTGAAGTTTCTAAGATACTAGAAGATAAGAGAGCACTATTATTTATTATTTTAAGTGGAACAGCAGGAGCCCTATCTTGGATATTCTATTTTACTGCTATAAAAACAGGAAAAGTAGCAGAAGTATCTGTTTTAGATAAAACTAGTGCAGTTATGGCAGCAATACTTGCATTTTTAATACTAGGTGAAAAAATAAATAAAACAAGTATATTAGGTCTAGCTCTTATGACTATAGGTGCAATACTTGTAGTTTTAAAATAAGCTTTTATTTCGTATTTATTATGGCAACTTTTAAAATTAAAACTATAATAATATAAATATAAGCACATAATAATTAAAATCCACTTCTGGAGAACTTCAAGCAATTTTACTCTCATTCTCCAAAGGTGGATTTTAATTATCTTCCTGCTACTGATATATTTTTTAATAACATTGCTTTTGGACCAAAGAAGTTTCCGTTTACTTCAACTTCAGATGATAAATACATTTCTCCTTGTACATTTTTTATATTTCCTGATATAGAACCACCTGTCATAGGAATTATCTTATCTCCATCTACATATAAGGCAAGTCTTATCTCTCCGCCAAAATCTCCTGTTAAACTATCCATTTGAAAGTCTGAAAAAGCTTCTACTATAATACACGGTTCACTTTTCATTTCTTCAAATGTCTTACTTCCCCCTTCAACAATATAATTTTTAAGAGTTCCTGTTGGGTTTACATTTAAATAATAACTGTTTCTAACATCACCATAATAGTTTATTAACTTTCCATCTTCAACTATTTCTATATTTGATAACTTAAAGCCATCTTCATCATAAGGTGAAGATACTGGAGAATTTTCTAATTTATTAGTTAAAGTGATATTTAATAAATCACCTTTTACATTCTTTCCTTGAATTTTATCCCCAATTTTAAATTTTCCTATTTTGTTATACACAGATTTAACATTAGCTTGTGTATAATAATATGTCATCATTTCTTTTACATTATCACCTTTTAATATTACGTTATAACTTCCTGTTGATGGCTCTTCTTTTGCTTTTGCCTTATACTCTGAAACTTTTAATGCTTCCTCTACTTTATTCTCTATATAAGCTTCATCATAATCAGAAAAGCTCAACATATTGTAAAGCTCTACTTCTTCTTCACCTTTCCAATTTGTAATGAATTCTATTTCTGATAAATTACTTATATAGCTTACATCTACCCCTTCAGAGTTCACAATTCTAGTAAAAACTTTACTTAAAAATATCTCTGAAGAATTTATACTTCCATCTTCTTTGTTATCATTTTTATAAAGAGAATCTTTTAATCTTATCATCCATTTAATAGAATCCTCTTCATTAAATTTAGAAGGTATAGTTATAGTTTCTTCCTTAATTCCACTTACCAATGGATAATACTTATTTTTCACAAATTTTGCTGCATAACTAGCATCATTTATAGCTTTTCTTATCTCTTCATCACCCATTGTAGTATATACTTCTATTGATGAATTTCCTTTAAATTTCTCTCCATTTTCTTCAAAGTCTACATAAACTACAACATTAAACTTATGAACTTTTTTATTTCTGTTCATATCTAATTGTTTTTTTATAAAAAACATTTCTTCACTAATTACTTTCTTTTCTATTATCTTATATCCACTAATATCAAACTCTTTTAATATAGAAATTATATTATCTATCATTATCCTAACCTCACTCTCGCTTTAATATATGGACCTCCAGAAGATACCTTTACATATTCCTTATATCCTTTACCGCAAGCTCCACTTCCCTCTAAACATATTTCCCCAGAAACCATAGATATAGATTTTAATAAGTCTGGTACATATCCAGTTAAAACGATAGGAGAAAAGATTTTTCCTGTAAGTTTTCCGTCTTTTATTTCATATGCAAAGTTCACCATACATTGGATTCCCCAACTTTTAGGATCCTCCATTCCACTCATAGGTACATCTAATAAAAAACCATAATCTATGGATTTAATCATTTCTTCTAAGTTACAATAACCTTTTTCAAAAAACGTATTAGTCATTCTTGAATAAGCTTTTCTTTCAAAGGATTGTCTTTTCCCATTACCTGTAGGCCTTTCACCTAATTTTAGTGCTGATAAAGTATCAGATATTCCACATTTTAATACACCTTTATCAATAATAACTGTATCTTGTCCTAATACTCCTTCATCGTCAAACAAATAAGAAGACATATGTCTTTCAGATGTTGCTCCATCACGCATTGTTACTAATGGTGATGCAATGTGTTGTCCTATATACTCCTTGGCTTTTGCTCTTTCTTTAAGGAACATGTCCATTTCTACACCATGTCCAAAAGCTTCATGAGCAATTAATCCTGACACTTCTGGAGAGCATATTACATCATACATTCCTGGAATTATAGGCTTAGCCTCTAATGCCTTTAAAGCAGTATCTACAACCTCTTTAATTGAACTTTCCATTTCATCTATAATTTCTACACCTTCTAATCCAGAAAAAACTTTATAATTAAATCTAGTGTCCTCTTCATCAGTGGTTATACATTGAATCATACCTTCACTCCACAAATAACTTTGCTCTAAATCTTTTTTATTTGACATAAAGATTTTATTTACATGAAGATAATTATATCTTACTACTACATCTAAAATCTTATCGCTAAGAACTATTGCATTTTTATTTATGTTTGTAATTTTATTTAATATTTCTTTATCACTAACAGTCGTTGGATAAACATCTACTTTATCCTTAAAGGACTTTGTTATTTCTTCTTCCTCTAATACTGGATAATGATTTACTTCATTTTCATTAAATAAAGATATATAAGTTTTTACTTTTTCTTTAATTTGTTCTGCAAGATTTTCTACGCTATCATATGATATATAATCAAAGGAAAATTCTGAATAATTGATTCCATTATATACTCTTAGAACAAATCCTCTTTCATTCCAAGTAGAATTTTTTATAGAAGTTCCAGTTGTTAAAGAAGTATATTCTTTCCCAAAACAGTCAGTTCCTAATACAGATACATATTTATATTTCGTTGATAAGATTTCTATAAGTTTCTTTATAGATTTCTTTGATTCTATAAGAAAATTTGATAATTCTAATTCCATATATTACACCCCTCTTTATTTAAAACTATGTATTAAAATGTTATGCTAGAATATTTTTACTTATTATTATATCACTAAAATTATCATAATTTTCAATTTAATATAGCATAAAAAATTTCTATTCACTCTCATACTTTTATATAATAAATAATTGATTAATATTTCTTATTCAGTTTAAAATTTATTTTTAAAAAGGAAAAGCTAGCAATTTTCTTGCTAGTTTACACTTAAAGGGCTTATACTTCTACAATTAATGTATTCAAATTATAAAATTTCTATTGTTAACAAATCATTGATTATACTTTTCCATATTATTTTTAAAGATTAAAACAAAATTGACTTTTTAAATTATATAATTTATATTTTCCTCTCCAAAAAATTCATTTATACTCTTTGTAAAAAACTCTTTATATTCTTTCATTTCATCATCTTTATAAATATATTTTCCATAACCAAATTGACCGAATTTAAACTTTCTTAGTTCTTCTTCCATAGGTAAAATACTTTTAGGAAATATGCTTAATATATTTTCCTTAGCTCTTTTAGTAAATCTATGAGAAATTACTTCAAAGTTTATTTTTGTATTTGGAATTTTTTCTTTAATCTTATATAAAAGTTCATAATATTTCTCTTGATAATTATCACATAAAAACACTGGAGCAATTATAAATCCCAAACTATATCCCGCATCACTTACTTTTTTAGCTGCTTCTATTCTTTCTTCAAAACTAGGTGTTCTATGTTCAAACTTACTTATTACTTCATTTATGTTTAAACTAAATCTTATAGTAGTTCTACCATTATGTTTTGCATCTAAAAGACTATCCACATCTGTATATTTAGTAACAAATCTAAAAAGTGCTTTTTCATTTCCACCAAAATACTCAATAGCTTTTTTTAAGGCTCCTGTATACTGTTCTACTGGTATAGGATCTGAAGTAGCGGCTCCTTCAAATATTGTTATATTAGGTAGCCTCTCTTCTACATATTTTCCTGCTTTTTCTAATATTTCTTCAACATTTACATGAATCTTTGTATATGGTTTTTTTCCCATTTGGGTGTTTAAATAGCAATACTCACACATTCCCATACATCCACTAACTAACGGAAGTTGATAATGAGCTGATGGTTTACAAGATTCAAATTTTAATGTCTTTCTCACTCCTACAACTAAAGTATTCTTTCCTTCTCCATACATTTCCGTAGGACTTTTACCTGGACTTCCAGATATTCTGCCGCTTTTAGAATACTTTATTTCCACATTTTGATCTTTGAAAAACTCTAAAAGTTCCTTTCCTTTGTCATATTTCAATGCTCCTTCTTCAAAAATCACTCTTTTGGGATTAAACATTTATATCACCTCAACAATAGTGTTTGTAAAAAAATTAATACTAAACATAAGAAATCATCATTTTACATTATATTCACTTTGAAGTTTTTAACTTTATTTATAGATTTGATTGTGAAATTCATACTATAACTTATAATATTTATTTTATTTTACGTACTTAAGTATTTTTCTTATGAATAAAATTGTACAACCCCTTATATATTTAAAGTATATAGATAAGATTATGGGGGAGATATACTTGAAGAAACAACTAGCTTTAATTTTTCAAACAGCTACAGTTTTTGTGGGCACTATTGTTGGAGCAGGGTTAGCATCAGGTCAAGAAATAACTCAGTTTTTTACTACATATGGATATAAAAGCTTTATTGGATTATTAATTTGTGCAATATTTTATATCTTTGTTAGTTCTATGATAGTATCCATAAGTCTACGTTACAATTTAAATTCCTACACTGAGCTAATAAACTTAGTAAGTCCTGGCTTTCTAGGAAAAATCACCGATATTTTAACTAGCTTTTTTCTAGTAGCTGGTGCAGCAATCATTTTAGCTGGTGGAGGAGCATTATTAAAACAATATTTTGGACTTCCAAAATATATTGGAATTATCTTAATGGCAATAGTTTCTCTTATCACTTTACTTCGTGATACAAAAGGTCTAATTGCTATTAATTCTTTTATTGTACCTTCACTTTCTACTATTATAATTGCTGTATTTACCCTTTATTTAATATATTATAGAGATAATATGTCCTTAGAATTTATGAAAACTATACCTGTTCATAAGAATATGATAATACCTTACCAATGGATAATTTCATCATTTTTATATGCAGGATTCAATATGTTATCCTGTAGTGGAGTTCTTGTTCCTGTAAGTAAAGAAATTAAAAATAAATCTATGATTATCTTTGGCCTTATATTAGGTTCATTGTTATTGACCTTACTAGGATTTCTAATAAATTCTATGTTACTAGTAAATATTCCTAATATATTTAAATATGAAATACCTTTACTTCATGTAGCAAGCAAATTTGGACCATTAATGCAGGTTCTCCTTCTACTTGTTATTTGGTGTGAAATGTTCTCAACAGAAGTATCAGATATATATAGTGTAGGAAAAACTCTTGAGCAAAAGTTTAATATACCTTATAAAAAAGCTGTAGTTATAATACTTCTTATCGCTCTTCCGGTTTCTCAAATAGGTTTTAAAAATTTAATAACTTATTTGTATCCCGGCTTTGGTATTATAAGCTTAATATTTGTGGTACAAACTTTCATATTCTATATGAAAAAATGTAGAAAATAGTAAATGAAGCCTTCACCTCTGAGTAATCTGATATTTTTCAGAGGTGATTTTACATAATATATTAAACTTTATAAATAGTTAAAGACTAGCAATAAAAGCTCAATATTTTATTTAAATTGTGCATTCTCCATTATATTAGGTTATAATTTTACTATATTAAGGCATCTTCAAAAACTAATAGACCAGTATATTAGCCTATTTTCCATCATACTGCGTCTTCAGAACCTGCACATAGCACCACTATGAGCAGAACCTAACTCCTTATCTGATAAAAATATACTAACATCTTTGGTCTATTAATTTCTTTCATGTGCCTAAAATTACACTTTACCTAGGAGATTTACTATGGAAAATTTATATATGTTAAAAAACTGTAATCTTTGTCCTAGAAACTGCTCTATCGATAGAACAGTTGGAAAACTAGGATTTTGTAATTCGAATTCAAATATAAAAGTTTCTAAAGTTTCTAAACATTATTGGGAAGAACCTTGTATTTCTGGTTCTAAAGGTTCTGGTACTGTTTTCTTTTCTAATTGCAACCTTAAATGTGTTTTTTGTCAAAATCATCAAATTAGTCATAATGGAGTGGGAAAAGAAATTTCTATCGAAAGACTTAGTGAAATATTTCTAGCGCAGCAGGAAAGTGGAGTTCATAATATAAACTTAGTTACTCCTACCCACTATATTCCTCAAATCATTGAGGCTATAAAATTAGCTAAAGATAATGGATTAAATTTACCTATTGTGTATAATTCTAACGGATATGAAAATGTAGAAGCTATTAGAAAATTAAGAGGCTATATTGATATATATCTTCCAGATTTAAAATATTTTAATGATAAATATGCAATAAAATATTCCAATGCCAAAAACTATTTTAATAGCGCAATCTCTGTTATTGAAGAAATGTTTAATCAAGTAGGTGAACCTAAATTTAATAATGATGGTATGATGGAAAACGGTGTTATAATAAGACATTTGATGCTTCCTGGATTATTATTTGATTCTAAAAAAATCGTAGATTATATATTTAAGACTTATAATCACAAAGTTTATCTAAGTCTTATGAATCAGTACACACCAGTTTATAACTGTAATAAATTTCAGGAATTGACAAAACCTCTAAATCCTAAACATTATGATGTACTTATTAGTCATTGTCTAGAATTAGGATACAGGAATGCTTTTATACAAGAAGAAGGCACTGCAAAAGAAAGTTTTATACCTAACTTTGACTTAGAAGGAGTTTAATCGATGGAGAATTGACAATGGACAATTGAGAATTATGGTGGAAATTAGTTTTATTGAAACTAATTTCTTTAATAGATTTTTTTACTAGTAATACAATTGCTAGTTTTTTCACCTCTGATGAAAAGTAGTGAAGCCCTTTAGGGTTCCCATGAGTGAAATAATATGTATAGCTATGAATTGAGAACTGTGAATTTTAATAATGAAATAAAAAAGTCCACTGTCCTAAGGATAATGGACTTTTTTATTATATTTTATATTTTCCTAAATCCTCTTCAAAGAATTTAGCAATTTTCTTAAATTCATTTATGCTTTCCATAAGATTTTTAATTTCCTCTGTATATAGATTAACATTTGCGCTAACCTCTTGTGATGCTGCTGAATTTTGTTCCGCTATAGCTGCTAGGGATTCTATGTTGTTGTACATATTCGCAATTGACTCTGCTTCTGTATCTAACTCATTTATTGTTTTTATCATTGAAGTAGATACAGTTCTAACAGATGTAGTTGTTTCTTTACTTACATCCCTTATTAGAACTAGTCCTTTAGTTGCTTCTTGAAGTACATCATGTTTATTTTCTATATTTTTAACTAACATATCAATATCATCAACAAATTGAACAAGATTTGTATTTATTTCTTCTACCGCATCTTTAGTCTGCTCAGCAAGCTTTCTAACTTCATCAGCTACTACAGCAAATCCTTTACCTTGTTCTCCTGCTCTTGCTGCTTCAATAGAAGCATTAAGAGCTAATAGATTAGTCATATCAGAAATTTGAGATACTATATAAACTATATTAGTAATATCTTTAGCTTTATCACCTAATTGAGTTCCTTTGACTTTAACTTCTTGGAAACTTTCTAGTGTCTCTAATATATTTTCACTCGCTTTATCAACTTGTTTATAGCTATCAGTAATCTTATTAATTGTAACTTCAAGCTCTTCCTTATTATTGTTTTCACTATCAACAATGAGCTTTAACGCATTGATATTATCATTTAATATATGTGCAGCATTTTCTGTATTTTGTGCTTGTTCAACAGAAGTATTTGCTACTTGATTCACAACTTGAGATATTTCCTCTGAGGTCTTGTCCATATTTTCAGAAATAACGCTTATATTTTTCGCGAAAGTTGCCATTTCATCAGTAATTCCTTTGAATCCTACAAAATCACTCTTTGTATTCTTTATGTGACTATTAAGTTTACTATATAACCTTTCAAATCTATCATTAGTTATAAGTATACTTTCTTCAATAAACTCCTTATTATTAAGATTATCTAGTATTTTTTCAATATGAGTAAGTGGTCTTATAAGTAATGAAGTTCCTAAAAAGGCACCTGCTCCACTAATTAATGAAATTATCAATCCTTTAAATATACTACCTAGACCTAAAACAGGTAGTGTAGCTAAAAATGTTATTATAGATGTAACTATTGCAGTCTTAAATCCTATACTTTTTATAATTCCAAAAGATAATACTTTATTTATAAAATAAGTTTTTTTATACTTAATATCTTTATAGAAAGTTATTTTAACTTTTAATCCATCTTCTGTTTTTTCAATTACATCAAAATCAGCTTCTTCTTTAAAGTAAGAAAAGCTACCTTCAAGCATTCCTAAAAAATAATCAAACATTTTTCTTTTAGAAGAATAAGTTATAATAGCTTGTCTATCAGAAATAGCTTTAATATCAACTATTGGCGGCTTAGCTCCTGGTATTCTCTTAGTCATTACAGTATGTATATCATAAAGTGACTTAAGAAATGAATAGGTATTATCATGATAAAAAAACGCTTTGAAATCTTTAGAGAAAGAATATATATTATCCCTACCTATTTTTCTCCAAAGTTCTCCCTCTGTTATTCCCTTGTTATTTGAAATATATCTTATAAACTTTTGGATTTTTAATTCGTCAACATCTTCTGCTGGAGAAAATATCTTGCTGCTTTCAAAGCCAGCATTTATCATAGCTTCATCAATAAAACCATCTCCATAAAAATTTCTACATGTTCTAACCCATGTAGCTACTGTTGTGCCTTTCATATTTTATACCCCCATCTATTTTATGTTTAGGCATCTGAAACAAAATAATTAGTTAAAAATTCTAAGGATATTTTTTGACAGACAAAGAGTAAGGTTCAAAAGATAGTGGCGCTATCTTTTGGTTCTTACGATGCAGTATGACATAAAATATACTAGAATAATGACTAGTTATTTTTTGAAGATGCCTTAGCATCTGAAACAAAATAATTAGTTAAAGATTCTAAGGATATTTTTTGTCACATAAAAAGTAATACTCCATAGATATAAGTAATATCTTTGATCTTTACCATTTAGTGTGACATAAATATCCTAGAATAATGACTAGTTTTCTTCAAGATGCCTTGTTTACATTTAAAATAAGCATTGAATTTAAACTTATATAATTCTAAGTAATATCTTTGCGAATAAATAATTCTAAACATATTTATCCTATAATTGTATAAATTACTTATAGTCTCATATAAAGTTAATATATCCTAAAATTTTCCCTATGTGTAAGACTATAATACCAAAATTCTAAATATTTTTTCAATAGTTTAATTATACTATATTAATTTTAATAGGATTTCCATAGACAACTTAAAAAATATTGAGAAATTATATGCTAATTGTTTTTAACATCTTCTACTTCTGTATAAAAGTAAAACTCTACTCCTCTTTCTGTATTTCTTACACCATATTCCATATTATGAAGCTCTAATACATTTTTAACTATAGAAAGTCCTAATCCACTTCCTCCCAAAGTCCTACTTCTTGACTTATCAGCTTTATAAAATTTACTCCATATGTTGCTCATCTCTTGATCTGATATAGGATTTGCAGTGTTTTCAACAGATACCCTAAGCCTATTGTCTTCAAAATTCATAGATACCCATATAAATCCCAAAGGCTCAGTATGTCTTATAGCATTAGTTAGAAAATTAGTTATAACCTGTTCCATTCTAAACTTATCTGCTTTTATATAAACATCAGAAATATAGTTTCTATCAATGGTTATATCTTTATCATTTATTTCATTATTTAAACTTTTTATATTTTTTTCTATCATTTCACTAAGATTAAATATTTCGTGCTTAAGTCCTGTAGCATGACTTTCTAATGCAGATAAATCTAACATATCTTTTACAAGCTTACCCATTTTATTAGTTTCTTCTAAAATTATATCTAAAGATTCATTTTTTTCTTCCTCTGAAAATACATCATCCTTAATACCTTCTATATAACCTTTAATTATAGTTATAGGAGTTTTAAGCTCATGTGATACTGCTGCTACGAATTCTTTTCTAACCTCTTCTACTTTTCTTTCTTTTTCTATATCTTTTTGAAGCTGGATATTTGCTCTTTGTAGTGAAGATAACGCACGATACAAGTTTTCTGAAAGGAAGTTTAATGTTATTGCTAAATTGCCTATTTCATCTTCAGATACTACTTCACATTTTTCACTAAAATCTAAATTACTCATTTTCTTTGCAGTTGCATTTATTCTTCTTAGAGGATTAGTAATCATTATAGAGTATATAAAAGACATAACTAGAATTATAAATATTGCTACTACATAGAAGTATTTATAAAACTCCTCTATAACACTAATACCTTCATCAATAGGCTGAAGTGATGTAGTTCCTATTATAAGTTTATTATCGTCTAGCTTTATACAAACTAGATCTTTATTGTCACTATAGGTAGTCTCTACAGAAAAGACAACTATCTTTTCCTTTAAAAGCTTATTTCTTAATAATTCATTTGTGTTTAACTCAGCTAAAATTTGGTTTACATATTTACCTCTTTTATTACTTTCTCCTGCTATTTCAATATTAAATGTAATAGTAAATTCATATTTATATTCTACTATTGCTAAATATGTATTATATTTCTCCTCATATTCTTTCATAAGTGCTGTTAGCTCTTCATAATTCTTTAATTTATCATATCTTTGAGAAAACTTAACAGTATTAGTTCTTATTTCTTGCTTCTTCTTATTAGAATACATACTTTGAAAAAATATTCTTTGTATTAAAAGGCTAAAGCTTAAGAATAATGTAAAAATTAGTGTAGTAATTATAAATAGCTTTGTTGATATACTCTCCTTATATCTTATATTATACTTCATTCTTCACCTCAAATTTATATCCAAAGCCTCTAACTGTTTGAATTAACTTAGATTTATCCTTTAACTTTTCTCTTAATCTTTTAACACTGGTATCTACCACTCTAAAATCTCCATCAAAGTCATAACCCCAAACTCCGTCTAAAATTTGTTCTCTAGTTAGAACAATATTTTTATTTTTTACAAAGTACATAAGTAAAGAGAATTCTGTAGGAGTTAAAGAAATTTCTAATTTATCCACAGTTACTATATGTGATTTCTCATTTATACACAAACCATCAAAATCATACACATCTTCACTCTTAACTTCGCTACCATAAGTTCTTTTAATCAACGCATTAACTTTTGCCACCAATATTTTAGGACTAAAAGGTTTGGTTTCATAGTTATCTACTCCAAACCCAAAAGCTAAAAGCTTATCTTGTTCTTCTTCCTTTGCACTGAGCATTATAATAGGAATATCATAACTTTGTCTTATAAGTTGTAATGCTTCAAATCCTCCCATAATAGGCATCATTATATCTAAGATTATAAGGTGAACCTCATCATTTTTTAATTTGTTTAGAGCATCCACGCCATTTACTGCATAAATAACATTATATTTTTCTTTCGATAAATAAGCCCCTAATAATCTTCTTATGCTTTCTTCATCATCAACAACCAGAATTGTCTTATCCATTAACTTTCACCTCTTATAAATCTTTATTTATTATATTATAAACCAATATTAACATATTTTCAGAAGGATTTTATTATAAGGAATAGGAGTATATTGCAACCAAATTTTCCAAAAGGTTCTTATCACGGTAAAAATTTAAAAGAATATTCAATTACTAAATCTTTAGATTCATTTCTCATCTATCTTACATGCTCACTCTTAAATCATCTACCTTAAATATATTCTTTACATTATTCCTTGGACTTATAGCTATGTGTTTTATAGTATGCTTAGTATATTTACTTGCTTTTGAATATGAGAATCTAAAGGAGAAGTGGCTAAATTGGTTAATACTTTAAACTTAGAATAAATACTAAAAAATATTATATTATATCTTAAGAACAAAATCATGACTAATTGTCAAGATTTTGCTTTATTTCAAATTGCATTTTTACTGATAGTTGTTACAAAAAATTTAGTTTTTTACAGATAATGTAACACAAAACCTTTATTTTATTATTCCTATACACTATGAATATATCTAAAATATTAACAATATATATAAAAGGATTTATTGCTTTATTAAGGAATATACATTCCATCATAAAAATAATAGGCTCTAGAAAACAAATAATTAAAAAATTCCCATGTTCCGCCGATAATTATCCATTTTCAATTCTCCATTGATTAAGATTGTAAATTCTATTTTCTTACTAGGCAACTTGTTACCTTCAACCTTATAATAGTATTATTCTAATTTGGATTTAAAAATTTATAAATGAGGTGATATTTATGAACAGTTTTCACTTAAAACTAATTGCTTGTATTTGTATGCTTATAGATCACATAGGTTCTGTTCTATTTCCAGAATATTTGTTTTTGAGAGTTATAGGAAGAATTGCTTTTCCTATATTCGCTTATTTAATTACAGAAGGCTATATACATACCCATAGCATTAAAAAATATTCAATAAGACTTTTTATTTTTGCTTTAGTCTCTCAAGCACCGTATATGTTAGCTTTTCACATGACTTATTTAAATATATTTTTTACATTATTCATTGGACTTATGGCACTATATGCTACTGACTATGAATTTTCTGAAAATCAACTATTAAACAGTATACTAAAAGTCATAGTTGTATCAGCTATAGTTACATCTTCTTATATATTTCGTGCTGAATATGGAATATATGGAGTTTTAACTATATTAGCATTTAAATTGTTTAAAAATGATTTTACAAAGCTAATTATAGCACAGGTTATTGTGAATATAATTTATGTTGTACCTATTTATAAATATATATTTATAAATGGTAATTTAAATTTGGGTGTTTTCTTGCAATGCGCCTCCCTCCTTTCCTTAATATTTATTAAAAAATACAATGGTGAAAAGGGCAAAAGTTTTAAATATGCTTTTTATGCTTTCTATCCAGTTCATATTTTATTGTTATATATTATAAGTAACTTTTTACTTATTTAAGTAGAGGATATATATGAAAAAGAAAATTATAAATGTAGTTATTATCATATCTAGCATCTTTATATTACTTATAGGCTTAAATAAATATATGTATATGAAATCTGGAAGAAGCTTTATAAAATACAATGGAATTAAAATTGAAAGAGGATTAAATATTTTGAATGAAGAACTTCAAACCTTTACTTATAAAATTCAATCGAAATTGTATAAGTAAATATAACCTTTATGGCTTATTCATCAAATTTTAATCTTCTTATAAGAATTATATAATAAAATCTTGCTAAAATAATATTATTGAAATGTTTTTAATTGTAGCTATTATGTATTGGATAAAATTCTGTAAGTGTTTTTTAATCACTTCCCCAAGTATTATTTTACAGATTTTATTCTATTGAGAAATAATTTGAATTATAAACTTATATAAATATTCTAAGACTTTCTCTTAAATATCTTTACAATTAAGCTAATTTAAATCTTAATTGAAAAGATATAAACAATAGTTACTATGATAAACTTTAATAAATCAATCCCAATAATCCCGAAAAAATAAGGCATGATAAAAATCATGCCTTATTTTGTATTTACACTATATTAATAATTATTTTTGATTCTAATCTATTTAAATTAATACTATAAAATACTCATTTTAAAGTAAAATATAAATAAGAATGTTTGCATTTTTTGCAAACACTCTCATTTATTTTAATCCACTGGATATTCCAATCTTGGTACATTCCATATTCCTTTATATGGTGTAGGCGGAATAAATATTGATGTGCTACTTCTATTTAATTCTTCTTGTAAGGTTCTAGCTTCCCTAGAGTCTATGCCCATACTACTTCTCAATTCAGCAATTCTAGTAACGCCTACATATATATTTGATATTTGATACCAAGTTGCATAATCTACCGTTCCTGTTTGTGGAAGATTGAATATACTTTGAAATACTCTAACACTTTCTGCAGTGGTAGGTCCATATACTCCATCCACTGCTACTTTAGGTATTAAAGGATAATTTTGTGCTATTCTATTTAACTGAGTTTGAATTACTCTTACTGGTTCTCCAGTAGTGCCAATTCCTAATGTATAACCTGGATAAGATTGTGGACTTCCTGCTACTCTTTCAGCTCTAACCAAATCGATATCACTTCCATAAAAATTAGTTAAGATTTCATATGGTATTCTTCCTTGATCACCCAAAAATTTACTTCCCCATTGGGTCAGCCATCCTGGACATTGAACCCTTTGTCCATCACAATACTGAGCTAATAGCGGTTGCTTTGCCCCTCTCCTCCTAATATAGGTGGTAAATATCTCATCAACAATCCTATCTATATTGTCAAAGATATTTCTTCCATAAGTAAACGCATGGTCAAAAGCAGTAGAGTTTGTAATATCAAAATTATATCCTTTGCCTCTATACCATTCAGTATAAATTCTGTTTAATGTGAAGGATGTTATACAGTATATATTAGCTCTTATTGTACTTTCTGGCCAGGTTGCATATATTTCACAACTGGCAACATTTTTAATGTAATCTTTAAATGGTACCCTATAATTAGGTGCTGCTGGATTAGTTGGTGCGCCTGCATGAACTATTACATATTCAGGTACTATTGGATCAGGTAATACCACAAATCCAGTTGGTGGAGGCGGCAAAGCTTTCTCAGGATCTTCAGGAATTTTAGGTGGAAAATTTCCGAACAAAGTTATATCAGGTATAATTATTACTCTTCCTATCTGTATTTCTCTATTGCTTCTAGATAAATTTGCTAGATTAAAATTTTGTATAGATGTAGTTTCAGATAATACTTGACACCCTTCCACAGTTACCGGCTCATATCCTTCTGCTTCAACGTTTATATTCCAAAGACTATAAGGCAGTTGATCTTGTTGTGGTTCCAGCGTAAGTTCTATAGGTGGTGTGCTCACTTCAACAGCTTCTGTTTGCCCTGCACTGTTAGTTGTTAATACAATCTCTTGTCTTGTTTCCTCTCCTACTGGAGTTATTGTTACTCTGGCATCGGTAATTGGAACATAACTATCTTGTCTATAGACATTAACCATTATTTTGCCTATATCAGCCATATAAATACTCCTTAATTAAAATGCTTCAATTATATTTTATTCTAATATATGTAAATATATGAGTAAATTGTTTTTTATTTTGTATTATTAATAGTTTAATTTAATCTATAAAACTTGCTTTTATAGAAAGTTATAAATATTAGTTACAATAATTATTACATTGTAATTACTTAATTATATCCTAAAGATATTATCTAACTTTTATATTTAATAATTAGATATATTCAAAAAATAACTAGTCAGTATACGTATATATTTTATGTCATACTAAATCGTCAGAACCCCATGATAGCTGAGCTATCATGGAAACCTGTCAACATGTCTAACACAAGATATACTTTGCATATTTAACTAGTTATTTTTTTTGTATACATTATAGAGTTCTTTAGGTATACGAACAATTACCTCCTTAGTAAATGTTGCTACATTATTCTTTTTATCTATATTTCTATTTAAATCTTCATCAAAAGAGCGAAGATTTTGAAATACTTTATTCAAATCTAATATACCATACCCCCAGCTTGGATTAGGATAAATATCTCCTGGTCTTGTTCTAGTACCAGATATAAGAAGAGTATTTATCTTAGGTGGATATAATGCTGGTCTATTACCTTCTACTACACCCCATTGTAATATTAATGCTACTGCTCCAGTTAAAACTGCAGTAGCTGCACTAGATCCAGTAATAACAGTTGTTCCACCTCCTGCTCTAGTGGTAAGCACATTGATTCCTCCAGTAGTAACTGCTGGTTTTACTCGTCCATCTCTTGTAAATCCCCTCCCAGAGGTTGCTTCAATTGTACCAGTATTTTGATCATAATAAGAAGTAACAATTATAGTTCTGCTTGTTGAAGGGATAGTTAAAGTAATTTCTGGATCTGGTTCTAAAAATTTTGTTCCCGGTCTTAAAAAATCCTTTTGATAAGTCCATGCATCGTATCTTCCATTTACTATATATTCACCTACTAAAACTATTTGCCATATTCCACCTTTAACATTTGTAAAACCAATAGATATACGTCCATCTCCAGTGACATCTTCTGGATAATCATATAATAATGTGGCAATAGTTCCTTCAAATGTAAATTTTAAGGTTACTACTCCTTTTAATTTTTCTGGAATTTTTTGCAGTATTTCTCCACTTGGAGAAATGATTGCTACAGAAATCCTATCTGGACGATTAAACCATATATTTACTTCTATTCCAAGTTGATCATCGGCTACTTGTAGCTCAATTATTCTAGTTTCTCCACTTTGTGTAAATGCACCACTAGTGTGATTTGCAGCATCCCCTTCATTTCCAGTACCACCTACTACTGCTATTCCACTTCTAACAGAAAAATAATCTATATACCTCTCTACTCGAGAACTTCCATCATGTCCTCCATAATTTGCACCCAAAGCTATGCATATAGCCATAGGTTTATTTAACTTTCTTTGAGTATCATATAAATACTTCAGTGCTAAAAGTATATCAGTACTTTGATATTCTGGTATTGTTACAGCAACTTGCGGAAATTGCTCGGTAAGACTTTTACTAGCTTCTTTAAGCTTAACAATTAAAAATTCGCAATCTGGTGCTGCTCCTGTCACTCCTGCGCGGCCTCCTGCACCAATAATTCCTGCTATTTGAGTTCCATGACCATTATCATCCCTTTGAGGAACAATAGCATAGGGATCTTCTCCTCTAGCTTGAGCAGCGATAGCTTCATTTATCTGTTCTCTAGAATATTCAGTTCCATAAGGAAATCCTTCTGGTGATGGTCCTTCTTGTATAGTTTGATCCCATATCCCTATTATTCTAGTTTTATTGTCTTCTGTCATAAACTCTCTATTTAAATAATCAATGCCTGTGTCTAACATCCCTACAACTACTCCTGTCCCTCGTAGAGTTAAAAAAGCATTTCCATGAAAAATAGAAATATTAGCTGTATTGATAGGTGATAATTCAGTAAGAGAATATAATTCATCTCTCTCTAAATTTACTATAGCTGGTACATCACGTAATAGATCACTTACTCTTCCACTTTTAACAATTACTATTACTGTAAATTCACCAACTACTAGTGCACAAGCATAATCTATTTTATTAAGTTGACCTGCCACATCTCCAATATATTCTCCAATGTAGCTTTCATATTCAGGATCTAAATACAATTTACCACATTGTGGCAAATCAATTATTAATTCTTCTTGAATTTCACTGACAATTTCTCTATGCTCTTTCATAAATAGAACCTCCTTATCTTATATTCATAAGGTTATCTAGAGAGCATTATTCTAGCCTTGTATAAATTTCCTTTGGTATTTTTATAAATATATTTTTACTAAACTCTACTATGGCATTTTTATTCCTATAAATTTTATTTAAACTATTATCAAGAGAACGAATATTTTTAAATACTTCTACTAAGTCTAATATTCCATATCCCCATACAGGATTAGGATATATATCTCCTGGTCTCTTTCTAGTTCCAGATATAAGAAGGGTATTTATTTTAACTGGATATAATGCGGGACTATTACCTTCAACTATACCCCATTGCACTATTAATGCTACCGCTCCTGCTAAAACCGCAGTAGCCGCACTAGAACCAGTAACAGTAGTTGTTCCTCCTCCAGGCTTAGTTGTAAGCACATCAATTCCTCCAGTAGCAACTGATGGCTTTATACGATCATCTCTTGTAAACCCTCTTCCAGAAAGAGCTACTGCTGTATTATTACCTTGATTATAATAGGATGTAACAATTATTTCCCTGCTTGTTGAAGGATTAGTTAAAGTAATATATGGATTTGGTTTTAAGAACTTTGTTCCTGGTTTTAAAAAAAGTTTTTGATAAGTCCAAGCATTGTATCTTCCATCAACTATATAATCTCCTATTAATACTATTTGCCATATTCCTCCTCTAATATTGTTAAACTCAATAGATACACGCTCATCACCTGAAATATCAAATTGATAATCATATAATATGGAAACAGTAGTTCCTTCTAATGTAAATTTTAAATCTGTAATTACTGTTATTTCTTCTGGAACTCTTTCTAAAGCTTCCCCACTTGGAGAAATTATTCCTACAGATACCTTATCTGGTCGATTAAACCAAAAGTTTACTTCTATCCCCATTTGGTCGTCAGCTACCTGCAATTCAACTATTATACTTTCTCCAGTTTGTGTAAATCTACCACTAGTATGATTTGCTGCATCCCCTTCATTTCCAGTTCCACCAACTACTGCAATTTGACTTCTATATGAAAAATAATCTATATATCTTTCTACACGAGCAGTTCCATCATGACCTCCATAATTTGAGCCTAGAGCTATACATATAACCATAGGTTTACTTAATCTTCTTTGAGATTCATATAGATATTTTAATGCCATAAGCACATCGCTAGTTTGATATTGTGGAGCAGTTGTCTCTATTTTGGGAAATTGTGCTAAAACAGCTGGATTAACCTCTTTAAGCTTTACAATTACAAACTCACAATCCGGTGCTGCTCCAGTTACTCCTGCCCGGCCTCCTGCACCAATAATACCTGCAACCTCTGTTCCATGACTAATGATATCTTGTTCAGGTACAATAGCATAAGGATCTTCTCCTCTACTTTGTGCATTAATAGCTTCATTAATTTGTTCTCTAGTATATCTTGTTCCATAAGGAAATCCCTGTGGCGGTGGCCCATCTTGTACTGTTTGATCCCACATTTCTATTATTCTTGTTTCATTGTTCTCTGTAATAAATTCTTTATTTAAATAATCAATCCCTGTATCTAACATTCCTATAACTACACCTGTACCCCGTAACGTCAAATAAGGATTTTCATGAAAGTTAGAAATATTAGAAGTATCAATAGGCGACAATTCAGTAAGAGAATATAGATTATTTCTTTCCAAATACACTATAGTCTTAGATATACTTCTTAATTCATTTACTCTTCCTCTTTCAACAACAACTACCGCCATATTAAATCCTACAATAAAAGCACAAGCATAGTCTATATTATTAAGTTCACTTATAATATCACCAACATAACTAGCAACATAGCTCTCATAATTATCATTTAAATACAAATTTCCACATTGTAATAAATTATTATTTGGAGTTTGCTGGGTTTGATCTATAATTTCTCTATGCTCTTTCATAAATAGAACCTCCTTATCTTATATCCATAAGGTTATCTAGAGAGCATTATTCTAACCTTGTATAAATTTCCTTTGGTATTTTTATAAATATATTTTTACTAAACTTCACTATCTCATTTTTATTCCTATGAATTTTATTTAAACTATTATTAAGAGAGCGAATATTTTTAAATACTTCTACTAAGTCTAATATACCATACCCCCATACAGGATTAGGATATATATCTCCTGGTCTCTTTCTAGTTCCAGATATAAGAAGGGTATTTATTTTAGGTGGATATAATGCAGGATTATTACCTTCAACTATACCCCATTGTACTATTAATGCCACTGCTCCTGTTAAAACTGCAGTAGCTGCACTAGAACCAGTAGCAGTAGTTGTTCCTCCTCCTGGCTTAGTTGTAAGCACATCAATCCCTCCAGTAGCAACTGATGGCTTTATACGACCATCTCTTGTAAACCCTCTTCCTGAAAGTGCTACTGCTGTATTATTAAATTGATTATAATAAGATGTAACAATTATTTCCCTGCTTGTTGAAGGATTGGTTAAAGTAGTATACGGATTTGGTTTTAAGAACTTTGTTCCTGGTCTTAAAAAAAACTTTTGATAAGTCCAGGCATTATATCTTCCATCAACTATATAATCTCCTATCAATACTATTTGCCATATTCCTCCTTTAACATTATTAAATTCAATAGATACACGCTCATCACCTGAAATATCAAATTGATAATCATATAATATGGAAACAGTAGTGCCTTCTAATGTAAATTTTAAATTTGTGATTTCTGTTATTTCTTCTGGAACTCTTTCTAAAGCTTCACCGCTTGGTGAAATTATTCCTACAGATACCTTATCTGGCCTGTTAAACCATAAGTTTACCTCTATTCCTATTTGATCATCAGCTACCTGTAATTCAACTATTATAGTTTCTCCAGTTTGTGTAAATCTACCACTAGTATGATTTGATGCGTCACCTTCATTTCCAGTTCCACCAACTACTGCAATTTGACTTCTATATGAAAAATAATCTATATATCTTTCTACACGAGCAGTTCCATCGTGGCCTCCGTAATTTGACCCTAGTGCTATACATATAACCATAGGTTTATTTAATCTTCTTTGAGATTCATATAGATATTTTAATGCCATAAGCACATCACTAGTTTGATATTGTGGAGCAGTTGCCACTATTGCAGGAAATAATTGCAAAACAGCTCTATTTGGTTCCTTAAGTTTTACAATTACAAACTCACACTCTGGTGCTGCTCCAGTTACTCCTGCCCGGCCTCCTGCTCCAATAATACCTGCAACCCCTGTTCCATGACCAATAATATCTTGTTCAGGTACAATAGCATAAGGATCTTCCCCTCTACTTTGTGCACTAATAGCTTCATTAATTTGTTCTCTAGTATATCTTGTTCCATAGGGAAATCCCTGTGGTGGTGGTCCATCTTGTACTGTCTGATCCCACATTTCTATTATTCTTGTTTTATTATCCTCGGTCATAAATTCCTTATTTAAATAATCAATTCCTGTATCTAACATTCCTATAACTACCCCTGTACCCCGTAATGTCAAATAAGGGTTTTCATGAAAATTAGAAATATTAGAAGTGTCAATGGGAGATAATTCAGTAAGAGAATATAATTCATCTCTCTCCAAACGCACTATAGTCTTAGATATACTTCTTAAATCATTTAATCTTCCTCTTTCAACAACAACTACCGCCATATTAAATCCTATAATAAAGGCACAAGCATAATCTATATTATTAAGTTCACTTATAATATCACCATTATAACTAACAACATAGCTCTCATAGTTATCATTTAAATACAAATTTCCACATTGTAATAAGTTATTATTTGGAGTTTGTTGAATTTGATTTATATTTTCTCTATGCTCTTTCATGAGCTAAATCCTCCTTATCTTATATATAAGGTTATTTAAAGAGCATTAGTCTAACCTTGTATAAGTATTTTCAGGTATATTTATAAATACATTTTTGGTAAATTCAACTAAATTTTCTTTATTTTTATTAGAGCGCATTGAAGAGTTATCAAGAGATCGAATATTTTGAAATACTCCAATTAAATCCAACATTCCATATCCCCATACTGGATTAGGATAAATATCACCTGGTCTTTTTCTAGTTCCAGCTATAAGAAATGTATTTATTTTAGGTGGATATAATGCTGGATTATTTCCTTCTACTACACCCCATTGCAATATTAATGCAACTGCTCCTGTTAAAACTGCAGTAGCTGCACTTGATCCAGTAACAATAGTTGTTCCTCCTCCTGGCTTAGTGGTAACCACATTAACTCCTCCAGTAGCAACTGATGGTTTTACACGGCCATCTCTTGTAAATCCTCTTCCAGAAAGAGCAACTGCTGTATTATTAAATTGATTATAATAAGATGTAACAATTATAGTTCTACTTGTTGAAGGAATAGTTAAAGTAATATATGGATCTGGCTCTAGAAATTTTGTTCCCGGCATTAAAAAGTTTTTTTGATAAGTCCAAGCATTATATCTCCCATCAACTATATAGTCTCCTGTTAAAACTATTTGCCATATTCCTCCTCTAACGTTTGTAAAACCAATAGATATATGTCCATCTCCTGTAATATCTTCTGGATAATCATATAATAATGTAACAGTAGTTCCCTCAAATGTAAATTGTACTGTTACTACTCCTTTCACCTTCTCTGGAATTCTTTCTAAAATTTCTCCACTTGGAGAAATAATTGATACAGACATTCTATCCGGTTGATTAAACCAAATATTTACCTCTATTCCAAGTTGATTATCAGCTACTTGCAGCTCTATTATTCTAACTTCTCCGCTTTCAGTAAATGTTCCACTAGTATGATTTGCAGCATCTCCTTCATTTCCAGTACCTCCTACCACTGCTATTCCACTTCTAACTGAAAAATAATCTATATATCTTTCTATTCTAGCACTTCCATCATGACCTCCAAAGTTTGAACCTAAGGCTATGCATATAGCCATAGGTTTATTTAGTTTTCTCTGAGTATCATATAGATATTTTAATGCTAAAAGTATATCACTAGTTTGATATTCTGGTATTTCCACATTAACTTGTGGAAATTGCCGTAAAAGTGCTGGATTAGCCTCTTTAAGTTTTACAATCAAAAATTCACAATCTGGTGCTGCTCCTGTTACTCCCTCGCGCCCTCCTGCGCCAATAATTCCCGCTATTTCAGTTCCATGACCAATTTCATCTCTTGAAGGAACAACAGCATAGGGATCTTCTCCTCTACTTTGTGCATTAATAGCTTCATCGATTTGTTCCCTAGAATATTCTGTTCCATAAGCAAATCCTTCCGGAGGTGGTCCTTCTTGTATTGTTTGGTCCCATATGCCTATTATTCTAGTTTTATTATCTTCTGTCATAAACTCTCTATTTAAGTAATCGATTCCTGTATCTAACATCCCTACAACTACACCTGTACCTCGCAGTATTAAATATGAATTTGCATGAAAATTAGAAATATTAGCAGCATCAATAGGGGATAATTGAGTAAGAGAATATAAATCATCCCTTTCTATATATACTATGGCTGGTACATCTCTTAATAAATCATTTAATCTTCCACTTTCAACAATTACTATTATCATATAGTTTCCTACCATAAATGCACAAGCGTAGTCTATTTGATTGAGCTGATTTATAACATCTCCATTATATTCTGCAATATAACTTTCATAATTTTCGCTTAAATACCTTTCTCCGCATTGTAATATATTCGTGTTTAAATCTTCTTGCATTTCATCTATGTTTTCTCTATGCTCTTTCATAAACAAATACCTCCTGATTTTATATCTATAAGGTAATTAAAGAGCCTTAATATTCATTCTTGTATAAACCTCTCTTGGTATCTGTACAAATATATTTGTAGTAAATTCTTCTACATTTTGCTCTACTTCTTCATTTTTATTTAAATCATTATTAATGCAGCGTATATTTTGAAATACTCCATTTAAATCTAGCATGCCATATCCCCATATTGGATTTGGATAGATTTCTCCACCTCTCCTTTTAGTTCCTGAAATAAGATATGTTATTACTGTAGGTGCATACAGAGTAGGTTTATTTCCTTCAACTATACCCCATTGTAATATTAATGCTACTGCTCCGGTTAAAACTGCAGTGGCTGCACTAGATCCAGTAACAACAGTTGTTCCTCCTCCAACCTTAGTGGTAAGTACATTAATTCCTCCAGTAGTAACTGCTGGTTTTACACGTCCATCCCTTGTATATCCTCTCCCCGATGTTGCTACAACTGTGTTATTATTTTGGTTGTAATATGAAGTAACAACTATACTTTTACTCGTAGAAGGAGGAGTTAATGTACAGTATGGATCAGATTTTAAAAATTTTGTTCCTGGTTTCAAAAACTTTTTTTGATATATCCAAGCGTTGTATGTTCCATGAACTATATAATCTCCTATAAGTCTTATTTGCCATATACCACCTTTAACATTTCTGAAAGAAATTGATATATGTTCATCCCCTATAATATCTTCTTGTAAATTATATGTCACTGTAACCAGTGTTTGTTCAAGTACAAACTTCACTCCTTGTGCCCCCTTTATCTTATGAGGAACCCTTTCCAATGCTTCTCCACTTGGCGAAACTATTCCAACTGTCACTCTATCTGGTTTATTAAACCATATATTCATCTCCATTCCCAGTTGATCATCCCCCATACTAAGTTCTATAATTTCTACTTCACCATTTTGGGCAATTTTTCCACTAGTATGATTTGCTGCATCTCCTTCATTTCCAGTACCGCCAACTACTATAATACCTCTTCTAAGAGAAAAATAATCTATAAATCTTTCTACTACAGAGCTGCCATCATGCCCTCCATAATTAGTCCCTAAGGCTATACATATCACCATAGGTTTATCTAATTTAGCTTGAATATCATATAAATATTTTAATGCTAAAACTATATCTGAACTTTGATATTCTGGTATAGATACATTAACCTGTGGATAATCAAGCATAAGACTCCTATTAGCTTCTTTAAGTTTTACTATTACAAATTCACATTCTGGTGCAGCCCCTCTTACTCCTTGCCGTCCAGCACCTCCAATGATACCTGCTATTTCTGTACCATGACCAATATCATCTTTTTGCGGAACAATATTATAGGGATCTTCTCCTCTATTTTGTGCGCTTATAGCTTCATTAATTTGTTCCATAGAATACTCTGTTCCATAAGCAAAATTCTTTGGTGGATTTTCAGTTTGAATTGTCTGATCCCATATACTTAATATTCTAGTTTTATTATCTTCTGTCATGAATTCCTTATTTAAATAATCAATACCTGTATCAAGCATCCCTACAATTACTCCCGTTCCTCTAAGTGTTAAATAAGGATTTTTATAAAACTCTGAAACATTAGAGGTATCAATAGGAGACATTGCATTAAGCGTATACAACTTATCTACATCTATACTTATAATAGATTTTACATCCTCCAACAAATCCCATACTCTACCTTTTTTTACAGATAATATTGCATAAAAAGGTTCCGCTAAAAACGCACAAGCATAATCTATTTTATTAATTTCTTCTAATATATCTCCGTTATAGTCAGCTATATAATGTTCATATTCATCGCTTAAATATAGTTTTCCACATTCATTAATATTAGACTCTCTAATATTTTCTTTTTGATTTTTCACTATACCCCCTCCCACTGTAAATATTATTGTTACTTTAATCTATGATAAATATTTTCTGGTATATTTATTGATACCTCTTTTGAAAACTCAACTATTTCTTTATTTTCAAAATTTTTGGGTAATCCAAGTGATCTTATATTTCTAAATACTCCAGCTAAATCTAACATACCGTATCCCCAAGCCCTATTAGGATAAATATCTCCTGGTCTCTTTCTAGTTCCAGTAATAAGATAAGTTGTAATTTCTGAAGCGTATAAAGTGGTGTTGTTTCCTTCTACTATTCCCCATTGTAATATTAATGCTACTGCACCAGATAATACTGCTGTAGCTGCACTTGATCCTGTGACTGTGGTAGTACCGCCACCTGGTCTAGTGGTTAATACATCAACTCCACCTGTAGCAACGGAAGGTTTAATTCTACCATCTCTTGTATATCCCCTTCCTGAAGAAGTCACTATGGTATTATTGTCTTGATCATAATAAGCTGTTACAATTGCACTTCTACTAGTAGAAGGTATAGTCAATGTAATATCTGCATCAGGACGTAAAAATCTGGTATTTGGTTTTAAAAGAGCTCTTTGATATATCCATGCATTATACCTGCCATCAACTATAGAATCACCTATTAATTCTATTTGCCATATACCTCCTGTAACATTCCTCATCACTATGCTAATAAGTTCATCACCAGTAATATCCTCTGGCAAATAGTACGTTATGGAAACAGTAGTGCCTTCAAGTATAAACCTTATATCTTCTACTCCTTGTAGCTTTTCTGGAACTCTTTCTAGCACTTCTCCACTTGGAGATATTATGCCTACAGATACCTTATCTGGCTGATTACACCATATATTTATTTCTAATCCTACCTGATTTGAATCAACACTAAGCTCTATTATTTGAGTTTCTCCTGTATTTTTAAATCTACCACTAGCATGAGTTTCACTAGCTCCTTGATTTCCTGCACCTGCAACAACAACAATTCCTCTTGTTATTGAAAAATAATCAATAAATCTTTCTGAAATAGCACTACCATCATGTCCACCATAATTTGTTTCTATAGGCACACAAATTACCATAGGTCTATTTAATCTTCTTTGAATAGAAGTTAAATAACTCAGCCCCAATACCACATCTGTAGTTTGATATATTGGAGTATCAACTGGAAAAATCACTCCACGTTCTTCTAATGTAAGCCTTTTAGCCTGTTTTAATTTAACTATTGCAAATTGGCAATCTGGTGCTGCACCAGTTACACCGGCTCTTCCTCTTCCTCCTGCAATACCAGCAACTGCTGTTCCATGGCCATTTTCATCTCTTGAAGGTACAATAGCATATGGATCCTCTCCTCTAAAACTAGCAGCAATTGCTTCATTTATCTGGGTATCTAAATACTCTGTACCATAAGCAAATCCTTCCGGCGGCGTCCCTGCCTGTATTGTTTGATCCCATATACTCACTATTCTAGTTCTATCATCTTCAGTCATAAACTCGATATTTAAATAATCAATTCCTGTATCAATTATCCCAACTATTACTCCTCTACCTCTTAAATTTAAATAAGGATTTTCATGAAACTGAGAAATATTAGCAGTATCAACAGGAGATAATACTGATAGCGTATAGAGCTTTGTTCTCTCTACATTTATAATAGATCTAACACTTCTTAAAAGTTCTGCTCTTCTTCCTCTTTGAACAGATATAACGGCATAAAAAGGTTCTGCAAGAAAAGCACAAGCATAATCAAATCTGTCAAGTTCGCTTATTATATCTCCATTATATTCCACCATAAAGGTTTCATAGTTTTCATCTAAATATAACTCCCTACAACCAGGAGAAGGTGGGGTTAGTATGGGTATTTCTCTACTCATATCTATACTTCTTACAGGTGCTTCTTCTAGCCAAGTTTCTAATGCATTACTTATACATAGTGTTCCGTAGCCCCAACTTTCATTTGGATAAACTACAAGCGGTCTATCTCTAGTAGCACTTTTAAGTAAGAAATACTTTAATCTCTCTCCATACATGTATGAGTCTCTTCCTTGTATTAATCCCCATTGCATAAGCAGTGCAGCGGCACCTGCTACATGTGGAGCAGCCATAGATGTTCCTGATAGTGAATCATAACCACCTCCTGGTACTGGTGCTTCTATATTTTCTCCTGGTGCAACTATCTCTGGTCTAATTACACACCTATCCGCTGGTCCTCTTCCTGAAAAACTAGATATAGTTCCAGTAATAGCATTATAGCTACCTACTGTAATAACGTTTTGTACAGTACCAGGAATTCCTACTGTGTTAAAAACTGACGGTTCTAAAAATCTAGTAGTTATATTTAATCCTTCAGTTATTGGAAGCCACATATCAAAGGTAGTAACCTCATTAACTTCTCTAGAATATATGATAATAGACCAAGTACCTGGAGAAATAAATTGATTTTGACCTACTAAACTTATAACTATTTCTCCAGATATATTAAAAGGAGTTGGTCCAGAATTAAAAATATAATAATAATCGTTTCTTATATTTCCTTCTACATAATTTCTAATCAGTGGTATAACCCCACTTCTTGAAGCATTAGGTGCTATTAATTCTATGCTAATATCTTTTATAAAAGATTTATATAATTGAAATATTACTGCTGTCTCATTGGCCCCAATACTTACATCTACTCTATTCTCTAAGGCTAAAATTCCAGATGCATGATGTGCCTTATCTCCCTCATTTCCTGCTGCAACAATAAAACTTATTCTTTCAAGAGAACATACTGTTGATATATATCTTTCAAGTAAACTATTTCCATCATGAGCTCCATCATTAGTGCTAAAACTTAAGTTTATAACTAAAGGTTTCATAAGTTCTCTGCTTCTATCTATTAAAAACTTTACTCCTCTCATAAGCTGAGTACTCTTTGTATATCCTCCCATTATCTCTCTTGTAAGCTTAACCATAGCTATGGAGCTTTCAGGCGCTACACCATAATATCGTGGAGGTATATTACCACCAGCACAGGCTATACCAGCTACGTGAGTACCATGCCTTGCTGTATCAACATGAGGAACTATATTAAAGGGATCTGGAGATTTTAATGCATTATTAATATCTGTACTATTGTATACTACATTATCAGCAGCCAAATCATAAATATAATCAATTCTTGTATTGCCATCTGCATCTATAAAAGCAGGATGAGTATAATCTATACCAGAGTCTATAAATCCTATTAAAACTCCTTTACCAGTAAGTCCATAAACCAATTGAGCCGCCGGTTGGCAAATAGCTCTATTGCTAATTTCTGAATTAATAAATAGACTTTTAGGAATTTCCATATAATCTATTTCTTGTATATTTCCCACATCCAGAACTCTATCAAAACTTACGGTTATAATTCCAAAGCCATAGCCTAGATCTTCAAAGATACCTCCTAAGGCCTCCACTTGTTCTCTAACACTTGGTGCATTCTCACCATATAAAACTACTAATTCAATTCTATCTTCTTCTATCTCAAGCTCTCTATAAACTTGTGCTACTCTATTTCTAATTCCTCTAGGTAGGTTCAAAAATAAATTTAATCTTCCACTAACTTTTTCCGTAATAATCCCTCCCTAAAAACACTCCTTCACTTAATATGTTATGAGGCAAAAGTTAAAATAATTCATAATTAATGAAAGTGTCTATGGTACCTGAAAATAAATTAATTTTAAAGTTATTGGCTTTTACTGAGAAATATCTACAATTATGAGTTGAAAAGGTTGAGAATTTAATAAATAAAAAAACTAGCAATATATGCTAGTTTTTTTATTTATTAAAGTATAATTTCCACTCTATTTAATTTTGCAATAACTTTTATATCTTTTACTCCTAATGTTTCTGTTCTAAGACTTCCTTTATTACTTATTAATAAAACTTTGTTATTATCTAATCTTTTAATTTGTCTTAAAACTCTCTCCCCATTATAGTCAATTAAACATATAGCATTGTTTTCTATTTCTGTAGTTAAATTTGCAAAAGCTATATCTCCTTTACATATTCTAAAGCCCATTAAATCATCATTTTCTATTTGAATAAATAAAACTTTATCTGAATTATGTCCCTCTATTTTATTAGATATTATAGGCATTTGACGATTTCCTATAGGTTTATCTAAATCATATTTGTATACTCCTATAGTTTTTAAAATTGAGCCAAAGGCATCATTCCATACATCCTTAACAGTTTCAGGAGCTTTATTCTTTGGAGTAACACTTTCATTCTTACTTTCTTCATAGGCAATATTTTGGAACATAGAAGTCATATTCTGAATATCTCCTCCTAATACTTTACCTATTCTTTCAATTAGCTTTTCATTTATTACCTTTCTTCCACTTTCTACTTCATTAATAAAACCTTCAGAAACTCCAAGCTTTTTCGCTAATTGTTTTTGACTCATACCTTTTTCATTTCTAGCTCTTTTAATGTTCTCTCCTACTTTGCTCATGTTATATACCTCTCTTAAACTTGAAATTTAGCTATAGATATATTCTATCATAAATAAAAAAATCCTCTACAATTAACATAGAGGATTTTTTGTTATTTTCTGTTTGTAGAGTTTTTAAATTGCTCTCTTTCTTCTACTAAATGTTCTAATAACTTATGAAATCTCCAATTTATTGATATTGGAGTCACTGTTGCAAGTATAGGTCTAGATTCTAAAATAGCTCTAACCTTCTTAACTGAAGCTTGAAGTTGTTGTGGGGGAAAATTATTAAATATTATTGTTTTCTCTAAAGGCATTGTAAATTCATCATCTTCTTTAAATTCTCTACTTAAAATGTCCTTAATTTTTGAGTTACCCATAGCTTCTTTTATCACTATGCAATTACAATCAACTTTACCTTCAAACTCTTTATTCAGTATTTCTACTTCATCATCAGATAATTCATAAGTTAAAATTACTTTATCATTTAAACTACTCATACCCACTCTCCGTTCTAGACATATTTAAAAATAACCAGTTAGGATGTTTTATATCATACTATGTTCACTAATATTACTAATATTACAAATACCAATGTCTTTATTTGATATGAAATATCCTAAATATTTGTAACTAGTTATTTTATTTCACATGCCTTATTATAATTTTTCAGGTTCATCATATTCTATACCAAAAGTTTCAACTGTAACCTCTTCCATAACTTGATTTTCTAATGGCTTATCTCTAAAATCTCTATCTACATTAACAATTTCATCCGCTACCTCTTGGCCTTCTATAAGTTTACCAAAAGCAGCATATTGTCTATCTAGATGAGGTGAATCAGCTACCATTATGAAGAATTGACATCCAGCTGAATCTAGCACTGCAGTTCTAGCCATTGATAATACTCCTGTTGTATGTTTTAAATCATTTGGAAAGCCATTAGCTGAAAATTCTCCTTTTATTCTGTATCCTGGATTACCCATTCCACTTTTATCAGGGCATCCACCTTGAATCATAAATCCTGGTATTACTCTATGAAATATAAGTCCATTATAAAAACCTTTTTTAACAAGACTTATAAAATTTTTAACTGTATTAGGTGCTGTTTCTGGATATAATTCAGCTTTCATTGTTTTTCCATTTGCCATTTTAAATGTAACTATTGGATTTTTCATTCTTAATCTCTCCTTCTAGGCAGTTGAAATAAAATAATAAATTAAAGATGTTAGTATATGTCTCATATCAGACAAGGCTTCAGGTTCTGCTCATAATGGAGCTATGTGCAGGTTCTGTGAGCGTAGTATGATGAAAAATAGACTAACATACTGGTTTATTATTTTTTTGAAGATGCCTTATATAATTTATTAATCAGATTATATCATAGAAATATTATAATAAATTATATAATTTTAAAACTTTGTGATTTACAATCTTTGTATTTAAATTATATCCATAATTATTAACTCTATAAGTGTTGAATATATATTCTTAATTTTTTTCTAAAAAAGCTATATGATTTGGTGAAATAATTATTATATTCCCAAATAATCATACAGCTTCTAAATTTCTATATAATTTTACTCTTTTTTATTTCATCAATATAAACTTTTTTATATGCTTAATCTATAATTTTATTTCAGATGCCTTATATCTCCTCTTCTTCTATGGATACCTTTACTGATAAATCTTTATCATAATTTGAAAATTCAATTGATAATGTACCTCCAGGTAAAACAATAAAATAATCCTCGCCAAGTAAGCTTAGATTATTATGATCATTAATTTTTGACTTATATAATAATAACTTGTCCTTATTATCTCCTTCATGAATTTTTGATTTTATATCTAGAACTCCTTGTTTACTACTGCCTTCTAATTTCTTGCTACTATCATATCCATAAAAGTACAATTCATTGTTTTTATTAATATTATTTAACATTATATTGCTTATTATATATAATCTATTACTATCTATAGGATTGGTTATTGTAATATACCTAAATTCCTTCTCCTTATCCAAATCAAGCTCTATTACTTTATCATGAGCTTTGTAATTTTTCTCCTTACGAAATTTAAATATTTTCACCTTTAATCACCTTATTTCTATAAGTCATCTTCAAAAAATAATTTGTCATTATGATAACCTATTTTTTATTATATACTGTTTACAGAAACATCTAGTAACATCAGTGTTAATATATACATTAACTTACACTAATGCAAATAAGCCACTATCTTTTAATCATATTTATTTCAGATACCTAAGTTTTATTTTATAATATATGGTATGAATAACTACTAAATATTGTTAAAGATATTTAGTAAAATAAGTGAAAGAAAGTCTCTTTATATAAAACTTTATTTTATATAAACAGACTTCCTTTCTAAACCTCTAATAATTCATAACTCAAATCAATTATTTTCTTTGACTTTAATGAGTTATAAATTTCAACATTACCTTTAGAATTACTTGTGTTTAATATTTTTCTTGAAGACAATATTCTTTTAACTGCTTCGAAGTTCCTAAACTTCCATCAATTACTGAATTTCTATCATAACCTTTATGATTTCTTTTATTAAAGGATAATGAGTACATCCTAAAACAATAGAATTTATTTTCATATTTTCTATATTTTTTAATTTATTTACAAGATAATTATGAATTTCTTCTCCCGTTATTTTTCCTTCATCAATAATTTCTGCTAACCCCTGCACAAGGAAGTTATTCAATATTACTATTTCCTTATACTTTGATTGAAGTTTAGCAAATTATTTTTTCAGTTAATGTCATAGATGTTGCCATAATGACTATACTCCCTTCTCTATTTAGCTCTACTGGGTTAGCTATGCTGTTCATTCAACTATAGGTGTATATGAGCATATTGTATTCTAATTCCTCTGAGAGCGTAATTTGTTGCATTGTATGCTATGACTATAGCTTTTGCGGTTTTTGCTCAATAAAAATTTACTGCATTAGCAAGTTAATTTTTTAACTCCTACTAACATTTTATTCCATAAGGACATTTATTGAATCTCCAAAATATATGTAATTCTCATTAGGTAATACTTTTATTGCTTTAATACGCTTAGTCCTCCCATACCTGAATCAAAAAATCCAATACTACTTTCGCTATCGAAATTCAATATTGCCACCCTATAATAAGCCTGTGTAGTAAGTTGTATATAATTTATTATATTTTAAAAATATATCACAATAATAAAAAACTAATAAAGAATAACAATATGAATATTCTATATAAAAACTTAAAGTATACCTTTTAAAATGAAAATTTTTCTAAAAAACTCCGAAGGATTTGGCTATGGAGTTTTAACCATAATTCTTAATTTTTCATTCTCAATTTTTAATTCCTATAAAAGAGTTTTTATTTATAGAAATTAAACTATTATATAAATTAAAATTTCTATTCAAGAAATTTATATTGCTATTCTTCTAATTATTAACATATCATATTAAATATATTCTTATAAATTGCTACTCTGCATTTTCCATAGCTACCTCATTATTTATTTCATAATGTAGCATTTTCTTTATTTAATCTATTTATATTTTTTATTTCTTTTATTAAAAATATTGCTGTTATAACAGAAGCTATAAAATCTGATGTTGGTCCACAATACCATACTCCATTTAATCCAAATATGGGTGGAATTATCAACAATAATGGAATTAAAGTTATAACTTGTCTAGATAAACTTAAGAACATTGCAACTTTTGCTTTCCCAACAGCTTGAAAATAATTTGTACTAACTATTTGGAATCCAATAATAGGAAGCATAAACATAAAAGTTTTTAAACCTTTGGTACCTATTGACACAAGTTGTGGATTTTTATTAAATAATTTTATTATTTGTGGTGCAAATAATTGTATTGACAAAAATCCTATTGTTGTTATAGTAGTAGCAGCTATTATCGCATATTTTAAAGCTTTTTTAACCCTATCATAACTTTTAGCTCCATAATTGTATCCTATTATAGGCTGGGAGCCTTGATTTATACCAAAGATAGGCATAAGTATTACCATTGATACACTAGATATAACCCCCATAGCACCTACTGCAACGTCTTCACCGTAAGTTGCTAATGCGTTATTTGAAATCACTGTAACTAAACTTGCAGCTAGTTGCATAAAAAATGGCGCCATTCCTATTGAAAATGTTTCTTTTATTACTTTCATATCTAACTTCATATAGTTTATTTTTAACTTTAATACACTTTTCCCTTTGGTGAAATAGAATACTACCCAAATTGCACTTAAGCCTTGTCCTATAACAGTAGCAATTGCAGCACCTTTAACCCCTAATCCAAAGGTAAATATAAAAATAGGATCTAACACCATGTTAGTTATAGCACCTATTAACATAGTAAGCATTGCAACTTTAGGATTTCCTTCTGATCTAATTATTCCATTTAATCCAAATCCAAGATTTTGAAGAATAGCTCCTAATAATATGATATAACCATAATCTTTGGCATAAGGTAATGTTACATCACTTGCACCAAAAATTTTAAGCATAGGTTCTAAGAATATTACTGATACTACTGTAAGCAAAATCATTATAATTACTACTAGAGTAAAAGCATTTCCTAATATCTTTTCCGCTTCATCCTTCTTTTGCTGCCCAAGTCTTATGGATATTAATGCTGCAGCACCTATACCTATAAGCATACCAAAAGCCATAATAATCGTTGAAACTGGGAAGGTAATTGTAACTCCAGAGAGAGCTATTTCTCCAACTCCCTGCCCTATAAATATTCTATCTACTATATTATAAAATGCATTAACAAGCATACCTATTATTGCTGGTATAGAAAATTTTAATAATAATTTTCCTATACTTTCTTTTCCTAATTGCGTTGATTTATCCATTGTATTCCCCCTTAGCTTTTTTCTAAGCTTTTTTTAGCCATCTAACCAATAAAATTATTTCTTCTATAAGAAAAAATTCCACACAAATCATCCTTAGACTTTTCTAAATATACATTAATATTCCTTTTTTTCCATAAAAAATAAATAGAGTCTATTAATTATCGAATATTTTTATTCTATAATCTAAATAGGTCTCCTTTATATTCTAATGAAGATTAAGGTTCAGCAAGGTGCTTACTTCAACTTCTATTTTATTGAATTTATTCTTAAATTTGTTAGTATTTTCTGGATAATTGATATAATATTGAGGATTGAGATGAACCTAAATATATTCCTGAAGTGCTGAATCATGTATGTTTGTCATTTTACCAGTAGTTAGTCAATCCAACATTCTACCATTAAGTCTAATCCTTAACAAGTTTACTTAGCCTCCTAACTAACCTTTTAAATTCTACAACATTTGACACCAATTATCAACCCTTAATTATCTCTTATAAATAATTTTTAAGCAATAAAAATAAGAATTACAAATAATAAAATTTATAATTCTTATTTCATATTAAAAATATTAAATTATAATATATAAAGTGTGTAAGATTATAATAAATAGCATAGCAAATTATTGGAGCATAAGTTTAGTACTTATAAAAAACTCAGTACTGTGTCCATAAATAGTAGGAATTTCTTATATATTATGGACGATAAGATAATATAGATAAAACTATTTATTAAACGAAATGAGAGATAATTTTCGTAATCTTACACACTGTGGCTGGTCATAATTATCCCTTAAAATTCCATTGCTTATTTTTAAGCTAGATTTTAGTAAATTATTATTGCAGTTTAAAATCTTATAATTGTTAACATTAATAAATAAATTTTTATTCCTATTAAAAGTTTAAGCAATAATTTCTCTATTTTTTCTTATTCTATCTATGCCAGCTTATCCATTATAAATCTATACAAAGTATTCTTTTAAAAACTGTAGGTATTATATATTATATTTATAAATAATCAGTATAATTACATTTTTTCTTTAAATTATAATATTAGGCAAAAATATCTCTTTTAACGATAAAATAAGCAAACTAAATTCAATTTCTCAATTTTAGTTTGCTTATTTGAAAATTTAATAATACAAGTTACTTATTTAATAATTCTTTTATTTTATTTGCTATATAATTTATTAATTCAACATCCCCTATAAATGTTCTATCATCTATGTCACTAGGTTTAATTCTAAAGAAATTAATTATTAATTTATTATCAGAAATTATATATTCATCTGAATGTAGTGGCGAAAATATCACCTCTATTTCCTCATACTTATCTGCACCGTTACAATCTTTAAGTTCTGCTACCAAGGAGTCTAAATTTAATTTTTTTAGTGGAGTAGCCATTGCTTTAGTATATTCTAGATCTTCCATCATCCACATATTATTATTCCAAAACTTTTTTTCCTTCTTATTTCCTTCAAAAGGTTCCCTATTTTTTATAGCACTTAATGCACGCCTTACTGACTCGCCATTAAACTCATCGTCATAAGCTGCACTTAATGCAGGCATATCTGATACGTCATAGAAAAATTTTTCTGCTATGTTATCCTTTTCACTAGCTGCTTGCCAATAATAAAGCATAGCCTCAACTGCCTCAAGATTTAACTTAATCCTTTGTAACATAATATTCTCCCCTTATCTTTTATAACTAAGGCATCTGAGAGAAAATAATAAATCAAAGATATTAGTATATTTTATATCAGACAAGGTGTCAGATTCCGCTCATAGTGGTGCTATGGGTGGGTTCTGACAACGCGGTATGATGAAAAATAGGCTAACATACTGGTCTATTATTTTTTTAAAGATGCCTACTATAGTTTAATTATACAATAAATATAATATATAAGTAATAATTTCATTTTTAAATTATTACTTCAGTTCTATCACTTATTAAAAGTAGTTTATTATTCAATAAAAACACTCACCAAATATAAAAAAAACTATAATATATTACCATAGAAATACAAAGGATGTGACACATTAAATATGACTCACAGTTTTACATCACTTTTATTAGTATTATTATCTATAGTAATTTTATATATAATTTTTAAATTAAATTCTACAAATAATAAAATGTATACTTTTTTACTGATAGTATTACTAATTTTTATAGGTTCTTTTTCTTTTAGCTTTGGAATATGTGGAGTTTTCTTAGGGTACTGTGATAAACAATCTTTAGCCTCTCTTTCTTTAGCCTACGGAATACCAGTTTTATATATTTATACAAAAAATAAACTTAAGAAACTTATTTATAAAATAATAAGTCATAATTAATAACAGATTATAATAAGTTTTTTCAACATTTTTTAGTATAAATAAAAGCATTTATTGCATTTATTTATAAAAAGTAGCAGTAAAATACTGCTACTTTTTAATTCCTTTTTATTATTGCTATTGCTATTCCTATTATTGTGGTATTTTCATTATCTACTACAATTGGTGTATATTTATCATTTTCTGGCATTAAAAATATACCTTCTTTTTTAATACTTAATCTTTTTAAAGTAGCACTTCCATCTAAGTCTACTGCAATAATATCATTATTATTTGCATTATATTGCTTTCTTATAACAACATAATCTCCATCATTAATATTAGCATTTATCATACTATCGCCCTTTACCTTTAATAAAAAAGCATCTTTAATCCCTTTAAGCCAATATTTAGGGAGATAAAAGTTACCTTCAATTCCCTCATTAATCATTATAGGCTCTCCAGCCGCTATATCATTATACATAGGTACAGATAGAAGGTCATCTATCCGTAAATTTTCACCCTTGCCTTTAGGGTTTAATATAAAATCTGTCTCACTGCTTGTATCTATAGCAAAATCAAATTTTCTATTATGCCTTATATCAAAAAACTCATAACTTTCCATAAATATATTCTCTTTATTTTTATAATCCTTTGATACATCAAAAGAAGCTATTTTATTTTCTCTTTTAAATTTTTCTTTCAATACCATAGTTTTAATCTTCATATCATAAAATAAATCTTTAATTTTAATGCCACGATTTCCAAGTGAGTTTTTTTCTGACATATCTTTTATATCCCAGGTTACAATAAAATTTGTATAATCTTTTTTATTATTTAATAACCTTATAATCTCTAATTGTAATTTACTGTATTTATGAAGTTTATCTACAATTATATGAGTGTATGATTTTATGTCATTTATCTTTAAACTTCTTAATATCAAAGTTTCTCTTCCAATACAATCAATTAAATTTCTCTCTTCTAAAACTTCATCATAAAGTTCCATAAGGTTAAATATCACTTCTCTCGTAGAAGAATTTTTAGGTACTGACTTAGGGCCATTATAAATAGTATCTTTTCTTCCTTTTCTTATAAATATCTGATAATCATCTATACTAAAAATCATATTAGATTTTATATAATCAAACTCTTCTAAAAAGTAAGATATATACTCTTCTTTTAGTATCTTTGATCTTTTCTTCTGTTTTTTCAGCTCTATAATACACTCTTTTAAAACTTCAGCTCTAATACTATCATCTATTAATGACTTATTACTTTTAATTTGTTTAAACTTTGACTCTATTATTTCATTAATTGTAAACACCTTAAAACTTTGATTATTATAAGAAAATAAAGTTAATATTCCAGATTCTTGTTCTTTTTCGTAAATATTTAGTATATTTTCCTTTTCTTCGTCATTAGGAATAATCATTATTATATTATCATCATTATATAAGCAATAGTTATTTTTTAAATGTATTGCCCTATGTATTGCAGTAATAGTTTTACCTCTATGCTCTTCACCTTTTATTATCAAGCATCCATTAAATTTACTATTAACTATTTGTTGTTGTTTCTTAGAAAGCTCCATACCCTCACCCCCTAATTATATCTTTCTTATATTATAACATTATATAAAACGTAACCAATGCAGAATTCACAAATTATAACCTATAGATAAAAATAATATTTACCTTGTCATTTTACGAACTAAAGTTGAAGTCCAAATTCCTATCATTAGTACACCTAATATTATTTCAATACTAGATATTATTGTACTCATAATACCATAAGGCACTAAATCTCCATAGCCTACTGTTGAAAAAGTTACTAAGCTAAAATGAAAACAGTAAATAAAATCTCTAATTAGAATCTTTATACCTTTAGATCCTACATTAAATCCATACAAAATCAATTCATCTTTTCCCTGTAAACCTGTAAGCATATATAATATAGCACAAAAAATTACTATTATTAATGAAAAGCTAAAAGTTCGATAAGGTTTCTCTCCATATCCACAAACATAATAAGATAAAAAAGAAGTTATTTTTCTTACTCCTCTTAAAGTTTTATGGAGTGCCTTCTTACTCTCATAAAAGCATTCTCCTTGTTTAACCCTAATATCATTTTTTAAATATTGACTTCCAAAACATAAATAAGTATTACAGATATCTCTATATCTTTTTTCATTATCATAGTATTTATCATCCTTGTAATAATACTTATCATCATAGTTAAACTTTCCAACATGGGAATTTAAATTAAATTTTGTATAGGACTTTTTATTAATAAAACATATGTCAAACCTGCAATTGCTATCTTTTATAACGCAATCCATTAAATTACAATCATCGATAAATCTTACTCTACTATAACAATTATCTATAAAATTGCACCCTTTAAAGAAGAATCCTTAAAAGTTACATCTTTAAATCTACTCTTTTTAATATATATACCTTTAAGATTGCATTTTTCAAAACTGCATTTGAAAATTTCACTAGATAATAACTGTAAAAAGCTTTTATTTATTATATTACAATGAGAAAAGCTACAAAATTCAAAAGTACAATTTTCAAATATCATGTTAGAAAATTGTATACCTTCAAAAATTATATGAGAAAAATTACAAGAAACATACTTAGTATTAGAGAAAAATATTTTATCTATATCGTTGCTCTTATAATTTTCTAGTTCTATTGTTCTATTTATAATTTTATATTCTTTATAATAACTGTAACCTTTATATTTCATAACACACCAACCAATATAGAATTTTAAATATTTTTCCCTAAAAAAGAGTATTTATCAAAAACTGATAAATACTCTTAATAAATAACTTAAAATTTACTACATTAACGTTTTTCATTAACTATATTATTATAAGATATTACCGTCAATACATAGAATATAGAATAGATTATGACATACACTACTATAGTTATCATTATTGGTGTCATTAATCCACCCATAACTCCATCTAAAATTCTTAAGGCGAATAAACTATGCATTATTCCCATTAAAAGTGGTAATAAGAATACTACTAAAACTTGTTTACCAATTGACTTTTTAATTTCTTTTTGATTAACTCCTATTTTTTTCAGTATAATATATCTAGGCTTTTCTTCACTAGCTTCAGAAAGTTGTTTAAAGAATATTATGCTTCCTGTACAAATTAGGAATACTAATCCTAAGAAACTTCCTATAAATATAAATAGCCCTCCAAATTCCATTGATTGTTTATATACAGAATAGAATGAAGTAAATTCATGAAGATAAGATTCGTTATCTAGGCTCTTAGAATCAATAAAGCTTTTAAGCTCATTAGTAAGTCCTTCTGCTTTTAAATAATTTTCTACGTTAAATAAACTAATAGTTGTTAAATTGTCTTTTGAATATAATTTATTATATAACTCATCTTTAACTACTACTATTTCATTAGTCATATATACAGGTATTAATGGCTTTTCACTAAATTTTGCTACTGTAAGCTCTTTAGATTGTCCATTTAAGTTAATTATAGCTTTTTCTCCTTCAAACTTTCTCATAAGTGCTGGTGAAAAAAATTGAGGGAAATACGCCATTTCATCGTCTTTTAATTCAAAGTTAAATTTGTTATTTAAGGCTTTATCTATTTCTTTAAAGCTACTTTCGGAAATTATACTTACAGAAGCTTCTTGCATTTCATCTGACTTATCAGCCATTTTAATTACATTAGGTAATTTAATATCCTTTTCTATAAATTTTACTTGTATTTTATTCTTCAATTTATTATCTTCATATTTATTAATTATTGATTCAATTTCATTATCTATATCCTTATATTGATTATGACTATAAGCATAATCAAAAGGAACTTGGTCTCTTGTCTTTATCACAGATTGATAATAAAAACTTGCTGCTGTTCCCATAGTAGTTATAGTTGTAGCACTAAGTATAGCTATGGTAGCTAGTGTTCTTGCATTTCCTTTTATTCTATATAAAAGCTGTGATGTAGATATTATGTTCATACCTTTATAATATTTTCTTTTATTCTTCTTTGATTTTTTAATTAAAAATACTATAAAAGATGAGAAAAGTATGTATGTAGCTATAATAGATCCAAATAATACAAACATCATTCTTAGTAAGAAATTACCTTCGAAAATATGGAAAGATACAGCATATGCAACTGATAATAGTATTACTGAAAATACTGCAAGTATTATTGATGCCTTTGGTTCTCCCTCTGCTTTACTTTCAGCTTTAAAAAGTTCTATAAGCTTAAATCTATATATTAATGAGTATCCATGTATTGATGTTATAAGGAATAATATAAAAAACACTATAAATGTTTGAATTATAGCCTTCATGGATATTGCGAATTTAACAACTATAGCTGATCCCATTAAATTAACAAGTATCATTATAAAGAACTTAGAAAGTAATCCACCTAGCCCTATTCCTACAGCCAATGCCAAAACTCCCATTGCTATTGTTTCATAAAATAACATTCTTCCTATTTGCTTTTTCTTAACCCCAAGCATTGAATATAATCCTATTTCTTTCTTCCTTTTTTTCGTAAAGAAAGAATTTGAGTACCATATAAATACAGCAGAAAATAATAATATTATTACTGCCGAAGCATTAAACGCCCCCATAATTTTTGCTCTTTTATTTACTAATTCCACAATTTGTTCATTATATTGTATTGATGTAAAGGTAAAGTATATCATTACACTAAATACCATCGATACAAAATAAAGAAAATAATTTTTAAAATTACTTTTAATATTTTTTATAGCAATACTAAATAAGTTCATTCTTGTCTCCACCTCCAAGAGTCGCAAGTACATCTATTATTTTTTGGAAGAACTCTTTACGTGAACCTCCTCTTACAAGTTCTGTAAATAAAACACCATCTTTTATAAATAATATTCTTTGACAGTAACTTGCCGAAAAAGCATCATGAGTAACCATCATTATTGTTGCGTTATTTTTTTCATTTAAATCTGATAAACATTGTAATAGTTCTGTAGCAGATTTTGAATCAAGTGCTCCTGTAGGTTCATCTGCAAGTACAAGCTTTGGACTTGTTATAATTGCTCTTGCTGCTGCCGCTCTTTGTTTTTGACCACCAGATATTTCATAAGGATATTTATTTAATATATCTGCTATTCCTAATGTTTGTGCTATGCTTTTTAATCTACTTTCTATTTCTCTTATATTAACTTTTGAAAGTGCTAATGGTAATATTATATTTTCTTTTACAGTTAATGTATCTAGAAGGTTAAAATCTTGGAATATGAATCCTAATTTATCCCTTCTAAATGAAGATAGCTTATCTTCATTCATCTTTGTTATATCGTCTCCATCTACACTAACTATACCGGAAGAAGGTTTATCAATAGTTGAAATAATATTAAGTAATGTACTTTTACCTGCACCAGATGGCCCCATTACTCCAACAAATTCTCCCTCTCCTACTTCTAAACTTATATCATTAAGAGCAGTGTATACATTTCCTCTCGAACCATAAACTTTTTTAACATTTTTTACTGTTAATACATTTTTCATAATTTATCCTCCTAAAACTTCTATAAAATATATATTAACTAGCTTCCAACTTTTTAAATACAGAACTAACAGTATACAATTTAGAGTTCTGTTAAACTAAAAATAAATAATTAAAAACTACTCATTCTTATAAGCCATTCGCCGTTAATTTTCTTATAAATCATCTACAAATTTAATTTTTTATTTTTATAATCTCCTTAATGCACAAAAATAAGCTTGCATTTATTATTTACAAGCTTATTTTATAAAACTTATTCATTATAAACAATTTTTTAAACTTACAAAAGCATGTTATGAGCTTACAGTTTTGTAACATTTAAATAATTAGTGATTTTAGGAAAATAAATTTTAATTCTAGTATATTTCTCATACTCTGATTCTACAGTTATTTCATGCCCTAGTTTATTGCTCATTCTTTTAGCAAGATATAATCCCATTCCAGTAGACTTATAATTTTGTCTTCCATTATATCCTGTAAAACCTTTTTCAAAAATTCTACCTATATCTTCATTTTTTATACCTATCCCATTATCTTCTATTATAAGAACTTTATCTCCATCTTTTTCTTTCCCAGTTATAACTATTTCTCCACCCTCTTTTGTATACTTTAAGGAATTGGCTAATATTTGTTCAATTATGTAGCTAAGCCACTTTCTATCACTTAATACATCAAAGTTAACATCTTTTATCTCTATTGATATTTTCTTATTTATAAACATTTTAGCATGCTTTTTTAGAAGCTCTTTTATTATTTTTATCAAACTAATTTCATTAATAAAATAGTCTTTAGAAAAATCATCTATTCTAGAATAATATAATGCTTGCTCTACATAATTATCTATTCTATCAAGTTCATCCTCTAGCATATCTGTAACTTCATCAATATTTTTCCCTAAATCATTTTCCATAATAAGTCTACTTGCTGCAATAGGAACCTTAACCTCATGAACCCATGAGGTTATAAATTCTTGATTTTCTTTTTTATCATGACGAAGCTCATATATTTTTTCATTTTGTTCTTCATACATCTTTTTTAATAACTCAACATAAATTTTTTGCTCATAGTTATTTGGTTCTGGTAAAGTATTTGAAATGTCTTGAACATAGTTATCTACAATAACTTTTAGTTCACTATAATATTTTCTAATACTCATATATTTGTATACTTGATATATAAAGGTAAAGGAAAAAGCTACTATATTTATATAGATTAGATTATTTACAGTTATACTCTTATTAGGATCTATATATAAGGAAATAGTAATAAAACCCATTAATCCTATATAATAAACCATAAAACTTATATTATCGTACAAATAATGCCTAAATTTCATTGATTTTACCACCTTTTATAATATTACATACCCTTGGCCCTTCTTTGTTTCTATAAAATTTTCAAGGTCTATGTCTGATAATTTTTTCCTAAGTCTATTTATGTTTACTGTTAGTGTATTGTCATCAACAAAACTTTCATCTTCCCAAAGTTTCCTCATTATTTTTTCTCTGCTAACTATAGTTCCGTTATTTTTCATAAGTATATAAAGTATTTTAAATTCATTTTTAGTAAGCTCTACTTTTTTATCATTATATATTAAATTATTATCCTTTAAATTTAACACTACAGTTCTATGTTCGATAATGCTTGATTCTATATTAGTATAATCATATGTTCTTCTAAGTAATGCATTAATTTTTGCCATTAAAACTTCCATAGAAAATGGCTTCTGAACAAAGTCATCGCCTCCCATATTCATTGCCATAACTATATCCATATTACTATTTCTTGAAGAAATAAATACAATAGGAACTTTTGATACTGTCCTTATTTTATTACACCAATAAAAACCATCATAAGATGGAAGATTTATATCCAATAAAACTAAGTGTGGTTCTTCCTTAATAAAAGTATTAAACACCTCACCATAATCATCTATATCAATAGGAGTAAATCCCCATCTAATTATGTTTTCTAATATTATATTCTTTATGGTTTTATCATCTTCAACAACCATTATTTTAAACATACAATCACCTCATATTTCTATAAATGCACTACTTTAAAATTTAATCTATACTTTATATAATTACGTTATTGTTATTTGAATTTCTAACTTATATAATTGAAAATTGAAAATTGACTATTGACAATGGAGAATTATTGATACTTCTCTTTTAAAAGAGAAGTTTTGAATTAATTTCTTTTTAAAGTGTACAATTCACTTTTATTAAAAAACTATTTGAAGAAGTTAATTTGTAAAATTAATTTCCACCATAATTATCAATTGTCCATTCTATATTAGTGTAAGCTAAAATAATTTAATAACACAACTTTATTGATGGATAGATTAAAATCTACTTATTTATATATTATCCTATATAATTTAAAGATTATGAATGGTTTTTTCACAATTATCCAAAATTAAAACAAATTTTTTAATATAAGACAATTTGTTGAATAATTCCCAATTTTACGAATATTTAATACTTTAAAATAACAAAAGTGGTATAATTATTATATTGTGAACTGATGGGGGATAGTCTTATGAAGTGTTTTAGATTTATTAAATTAAAAATATTTATTTTTTTCTTTATTATAATGTTTTATATAATAAATACCTCTTCCTATGCCTATTGTGATACCGGGCAATTAAATCAAGTTAAATCTATTCTTATACTTCAATCTTATTATAAGGAAAACTATAAATTTATTAAAATTTCTGATGTAATAAAGCATACTTTAGACGAAAGATATACTAAAATAACATATAATTTTGAGTACTTAGAACTAGATGGTTCTAAAGATCTCTCCTATATAAATACAAAAGCTAATTATTTGAAATCTAAATATCAAAATCACAAATTTGATTTAATAATTGTACTCAATGATGAATCTCTAGACTTTGTTGCTAATTATTATGAAGATTTATTTAAGGACACACCTGTAATTTTTGGTGTCGTAAACGATATTACTAAATTAAAATCGTATCCTTATAATCTATTCTCAGGTATTGCTAAAGAAAGTCAACTAGATGATACATTACATTTAATTTCCAACTTGCATCCTGAAACAAAACAAATAAACATATTACTAAATGCCAATATATATTCTCAATTGCTACTAGACGAAGTATTACTACTAGATGAGCATTTTAGCAATATTAAATTAAATTATATTTGCTCCGATTATATAGAAGATGTTATATCACAGATTCATCCTTCCAATTCTAATGAAGTAAATTTAATAGCTGGACATTTTAAAAATAAGAAGAATATATATTTATCACCAAAAGAGATAGTTGAAAATTTAAAACAAATCAGTACTCTTCCTATGTATACTCTCAAGAACAGATATATAGGCATTAAGGGCATAATAGGCGGAAAAGTTTATAATCCTGAGGAACAAGGAGCACAAATCGGAAATCTTGCTTTAAAAATATTAATGAATGAAAATTTATCTAGCATGCCTTTACTTTATGATAACTCATCTAAATATACTTTTAATTATGATGAGTTAATAAAATTTGATATAGATATGAAAGACTTGCCAGAGGATAGTATTATATTAAACAAGCCGCTAATTCCCTTCGATATGCCTAGTGAAATTAAATCATTAATCTTAGGATTAATTTGTACATTCCTTCTTATTACTATGTTTCAATCTATTAATTCTACTAGACTTAGAAAAAAATCTTTAGAAGACCAACAAGAATTAAATGAAATAATTAAATATGATAGAATTAAAACCGAGTTTTTAGCTAATATATCCCATGAGTTAAGAACTCCTCTTAATGTTATGCTTGCTGGACTTCAATTACTAGAGCTCTATGAAAAGTCAGGAGATATAGTATATAAGAATGAAAGAGCTAAGGATAAAATCTCTTACATTAATCAAAATGGGCTAAGACTACTTAGAATTATAAATAATCTTATAGATATAACTAAACTAGATGCAGGTTTTCTAAATTTAAAGCTTGAAAATATTAATATTGTTGAAGTAGTTGAAAATATAGTTTTAAGCACAGTAGACTATGTTGAAAATAAGAACATATCTCTTATATTTGATACTGAAGAAGAGGAAATATACACTGCAGTAGATTATGACAAAATTGAAAGAGTTGTGCTAAATCTATTATCTAATGCAATAAAATTCACGAAATCTGGTGGATCAATAACTATTAATGTAAAATTAAAGGAAGATAACGTTCTGATAATAGTACAAGATACTGGAATAGGTATTCCTGAAGATAAACAAACTTCTATCTTTGAAAGATTTACTCAAATAGATAATTCATTATCTAGAAATGCTGATGGAAGTGGTATTGGGCTGTCTATTGTAAAATCAATAGTTGAACTTCACAATGGAAAGATTTATGTTGATAGTGAAGTGAATAAAGGCTCTACTTTTACAGTTGAATTACCTATAACAATATTAGAAAATAGTACTATTGAAGCTAATAAAGATTTATCTTCAAATATTGTTACTAAAGTTAACTTAGAGTTTTCAGACTTGTATAAAGAAGAATATAAATAAACTGTCTAAAAAATTAATGTATAACTAATATAATTGCATCCTTAAGTATTTCATTTTATAACTTTAACCAATAGACGATTGATGGCAATTATTTTTAAAGCAACCTAGTTAAATAGCTAGGCTGCTTTTTATATGATGCCTTAATTATATATCAACATTAACTAATTCTTCCTTTGAAAAAGTGAATATAAATCCAATAGCAGCGCCAATTATAGCTGGAACTATCCATCCAAGTCCCATTGAGTAAAGTGGTAGATGCTTAAATAAGTTAATTATAACATCAACCTTAACCCCTGATTGTTTAAGAGCTTCAATAATGCTAATTAAGGATACAAAAATCATACTACACATATATACACTAGATTTTCCCTTAAAAAAGTCATGAGCAAAAGAAAGAAGGATAAGGGTAATTGCCATTGGATAAATAGCAGTTAAAACTGGTACTGATATTATAAGAATTTTGGTTAATCCCATATTTGCAAGAATCATACTTGATATACTCAGTATTGTAACCCAACATTTATAAGAAATTTTTGGTGTTAATGAAGCAAAATATTGGCTACAAGATGTAATGAGTCCAACAGATGTAGTTAAGCAAGCTAAAGAAAATATTAGTCCCAATAATACAACGCCTGGTTTACCAAATAAATATAATACTACATTAGTTAATATTACTGCTCCATTTGCTGTAGTTTCTAAGCTTCCTTGATTTGAAGCACCTAAAACTGCCAATATGATATATATAATAGTTAAGAAAAAGCCAGCTATTAACCCTGCACGTATTGAATTTGAAACAAGAGATTTTTCTTTTTCAATGCCCATCTGTTTAAGAGTTAATGAAATTACAACTCCAAAGTTTAAAGCAGCTATGGTATCCATAGTCACATATCCGTCTAAAAATCCTTTAAAGAAAGGAAATTTTGCATAATCTCCACTTGGCGCACCAAAACTACCTAGTGGCTTAAATATACTATAAATAAATATAGTTGAAATAAGAATTAATAATAGAGGAGTTAAAACTTTACCAAAACGCTCTACTAATTTAGAAGGTGTTAAGCTAAGCCAAAAGGCTATTAAAAAATAAACTAAAGTATATAAAAATAGAATCCACCCACTTAAGTTTATATGATTTGGTAAGAAAGGCGCTACTCCCATTTCAAACGCCAAACTTCCTGCACGAGGAATACCTAAAAAAGGTCCAATAGCTACATAAATCAATACTGTAAAAACAGATGCAAAAAAGGGATGTACTCGACTAGCTAAATTATGTAATCCTCCAGCTTTAGAAACAATAATTACTCCTAATATTGGTAATCCTACCGCTGAAAGAATAAATCCTAAAATAGCACTTCCCATAGAAGTACCTGCTGATTGTCCTAAAAAGGGGGGAATTATTAAATTTCCTGCCCCAAAAAACATTGAAAAAAGCATTAAGCTAATAAGCATCATATCTTTTCTTGATAATTTTTCCATTTTTATGCCTCCAAACATATATAAACTCATTAATTTTATAATAGTTTTTAATATCTATATCACATTCCATTAATACCACCTCCGAAATTATTCTTTAATTATTACTATTTCATGAACTGGATTGTAAAATTTAATTAGTTTTTACAACATGCTCATGTTAAAAATTAATATATATTAATAGCGCTATTATTTATAAGTTTTAATGTTTAATTATATATAGATAAGTAATTTATAGTGTAAGATTAATTATTTACTTTATAAATTCTTCACTGTTAATGCTCTTATAAAATCCATAATTTTCTAGTATATAAAAATAAAAAACTCGTCCCATAAAAGGGACGAGTTTTACTCGCGTTACCACCCTAATTCTATAAACCAAAAAATACTATATTAGTTTATAGCACTCAGCTACGTACACATGATACGCGTTCCTTTTAACGGTGGAACTCCGGTAAAACTTACCTAAAGTGAGCTTCAGTTTTACTTCTCAGAGATGATGTTCAGATATGTTCTGAACATTGGCTTTCAGCATAATGCCAACTCTCTGTGGGACAGATATCATAACTTACTTGTTCTCTTCATCAAATTTAGTTCGTAAATAAATTAAAGTTATAATATCATGGTCTAATTACTATGTCAAATATTTTTTTCATATAATTCACCAATTTAAATAAAAATATATTTGAAATAACTGTCAAAATAATGAATAAATGCTAATTTTATATTCTTTTTTGTGATTTATAACTCTAAATATTTTTATGTAATTAAAGTTAATATTAAACTTAATTATATAAAGTTATTTTTTACTGTGTAAAATCAAATAAATTTTTAAAAATTAAATTTTTTCTACCTTAATTATACAAATAATTTACTATGAAAGTGGTATAATATGCTTAAAAATTTAGAGGGGGTATGTTTATGAAAGAGAAATATTCTTCTATTATTAAAATTTTAATTTTAATTTTAATTTTTATAATATTTATCATTTTCCCTGCCTCTACTAAAGCTAATACAGTTACTTATCAAAATAAATTTTCAAAAAATTCTTTTATGCTAAACTTATACGCTAAAACCTCAACCTCCAAATACAGAACTTATAGAACTATGAACCATGAAAAATGTAAAAATCATAGAAATTACCGTAAAAAATGTATAAATAAAACTAAAAGAAAGATTGAATTATCTAAAACTATACTAATAATAATATTTATAGTTATAATTACTATTCTTATATTTAAACTAATAAAATTTAATAAATTAAAACATCAAGCTAAGAAAGAAAAAATTAAGCTTGAAGAAGAACTTAAATATAATCAACTAAAAAATCACTTTATGAATAATATCTCGCATGAATTTAGAACTCCATTAAATGTTATATTATCTGGAACTCAGTTATTGCAACTTTACTCTAAAAGTGAGAAAACTACTTTAAATGACTTAAAGGTATCTGGTAGAATCTCTGACATACATCAAAATAGTTTAAGATTACTAAGATTAATAAACAATATCCTAGATATCTCTGCTTTAGATGATAGTTCTTTAATATTAGACTTGCAAAATTATAATGTAGTTGATGTAATCGAGAATTTATGCACCTCCGCTAACGAGTATATAAAATTTAAAGATATATCTATAATATTTGATACTGATAGTGAAGAATTGTTTGCTCTCATTGATTACAATAAATTTGAAAAAATAATATTAAATTTGTTATCTAATGCTATTAAATTTACACCTAATAAAATGAATGTTTTTGTGAATATAACTTATGATACAGACTATATTTATATAAGTATTTCTGACAATGGAATAGGCATATCTAAAGAGAATCAAGCCTATATATTTGACAAATTTAGTCAAGTAGATACCTCTCTTTCTAGAAATGTAGAGGGCAGTGGACTCGGATTATTTTTAGTAAAGGGTCTTATAAACCTTCACGGCGGCACTATATCTTTAGTAAGTCAATTAAATATGGGATCGACCTTTACTATCTCCTTACCTATTAACAACTCAAAAGAAAATGCTATTTATACTATTGACGAAGTTACTAAATCGAATATTCTAAATAGTATAAATATTGAATTCTCTGATATATATAATTTATAGTGTTATTTTTATTTGAAGATTTAAAAATCCCTATGCTAGTATCAGCATAGGGATCTCT